>JBGAJI010000005.1:0-71252 GCA_044225035.1 Amaricoccus sp. | reverse complement strand
GCCACCCCGGTCTTCGACGGCGCCAAGGAGGCGGATGTCAACGACGCGCTGGAACGGGCGGGCTTCGACACCTCGGGCCAGTCCATCGTCTATGACGGCCGCACGGGCGAGCAGTTCACCCGGCCGGTCACCGTCGGCGTGAAGTATCTGCTGAAGCTGCACCATCTGGTGGACGACAAGATCCACGCCCGTTCCACCGGCCCGTACAGCCTCGTCACCCAGCAGCCGCTGGGCGGCAAGGCGCAGTTCGGCGGCCAGCGGTTCGGCGAGATGGAGGTCTGGGCCCTTGAAGCCTACGGCGCGGCCTATACCTTGCAGGAAATGCTGACGGTGAAATCCGACGATGTCGCGGGCCGGACGAAAGTCTACGAGTCCATCGTCAAGGGCGAGGACAATTTCGAGGCGGGCGTCCCGGAATCGTTCAACGTGCTCGTCAAGGAAATCCGCTCGCTCGGCCTGAATATCGAGCTTCTGGATTCGGAAACGGAGTGAGGGCGGTCAGCGCCCTCCCTTCCCCGAAACGTGTTTGAGGATTCTTAGATGAACCAGGAAATCACCAACCCGTTCACTCCGGTCCAGCCGCTGCGCACCTTCGACGAGATCAAGATCTCGCTGGCGAGCCCTGAACGGATTCTCTCTTGGTCCTATGGCGAGATCAAGAAGCCGGAGACGATCAACTACCGCACCTTCAAGCCGGAGCGGGACGGCCTGTTCTGCGCCCGCATCTTCGGTCCGATCAAGGACTACGAGTGCCTGTGCGGCAAGTACAAGCGGATGAAGTATCGCGGCGTCGTCTGCGAGAAATGCGGCGTCGAGGTGACGCTGCAGAAGGTCCGGCGCGAGCGGATGGGCCATATCGAGCTCGCCTCGCCCGTCGCCCATATCTGGTTCCTGAAGTCGCTGCCCTCCCGCATCGGCCTCATGCTGGACATGACGCTGCGTGACCTCGAACGCATCCTCTATTTCGAACAGTATGTCGTCATCGAGCCCGGCCTGACCGACCTCAAGGCCGGCCAGCTGCTCGGCGAGGAAGAATTCCTCGACGCGCAGGACCGCTTCGGCGAGGACGCCTTCCGCGCCGGCATCGGCGCCGAGGCCATCCGCGAGATGCTCGCCGCCATCGACCTCGATTCCGAGGCCGAGCAGCTGCGCGCCGACCTGGCCGAGGCGACCGGCGAGCTGAAGCCGAAGAAGATCATCAAGCGGCTGAAGCTGGTGGAATCCTTCCGCGAATCCGGCAACCGTCCCGAGTGGATGGTGCTGACGGTGATCCCGGTCATCCCGCCCGAACTCCGCCCGCTGGTGCCGCTGGACGGCGGTCGCTTCGCCACGTCGGACCTGAACGACCTCTACCGCCGGGTCATCAACCGCAACAACCGCCTGAAGCGGCTGATCGAACTGCGCGCGCCCGACATCATCATCCGCAACGAGAAGCGGATGCTGCAGGAATCCGTCGACGCGCTGTTCGACAACGGCCGCCGCGGCCGGGTCATCACCGGCACCAACAAGCGGCCGCTGAAGTCGCTCTCCGACATGCTCAAGGGCAAGCAGGGCCGGTTCCGCCAGAACCTGCTCGGCAAGCGCGTGGACTTCTCCGGTCGTTCGGTCATCGTGACCGGTCCCGAGCTGAAGCTGCACCAGTGCGGCCTGCCGAAGAAGATGGCGCTCGAACTCTTCAAGCCGTTCATCTATTCGCGGCTCGACGCCAAGGGCCTCAGCTCGACCGTCAAGCAGGCGAAGAAGCTCGTCGAGAAGGAGCGTCCCGAGGTCTGGGACATCCTTGATGAAGTCATCCGCGAGCACCCGGTCCTGCTGAACCGCGCGCCCACCCTGCACCGCCTCGGCATCCAGGCGTTTGAACCCGTGCTGATCGAGGGCAAGGCGATCCAGCTGCACCCGCTCGTCTGCTCGGCCTTCAACGCCGACTTCGACGGCGACCAGATGGCCGTGCACGTGCCGCTGAGCCTCGAGGCGCAGCTGGAAGCGCGCGTCCTCATGATGTCCACGAACAACGTGCTCAGCCCGGCGAACGGCAAGCCGATCATCGTGCCGTCGCAGGACATGATCCTCGGCCTCTATTATCTCTCGATCGCCCGCGAGGGGCAGCCGGGCGAAGGCATGGTCTTCGCCTCGATCGAGGAGGTCGATCACGCCCTGCACGCGGGCCTCATCAACCTGCATTCCAAGATCACCGCCCGGATCGAGCAGATCGACGAGACCGGCAACGCCATCCTGAAGCGCTTCGACACCACGCCCGGCCGCCTGCGGCTCGGCGCGCTGCTGCCCAAGAACTTCAAGACGCCGTTCGACATCGTCAACCGGCTCCTCCGCAAGAAGGAGGTCGGCGAGGTCATCGACACCGTCTATCGCCACTGCGGCCAGAAGGAATCGGTGATCTTCTGCGACCAGATCATGACCCTCGGCTTCACCGAGGCGTTCAAGGCCGGCATCTCCTTCGGCAAGGACGACATGGTCATTCCGGCGACCAAGTGGGACCTGGTGAACACCACCCGCGATCAGGTCAAGGAATTCGAGCAGCAGTATATGGACGGCCTCATCACCCAGGGCGAGAAGTACAACAAGGTGGTCGATGCCTGGTCCAAATGCTCGGACGTCGTCGCCGATGCGATGATGGGCGAGATCTCGGCCATGCGCGTCGATGACGAGGGCCGCGAGCAGGAACCGAACTCGGTCTATATGATGAGCCATTCGGGCGCCCGCGGCAGCCCCGCCCAGATGAAGCAGCTCGGCGGGATGCGCGGCCTGATGGCCAAGCCCTCGGGCGAGATCATCGAGACGCCGATCGTGTCGAACTTCAAGGAAGGCCTGACCGTGCTCGAGTATTTCAACTCGACCCACGGCGCCCGCAAGGGTCTGGCCGACACCGCCCTGAAGACGGCGAACTCGGGCTATCTCACCCGGCGTCTGGTGGACGTGGCGCAGGACTGCATCGTCAAGATCGATGATTGCGGCACCGACCGTTCGATCACCGCCCGCGCGGCGATCTCGGACGGCGAGGTCGTGTCCTCGCTCAGCGAGCGCATCCTCGGCCGCGTCGCGGCGGAGGACGTGCTCGACCCGAAGACGCACGAGGTGCTGTTCCGTCGCAACGACCTGATCGACGAGCGCGCCGCCGACATGATCGAAGGCGCCGGCGTGCTGGAACTGCAGATCCGCTCGCCCCTCACCTGCGAGGCCGAGGACGGCATCTGCGCCCAGTGCTACGGGCGCGATCTGGCCCGCGGCACCAAGGTGAACCCCGGCGAGGCGGTCGGCATCATCGCCGCCCAGTCGATCGGCGAGCCCGGCACGCAGCTGACGATGCGGACCTTCCACATCGGCGGCATCGCGCAGGGCGGCAGCCAGTCGTTCCTCGAAGCGAGCCAGGAGGGCGTCCTGCGTTTCCGCAACGGCAACCTGCTGACCAATGCCGACGGCGACCAGATCGTCATGGCGCGCAGCATGGAGCTGGTGATCGTCGACGAGAACGATGTCGAGCGGGCGGTGCACAAGCTCGCCTACGGCTCGAAGCTGCTGGCCAAGGAGGGCGCGCGGATCTCGCGCGGCGACAAGCTGACCGAGTGGGACCCCTACACCCTGCCGATCATCGCGGAAAAGGCGGGCGTGGCGAAGTTCGTCGATCTCGTGGCGGGCTTCTCCGTCCGCGAGGAGACCGACGACGCGACCGGCATCAGCCAGAAGATCGTCTCCGACTGGCGCGCCGCCCCGCGTGGCAATGATCTCAAGCCCGAGATCATCGTCATGGATCCGGCGACCGGCGAGCCGGTGCGGCTGGCCAACGGCAACCCGGAAGTCCATGCCATGTCGGTGGACGCCATCCTCTCGGTCGAGGACGGCCAGGCGGTGCGTCCGGGCGACGTGCTCGCGCGTATCCCGCGCGAGGGCGCCAAGACCAAGGACATCACCGGCGGCCTTCCGCGGGTGGCGGAGCTCTTCGAGGCGCGGCGTCCCAAGGACCATGCGATCATCGCCGAGATCTCCGGCAACGTGCATTTCGGCAAGGACTTCAAGAACAAGCGGCGGATCACCATCGTTCCGACCGAGGAAGGCGCCGAGCCGATCGAATACATGGTGCCGAAGGGCAAGCACATCCCGGTGCAGGAAGGCGACTATATCCAGAAGGGCGAATACATCATGGACGGCAATCCCGCCCCCCATGACATCCTCGCCATCATGGGCATCGAGGCGCTGGCCGACTACCTGATCGAGGAGGTGCAGGAGGTCTATCGTCTGCAGGGCGTGAAGATCAACGACAAGCACATCGAGGTGATCGTCCGCCAGATGCTGCAGAAGTGGGAGATCGCCGAGTCCGGCGGCACCACCCTGCTCAAGGGCGAGCAGGTCGACAAGATCGAGTTCGACGAGGAGAACGAGAAGGCGATGGCGGCGGGCCGCGAGCCGGCCAAGGGCGCCCCGATCCTGCTCGGCATCACCAAGGCGAGCCTGCAGACCCGCTCCTTCATCTCCGCCGCCTCCTTCCAGGAGACGACGCGGGTGCTGACCGAGGCGGCGACGCAGGGCAAGCGCGACAAGCTCGTCGGGCTGAAGGAGAACGTCATCGTCGGCCGGTTGATCCCGGCCGGCACCGGTGGCGCCACCCATCAGATCAAGCGCATCGCCACCGAGCGGGACGCGAAGATCATCGCCCAGCGCCGCGACGAAGCCGCCGCCGCCCTGTCGGTGGACGAGCCCGCCGAAGTGGCGATCTTCGACGCGGAGTAATCCCCGCGCCTGAGGAGAAGCATCCGAGGGGCGCCGGTCAGGCGCCCCTTTTTTCTGGCGGCCTTGCGGGCCGGGCGCCGCTCTGCCACATCCGGCGCGTGAAACGGGGAGACAAGGGATGATCCCGGTACGCGGATACGCCGGCCACAAGGTCGCGGTGCTCGGCCTTGGCCGCTCCGGCCTGCCCTCGGTCGCCGCGCTCAAGGCCGGCGGCGCCGAGGTCATCGCCTGGGACGATGGCGCGGCCGCGCGCGACAAGGCCGCCGCCGAGGGCGTGCCGCTCGTCGACCTGACGAGGGCCGGCGCCTTCGATGGCGTCAAGGCGCTGATCGTCAGCCCCGGCATCCCGCATCTCTATCCCGCGCCGCATCCCGCGATCGCCGCCGCCTGGGACGCGGGCGTCGCCGTCGACAACGACATCGGCCTCTTCTTCCGCTCCTTCGCCACGCCCGACTGGGACGCCTTCGCCAGGCCACCGCGCGTGGTCTGCGTCACCGGCTCGAACGGCAAGTCGACCACCACCGCGCTCATCGCCCATATCACCACCGCCGCCGGACGGCCGACCCAGGTCGGCGGCAATTTCGGCCGCGGCGTGCTCGACCTCGACCCGGCCGGTGACGGCATGGTGGTGGTGCTGGAGCTCTCCTCCTACCAGATCGACCTCGCCCGCGCGTTGCAGCCCGACATCGCGGTCTTCACCAACCTCTCGCCCGACCATCTCGACCGCCACGGCGGGATGGGCGGCTATTTCGCCGCCAAGCGCCGGCTCTTCACCCAAGGCGGACCGGAGCGGAGCGTGATCGGCGTCGACGAGAACGAGGGCCGCTTCCTCGCCAATGTGATGCGCGAGGAAGCGGGCACCGGCGACCCGGTGATCGCCGTCTCGTCCGGCCGCAAGCTCGGCGGCCCGGGATGGAACGTCTTCGCCCGCAAGGGCTTTCTCGCCGAATGGCGCGGCGGCCGGCAGGTGGCGGCGATCGACCTGCGCCCGATGGCCACCCTGCCCGGCGCGCACAACCACCAGAACGCCTGCGCCGCCTACGCCGTCGCCCGGGCGCTCGGCCTCGGCCCGAAACAGATCGAGGCGGCGCTGGCGAGCTACCCCGGCCTCGCCCATCGCAGCCAGCTGATCGCAACGTGGAACGGCGTCAAAATCGTCAACGACAGCAAGGCGACCAATGTCGACGCGGCGGAAAAGGCGTTGCTCAGCTTCGACCGCGTCCGCTGGATCGTCGGCGGCCGCCCGAAGGAAGGCGGCATCGCCGCCCTCGCGCCGCTCTTCGGCCGGATCGCCAAGGCCTATCTGATCGGCGAGGCGGCGGCGGATTTCGCCGCGACCCTCGGCGACACGCCGCAAGAGATCAGCGGAACGATGGACAAGGCCGTCGCCGCCGCCCTGGCCGAGGCCGAGCCCGGCGACACCATCCTCCTCGCCCCCGCCTGCGCCAGCTTCGACCAGTACAGCAGCTTCGAAACCCGCGGCGCGCATTTCGAGGCGCTGGTCCGGCAAGCCATCGGCCGCTCCTGAGCGGCGGAGATCGCCGGCTGGAGTTCTTGGAGCGGCGTTCGGGCCTTGGCAGCCGCCGCGTTCCGGGGCGAGCGGCCACGCGAAGCCACCCACGACCCGCCGCGTACCGACCGGGCAAGGGACAATCGCGTTGTGGCCCCGGCGCGTCCGGTGCCGGGGCGGTTCTCGCCGAGTCAGGCGAGCTGGTAGCCCGGGGTGGATTTCGAGATTTCCTGCTCCTCGGCGTTCATGTCGGCGCCAAAGGGCTCGAAGAGCGGGGTTGAGAGATAGCGCTCGCCGGTGTCGGGCAGCATGGCGAGCAGGACCGAGCCCTCCGGCGCGGTTTCCGCCACCTTCATCGCCACCGCGAGCGTCGAGCCCGCCGAGACGCCGGCGCAGATCCCCTCCTCCGCCGCGAGGCGGCGGGCCCAGGCCATGCCCTCGGCGCCAGGGACCGGGATCAGCGCATCGTAGCCGCCGTTGTCCAGGGCCTCCTGCAGCACCTTCGGGATGAAGTCCGGGGTCCAGCCCTGGATCGGATGCGGTTCGAACGCCGGATGGCTGGCCGAGGGGCCGCCGTCGGCGCTCCGCTCCTGCGCGACGCCGGAACCGACGAGCTGGGCGTTGGCCGGCTCGGTCAGGATGATCTTCGTCTCCGGCCGCTCGCGCCGCAGCACCCGCGCCACGCCCGAGACGGTGCCGCCTGTGCCGTAGCCGGTGACGAAATAGTCGAGCCGCGAGCCGGCGAAATCGGCGATGATCTCGCGCGCGGTCGTCGCCTCGTGAATGTCGGCATTGGCCTCGGTCTCGAACTGCCGCGCGAGGAACCAGCCGTTCTTCTCGGCGAGTTCCTTGGCCTTGAGATACATGCCGAGGCCCTTCTGCGCGCGGGGCGTCAGGATCACCTTCGCGCCGAGATAGCGCATCATCTGCCGCCGCTCGACCGAGAAGCTCTCGGCCATGGTCACGACCAGCGGATAACCCTTGGCGGCGCAGACCATGGCGAGGCCGATGCCGGTGTTGCCGCTGGTCGCCTCGACCACGGTCATCCCGGGCCGGAGTTCGCCGCGCCTTTCCGCGTCCTCGATGATATTGAGCGCGAGCCGGTCCTTGACGGAAGCCGCCGGATTGAAGAACTCCGCCTTCACATAGACGGTGACATGCGCCGGCGCGATCCGGTTCAGCCGCACGACGGGCGTATCGCCCACCGTGTCGATGATGCTGTCATAGAGCCGCCCGCGACCCTCGGTCGTTCTCGTCTCGCCCGTCATGCCAGTTCCTCCGTTCCCGCCCGTCAGGGCCTCCCGGTGAACTGCCTAGCACGGCGGCGCGGCGCGCTTCCAGAGCGTATTCGTTCCACACGATGCCCGATCGTCGGCGGAAGAGGATCATTTTGTTGCCTTTTCTCCGCGTGGGGAGAGAATTATTCTCCTAGCGCACGATGACCCGCGCACCCTTCGGCACCCGCGCATAGAGATCGACGACGTCCTGGTTCAGCATGCGGAAGCAACCGGAGGAGGCGGCGCGGCCGATGCTGCCCGGGGCGTTGGTGCCGTGGATACGATAGCCGGAATCATGGTCGCCGAAGTAGATATAGAGCGCGCGGGCGCCGAGCGGGTTGTTCGGCCCTCCCGGCATGCCGCCCTTCCAGCGCTCGAGCGACGGGTCGCGGGCGATCATCTCCGGCGGCGGTGTCCAGGTCGGCCAGCGGGAGGTCCGGGCGATCCGGCCCTCGCCGGTCCAGCCGAAGCCCTCCTTGCCGATCGAAATGCCGTAGCGCAGTGCCATGCCGTCCGGCTCGACCAGATAGAGGAAGGGGCCCTTGGTATCGATGACGATGGTGCCCGGCGCTTCCTCGGTCGCGAAGGGCACGCGGTTGCGCAGCAGGGCGGGATGAAACGCGGCGACGTCGATCGCCGACAGCATCCGGTTGCCGTCCGCGCGGGCGGCGTAGAAGGCCGGATCGGTGGGTTCGGCGGTGGGCGGCTGGGGCGGTGGCGTGGTGACCGCCGCCGTTTCAAGCGTGCAGGCCTGAAGGACCAGCAGGGACGCCAGCAAGGCGGCGAGGCTTCTCGCGACGATCATGACACATCCACCCGTTACGCAACTAGATCAAATAGCCGGCGCGCGAACAAGCGACACGGTCGCGTGAGTCGCGCCTCACTCCCTCACTAGGCGCGATTTCCTTCGGAAGTGCGAAGAAAGGCGGCGTGTTCGACGCGTTTCGCGTCAATCATTCAACGCCGGCGGCCGCGTAGATCATGTCGATCATCCGCTGATTCCCGCGCGAGAATTCCAGCGGACAGGGAAAGGGCGCGCCATCGAGCACGGTGGCGTTGAAGGCGTCGATCTGCGCCTTGTAATGGTCGGACCTCGGGAACCTCTGGAGCGTGACGGTGCCGTCCGCGCCGCGCAGTTCCAGCACCGCGTCGCCATAGGCTCCGGGATTGAAGCCGGCGCCCAAGGTGAGCCAGCCGTCCTCGCCGTGGAAGGTCATCACCTGCCGGGCCGCCATGCGCATCGAGACGTAGAAATCGAGGTGAAACTCCGGGAACCGCGCCGAGACGCGGGCGGTGGCGTCGATGCCGCCGTCCCAGTCGATCCCGGCGCTGACCGCCACCGGCTCCGCCCCGGTGACGAAGCGGGTGGTGACGCAAGGATAGACGCCGATGTCGCGCAGCGCGCCGCCGCCCTGATCCGGTCGATTGCGGATATTGCCGCCGTCGCGCAGCATGAAGCTGAAGCCGCCCTGCACCTGCCGCAGCGGCCCGATGGCGCCCCCGGCGACCAGTTCGCGCGCCCGCGCCCATTGCGGATGATGCGTCACCATGAAGGCCTCGGCCGCCAGCAGCCCGGTCCGGTCGCGTAGCGCGATCAGCCCGTCGATCTCCTCGGCGCGGAGCGCGATCGGCTTCTCGCAGAGAACATGCTTGCCCGCCTCCAGACATTTCGCCGTCCAGGCCACATGGTCGCTGTTCGGCAGCGGGATATAGATGGCGTCGATCGCCGGATCCGCCAGCAGCGCCTCGTAATCGTCATAGAGGCGCACGCCGGGATAGGGCGCGGCCAGCGCCTCGGCCTTGCCAGCCGTGCGGCTCGCCACCGCGGCGAGATGGCCCCGGTCGCTGATATGGATGGCCGGCGCCACCCATTCCCGCGCGATCTTGGCCGCGCTCAGGATTCCCCACCGCACATAGTCCGCCATCTTGCCACTCCCTCGCTTCGGCGCGGAAGATAGTCCGCGCGCCGGCGCGGCGCAAACGCGGGCGCCGGCTTGCCGAGCCATGCCGTTCCGTGTCATCGCCCGAACGGAAGGGAGAAGCGGCGGCATGGAGCCTATCGTTCCACAGGAAGCCTTCATCCACGTGCGGATGATCATCGGCGTCGTCACCGGGCTCTGCATGGCGCGACTGCTCAGCGGCCTCGCGCGCGCGGCCGTCATAATGGCCGCAGGAGGGGCAGACGTGATGCGGACGCCGCAGCTCGCCACAATTGGAGCATTCGTTCGGATTGCCGGCCACCAACCCGTCATGCGAGCGGCGCATGCCACGCTTCATGCGTGTGACCTTGCTCTTCGGAACAGCCATCGTTCGACCTCGATCTCGATCGGGCCCTGGCCCGAGTCATTCCTGCGGCAATTCCCGTGCCTGCCCGGGTTCGCCCCCTGATCGGCGGCACGGAATCGGCGCGGTTCGACGCGCCCGTGGCCACCCCAACCAACCGGGAAAACGAGCGCGGAACATACCGATTGCGCGCCGCGGCGCAAGCCCCAATCGGTTGAATTTCAGCTTCCCCCGTCCAGTTTGTCACGCAGCGCGGCCAGCGCGGCGAAGGGTTTGACCCCGCCCGCCTCCTCCACGATGCCGGGAAAGGCATGCGAGAGCTCGGCGCCCTCTTTGCGCGGATAGGGCGGCAGCGCGAGCGCCAGCGCCTCGATCGCCACGAGTCCGAGGTCGATCCGGTCCCCCAGCGGCTCGACATCCTCGTCCTCGTCGTCGTCGATCGCGAAATCGACGCCACGGGCCGCGGCCATCGGCAGGAACAGCCGGTGGACAGGCTGCTCGATCCGGGTCGTCACCGGGTCGAGCGTGACGACGCAGGTCTGGATCACCGTGGCGCCGAGCGCGCCGGTCAGTTCCCACCCCCCCTTCGCGAGCGCGGCGAGGCGCCCGGCGAAGCGCAGCTTCCGCACGCTTCGCGCGTCCATCAGCCGGGCGACACGTTCGGCCTCCTCCGGCGTCGGGGCGATGTCGAAATCGAATTCGGTCAGGTCGCGCAGCCGGGTCAGCTCGATCACCCTGGCGAATTCGGGGTTGTCGGCCGCGGTGGCGATGAGATCGGGCATGGTCGGTCCTTCGAGGCCGGATGGGGACGGCGCTTGCCCCGGCGCCCAGCCCAAGTTCCTTGAATTTAGACCATGCGCGGGATAGGGGAGCAAGGGAAATTCGGAAAGCGAACAAGGACGAGATGCGCCAGAGACCGACGCGCGGCCCCGCCACCGCCCTCTTGATTTGTGGTCTCCTCGTCGCGGCCTGCGCTCCGACGACTCAGGTGCATGGCTATATCCCGTCCGAGGCCGACATCGCCAAGATCAAGCCCGGCGTCGATACCACCGTCACCGTCGAGGAGGCGCTGGGCCTGCCGTCCGGCAACGGCGTGCTGCGGGATCAGGCTTGGTACTATGTCGAGAGCCGGTTCGAGAATTACACCTATCACGCACCGAAGGTCATTGACCGGCGGATCCTCGCGGTGAACTACAACAGCGACGGCGTGGTGCGCAGCATCGAGCGCTACGGCATCAAGGACGGGCGGATCGTCAATCTCTCGGTCGATACCACCACCACCGGCGGCCGCGAGATGGGCGTGCTCGAGCAGCTGTTCGGCAACCTCCTCAATCTCGACGCCACCCAGTTCCAGGACCAGTGACGCCGCTTTCTCCGGCGTCCGCGCGGTCGGAGCGGGTGGCGGAGTTCACGCGCGGCGCCTACCGGGCGCGGACGGCGGACGAGCCCGGGGATGTGGCGCGGGCGCTCGCCTTGCGGCGGATGGCCTTTCGCGGCGGGACCGCGCCCGACGGGGACGCGTTCGACGAGTCGGCGTCGCATCTGCTGGTCGAAAGCCGGCGGGACGGCCGGCTCGTCGCCTGTTGCCGTTTCACGCCGCTGGCGAGCGGGGCGGAGATCGCCACCGGCTACGCCGCGCAATTCTACGATCTCGCCCGGCTCGCGGCCTATCCCGCGCCGATGATGGAGCTCGGCCGCGTCTGCGTCGCGGCGGACGCGCGCGATCCCGGTGCGCGGCGGCTGCTCTGGGGCGCGGTCGCGGTGCTCGCCGAGCGGCGCGGCGTCTCGATGATCTTCGGCTGTTCGAGCTTCGGTGGAACCGATCCGGGGCGCCACGCGCCGGCCTTCGCGTTGCTCTCCGCGCGCCATCTCGCGCCCGCGCGCTGGCGGCCCGGCGTCAAGGCGCCGGAGGTGGTGCGCTTCGGCGCGACCCCTGCCGATCCGCGGGCGGGGGCGTCGGCGATGCCGGCGCCGCTGCGGGCCTATCTCGGGCTCGGCGGATGGGTGTCGGATCACGCGGTCGTCGACCGGGATCTCGGGACGCTGCATGTCTTTACCGCCCTCGAACGCGCCGCGCTTCCCGCCGCCCGCGCCCGATCGCTCCGCGCCGGCGTCGCGGTGGGATAGGCGGCGAGCCTATCTTCGCCGGGCACGGCTTGCTCTTGGACAAGGGCGGGGCTATCCCCGACTGGTTCAATCAAGAAATGTGGGGGAAGGGTGGTCGCGCGCATCCTGAACACGCTGGCCTGGATCGTCGCCTTCGTCTGCGCGGCGCCGATCGTGGCCGCGGCGCTGGCGGCGCTGGCGGGTGACCTCGCCACCTGGCGCGGGCTGATGGCGACGGTGCTGCCCGGCTATGTCGGCAACACGATCGCCCTCGTCGCGCTGGTCGCCGCCGGCACCGCCTCGGTCGGCACCGGCGCCGCCTGGCTCGTCACCGCGTACCGCTTTCCGGGCTCGCGGCTGTTCGAGGCGATCCTGGTGTTGCCGCTCGCCTTTCCGGCCTATGTGCTCGCCTATGCCTATACCGACCTGCTCTCGCATCCGGGCGCGGTCCAGACCACCTTGCGCGCGGTGACCGGCTGGGGGCCGCGGGACTACTGGTTTCCGAACATCCGCTCGCTGCCGGGCGCGGCGCTGATGCTCATCTGCGTGCTCTATCCCTACGTCGATCTGCTCGCCCGCACGGCCTTCGGCCAGCAATCGGCGACGGCCTATCTCGCCGCGCGCACGCTGGGCCGCGGGCCGTGGGGCGCCTTCGCCCGGGTCAGCCTGCCGATGGCGCGGCCGGCGATCGCGGCGGGCGTGCTGCTGACGGTGATGGAGACGATCGCCGACTATGGCACCGTGGCGCATTTCGGGGTGAAGACCTTCTCGACCGGCATCTATCAGGCCTGGTTCTCGATGGCCGACCGCGGCGCGGCGGCGCAGCTCGCGCTCTGCCTGCTGGTCTTCGCGCTGTTGATCGCCGGGTTCGAGCGGGCACAGCGCGGCGGCGCGCGATCCCAGACGCGCGGCGGCGGGTTCTTGGAGCCAAGGCGCCTGACCGGCACCGCCGGTTGGCTGGCGAGCCTGCTCTGCGCCGCGCCGGTGCTGATCGGCTTCGTGATCCCGGTCATCGTGCTCGTCCGCATGGCGATCGGCTCCGGCCAGGCGATCGACGCGCGCTACCTGCGCTTCGTCAGCCACTCGCTGACCCTCGGCGCGGTCGCGGCGCTCGTCACGGTGGCCGGGGCCGTGCTGATCGGCTTTCGGGCGCGTCTGCTGCCGGGGCCGGCGTCGCGCGCCATGCTGCTCGGCGCGGGGCTCGGCTACGCGGTGCCGGGCGGCGTGATCGCGATCGGCCTGCTGGTCCCCTTCGCCGGGCTCGACAACTGGATCGATGGCGTGGCGCGCGCGCGCTTCGGCGTCTCGACCGGGCTGATCTTCACCGGCACGATCTGGCTGATGGTGCTCGCCTATGTCGCCCGTTTCATGGCCGTGGCGCTCAACAGCTACGACGCGGGCCTCGCCACGGTCAGCCCGCGCATGGACGCGGTGGCGCGCACCCTTGGACGCGACCCGCCGGGGGTGCTCGCTTCGGTGCATCTGCCGATCCTGAAGGGCAGCGTGATGACGGCGGGCCTGCTGGTCTTCGTCGATGTGCTGAAGGAACTGCCGGCGACGATGATCATGCGGCCGTTTAATTTCGACACGCTGGCGGTGCAGGCGCATCGCCTCGCGTCGGACGAGCGGCTGGCGCAGGCGGCGGTGCCGAGCCTCGTGATCGCCGCCGTGGGGTTGTTGCCCGTGCTGCTGGTCTGCCGGGGCATCGCCGGACAGGGACGCGCGGCGCTGCCCCGGATCGCCGTCAGCCCGGCGGAGTAACCGCGCGCTCAGTTCGCCGGCGTCGGGGCCGCGGCGGGTTCGGTGGGGCTCGGCGCCGCGTCCGGCGCCGCCGTCGTCGGGGCGCCCGCCTCGGCCGGCTCGCCCGCCTGCCACATGCCGCTGTAGACTTGGCCGCCGGCGAAGGTCATCTTGCCCTCTCCCTGCCGCTGGCCGTCGACGAAGGCGCCCTCATAGACATCGCCGTTCGGATAGGTCGCCTTTCCGGCGCCGTTCAGGAGGCCGCCCTTCCATTCGCCCTCGAAGACATAGCCTCCGGGCATCGTCATCCTGCCCTGGCCCGCCCGCGCGCCCTTGTCGAAGCCGCCCTCGTAGCGGGTGCCGTCGGCATAGGTCGCGACGCCCTCGCCCTGCCGCAGGCCGGCGACCCAGCCGCCCTCGTAGACATAGCCGTCGGCGGAGGTGAGCTTGCCCTGGCCCTCGTTGCGGCCGGCGAGAAAGCCGCCCTGATAGACGAGGCCGTTGCCGTAGTTCGCGGTACCCTGGCCGGCGATCGCGCCCGCGCGCCACTCGCCCTCGAAGCTGGAACCGTCGGCATAGGTGATCTTGCCCAACCCGTCCGGCTGACCATCCTTCAGCGTGCCCTCGTAGACCGAGCCGTCGGCGTAGGTCACCTTGCCCTTGCCCTCGATCCTGCCCTCCACCCAGTCGCCGACATAGGTGAAGCCGTCGGCCGTGGTCAACGTGCCCGCCCCTTGCCGCCGGTCGGCGACGAAGCCGCCGTCGTAGGTGTCGCCGTTCGCCGCCGTCGACCGGCCGAGGCCCTCGCGCCGGCCGGCGACGAACGCGCCCTCGTAGCGTTCTCCATCGGCCTGGACCAGCACGCCCTCGCCCTCGATCTGGCCGCCCTTCCAGGCGCCTTCGTACCGCGCGCCATCGGCGGTCGTGAGCGTGCCCTTGCCCTCGGGCACGCCGTTCGCCATCTCGCCCTCGTAGACCGAACCGTCGGGAGACGCGACGCGGCCCCGGCCCGCCTTCACGCCCGCGACCCAGCCGCCTTCGTAGGCATAGCCGTCGGGACCGGTCAGCTCGCCGGTGCCTTGCGGCTGGCCATTGGCGAATTCGCCCTCGTAGCGGGTGCCGTTGGCATAGGTCGCGACCCCCTTGCCCTCGATCCGGCCCGCGACCCAGTCGCCTTCATAGGCGCCGCCGTCGGCATAGGTGATCTTTCCCGTGCCTTGCGGATGGCCATCGACGAAGGCGCCCTCATAGACCGAGCCGTTGGGGAATTTCGCCTTGCCCTGGCCCTCGATGCGGCCGTCGACCCACGCCCCGGTATATTCGTAGCCGTTCGGCAGCTTGTAGGTGCCCTGGCCATTTTGGCGGCCGTCGAGGAAGGCGCCGGTATAGACGCCGCCATTGTCGTATTCCTTGGTCTGCTGCGTCGCCTGGGCCAGCCCCCGGGACGGCGCGAGCGCCAGCAGGCCGAGAAGGACGAGGCCAGGAAGGGAGGCCCTGCGGACCGCAGCGGATCTTGTCAACGCGCTCTCCTCGGGTGCGATCGGCCGATTCCCTTGGCTCTTTGGCTGCCCGCGCCAGCGGACGCTATCGCCGGGCGCGGAGTTTACGAAGAGCCCGGCGCGGCGACAATGCCCTTCGCGCCGATCGCCGGCTAAAGCGTCCAGTCGTCGATGGCCCGGATGTCGTCGTCGGACCAGCCGAGGTGATGCGCGATCTCATGCACCAGAACATGCGAGACGAGCGCGGCCAGCGCCACGTCGCCCCGGTCGATCCATTCGTCGAGGATCGGCCGGCGGAACAGCCAGACGATATCCGGGCGCGTTGGCTGATCGAAGACCGATCGCTCGGTCAGCGCGATCCCGTCATAGAGGCCGGTCAGCTCGAACGGATCCTCGATCCCAAGCTCGGCCAGCATCTCGTCGGAGGCGAAATCCCCGACCCGGATCGCGAGGCCCGCGCAGGCCGCGCGCACCTCGTCCGGCAGCGCCGCGACGGCGCGGTCGGCCAGCCGCTCTACTTCGGCGAGCGACGGCGGGCAGAGCGGAGGGGGCGGTTCCATGCCAGCGGCATACAGGCGCGGCGGCCGAGAGGCCAGCCGCGCGAGCCGCCGGAAACGAGATCGAAACCGGAAACGAGCCCGGGAAACGAAAAGGTCCGGACGTTTGACCGTCCGGACCCGAAATCGGTTCAGCGCTCGGAGAAGCTTACTTCACCAGCGCGAGGTTCGACGCGGATTCGCGGCCATCGCGGCCGGCTTCGATGTCGAAGGTAACCTTCTGGCCATCGGCGAGGCCGGTCAGGCCGGCGCGTTCGACCGCCGAGATATGGACGAAGACGTCCTTGCTTCCACGTTCGGGCTGGATGAAGCCGAAGCCCTTGGTGGCATTGAACCATTTCACGGTGCCATTGGCCATCGTGATTTCTCCCTCAAGTCGCTGCCCGCGTTCTTGCGGCAGCCCGGCACAGTCAGAGCAATCGTAGGACCGCGGCAGCTCAAAGGGAGACGTGGTCGATTGTGGTAACGTCGCCAGCGCCATATGGCCGACTCGGGCGCTTTTTGCAAGCGTGACGATCGGACAAGGATGACGTGGGCGGGCGTCGGGACAGGGCCGCCGATCAGAACACGTTCATCAGATAGAGAATGATGATGATCGGGATCGGGATGCCAATGACCCAGGCGAGGATACCTTTCATGGCGGCTGGCTCCTAACTGACGAGGTTGCCGCCATAAACGCGGATGGCGGTGCGAAGTTCCGCCGCCCGCCTTGGGTCGCTCGAATCGCCCGCTTCAGGCCGGCCGCGCGCTCCGTCCACGCAGCATTCGAAGAAGCACGCCGTCACGGAAGACGAAGCCGTGGACCAGCGCCATCGCCACATGCCCGGCGATCAGCGCCAGCAGCGTCCAGCCGAGCAGCCCGTGCAGCGCGTTGGCCGGCGCGGTCAGCGCGGGGATCGGCTCGCCCCCCGGCGCGACGAGCTCGATGCCATAGACCGAGAAGCCGCGCCCGCGACCGACCGCGCGCAGGATCGCCAGCGTCGGCACGACGATCATCAGGAGATAGAGCGCCAGATGCCCGAGCCTCGCCGCCGCCGCCAGCGCGGTGGAACCGTCGTGGCCCGGCCGCCGCGACAGGTTCGCCAACCCCCAGGCGCCGCGCAACAGCGCCAGCAGCCAGAGGGTGAAGCCGACGGAGAAATGCGTCGACCAGAAGAACCCCTCGATCGCGCTGTCCTCGGCGAGGACGCGGAGCAGCGCGCCGGTGAACTGCCAGGCGAACAGCAGCGCCATGCCCCAGTGCAGCGCCCGCGTGACGGCGCCATAACCCGTCCGGCCGTCGAACATGCCCGTTTCCTCCGCCATCGATCCCGGCCCTTTCATTTGCTGCGCCGCGGCAAGAATGGCCGTCGCCACCGCGATTGCAACACGCGGGCGGTCACGATCCGGTCAACCGGCGGATCGGGGAGGCTCAAAACCCGTGGTTGACGGCTTCGATATTGTTGCCGTCGGGATCGAGGACGAAGGCGGCGTAATAGCCCGGATGATAGTCCGGCCGGAGGCCCGGGGCGCCATTGTCGACGCCGCCCGCCGCCAGGGCCGCGACGTGGAACGCCCGAACCGCCGCCTGATCGGTCGCGGCGAAGGCGACATGGATCGGCCCACTCGGCGCCCCCTGCGCCCCGACCCAGAAGAACGGCTTGCCGTTGACGCCGTAGCCGACCCCGACCGGCTCGCCCTCATCTGGGAATTGCATCGCCCGCCCGATCCCGAGCGCCGCCAGCGCCCGGTCATAGAAGGCGAGCGCCCGCGGCAGGTCGGCGACGGTGATGCCGGTGTGGTCGATCATGGCGCCATTCTATCGCGGGCGCGGGGGCCGGGGAAGCGTCGTCCGGTGGTTTGTCGCTCCTTTCCCGGCGGGGATGGTCCATTCAGCGACCCGTCTAGGGTGAGATCTATCCTTGGCTGGCGGCGACCTGGTGTTGTGGTTCAAGCAAGAGGTTGGCGAACGGCGCGCTCGATCGCCTCGCGGAACAGGCGCTGGGACGGGATGCCGCGCTCGGCGGCGCGGGCCTTGACGGCACAGGTCAGCGGCCGCGGCAGGCGCATGTCGACGCGGGCGGCCTTGGGCTCCGCCTCCCAGGTGAGGGGGCGGAAGGCGGTGAAGTCGAGGTCGGCGAGGTCCTGGTCGAGGAAGGGTTCGGCCTCCTCATCGGTCGTTGCCTTCGGAGCCAGACGCGACGGGCCGTCTCCCCCGCGTGCACGCTTGATGTCGGGCTGAAGCGAGCGCAATCATGATCGGTTTTTCACCTTGGGGGGATGAAGGGGATGACTTCGTCACGAGAGGGCGTCATCGGCGACGGATACGTGTTGCCGACCGGCAAGGACGATGCGGCCCGGCTGGACACCATCCATTCCGTCTATGGAGCGGTCAGCCTGCGGGGGCTTGAGGCCGCGTCGATCGGGACGGCCACGCGCGCCGCGGACATCGGCTGTGGCACCGGGACGGTGTCGCGATGGATGGCGGCGCGAATGGGCGCGCAAGCCCGCGTCGACGCGATCGACATCGCGCCTGAGCAGATCGAGGTGGCGCGGGCCACCGCGTCGGAAGCCGGGGCCGGCGCGATCCATTACCGGGTCGGGTCGGCCTACGAGCCGGGGCTGCCCGAGGACGCCTTCGACCTCGTGTTCTGCCGGCTGGTGCTCTGCCACCTGAACGAACCGGAGAAGGCGGTGGCGGAGATGGCGCGGCTGCTCCGGCCCGGCGGGCGGCTCGTGCTGGTCGACATGGACATGCGCGACACCTTCGCGATGCCGCCTTGCGCCTTCTATCGCGCCTTCATCGAGGAGGGCGCCATTCCCTTCCAGACGAAGATCGGCGTCGACTATTCCATCGGACCGCGGCTTCCGGAGCTCGTCGCGGGCGCCGGGCTCGCCACCGACCGCGTGCTGGTCGACCAGCCGGTCTACCGGGACGGGCCCGAGAAGCATCTCTGGGAAAGGACCTGGACCGTCGCCCTGCGGCGCGCCGTGCCCGAAGGCGTCCTGACCATGGAGCGTGGCAGGGAGTTGATCGCCGGCATGGAACGGCATACGGCGAGCCCCGACGTGTGGGTCGCGGCGGCGAAGATGTTCGCCGTCGTCGGGCGGAAGGCCGATCGGTAGCGGCCGGTCCTGTGGGGCGGTGGCGGCAGCGGGGAGCAAGCCCCGGCCTCGGCCGCCTACCGCCGGACGGGGCGCGCTCGATGGCCTCGCGGATCAGGCGCAGGTCACGGGATGCCGCGCTCGGCGGCGCGGACCTTGACGGCTTCGATCAGCGGCTGGGGGCAGGCGCATGTTGACGCGGGCGGTCTTGGGCTCCGCCTCCCAGGTGAGGGGCTTGAAGGCGTTGAAGTCGCTTCACCCTACGCTTACTCTTCGTCCGGCTTGACGCCTTCCGGAAGAAGTCGCCACCTTCCCCGGCGTAGCGGGACCATCCTTTGAATGGCGACTTGGTCGATGTCATCCATATCAAGCGGAAAAGTTGGTTGTAAGGAGGGGCCGTCCCTCATCGAGCTTATCCGTGCTTTTATATCCTGCACGGTTGCGAGCTGTCCTCGGCCTTCTCTATCCGTCATCCTTTTAGTCGCATCTGGCTCGGTGAGCTGGCCTTGAGGTTTCCTCATCAGCTGATCCCAGATACGCCGAGAAAGAAACGACGTGTCCTTGGGAGGGCGCGATGCTACGCGGAAAAGGCCTTCTCGCTCGATCTCATCCTGCCGCTCTTCATAGTGCGCGACTAATTTTGTGAGATCTTCCTTTAGTTCTTGTCCCTGGACATAGATCTGCTGCCCGCGCATAAACAGCGGGGCGCTGCGTCGGTGCAGTTTGTCGTTTGAAACAAATATCTGACAGAAAGGCAAATAATATAGATATGTGATATCCAGCTTATTGCTTGCGCGTTCTGGAGATATTAACGTCTTGTCTACCGCTACGTGAAAGAAAAGCTCTACCTTGAGACAGTGAACGAAGTAGGGGAAAAGGTGATCTAGCGCTGGACTGCCCGCGTCCTCCCAGCGCGATAGCGCTTCCTCGGCGTCGTCATGATCAAGCCCGAGGGCAACGCTCCCTGCGACAATATTGATGCCTGCTTGCTCCGGGCGAAGAACGGCTGACTGCGCAATCTTGAAGGCCTCCTCGGTGTTCCTCGGTGTGTCGCTTATCGAGAAGACACCACGGGCCAGCGTAGCGAGACTGGCATGATCGGCCCTTGACAAGGCGTTGCGCCACGAAGCGGCAAAATCCCGTTCGATCTCCCTGAAACGACCGTGTTGCCACCGATCAAAGGCTTCGGCTTCTGGGGACTCGCTGTACAGAATCGACCTTCGGCCATCGGAATCGATGGTAAACTTTCCGTGCGCTATAGCAGGCACCCCGCGAAGGTTAGTCGGCTGACCCCGAAGCTCATTCTCCAACAAAGAGCGGTGAAACACATTCGGGTAGGACCCGAGTATCGGCGTCTTTCTTGCGATGTCCGCAACGAGCTTCTCGGGGTGGGCTCGTCCTCCAACCTTAGATAAATCAGCCAAAGTTTCCGAGAAAAATACAGGACAAATTACAGAGCTAAAGAGGCAGTCAAAAATGGCGGCTTCATCGATACTAATCATCTCAAGAAATGACTTATCGAATAGGGTTAGTGGTCCCATGATGGCTGTTTTCCGAATTCGGCGATATGGTCCCTTTCCGGATCCAGCGGAATGGTCCACTTGCCGGGCAAATTTCTTAAACTTGATCCGCTTCGGCTCCACCGCGTCCGGCCCCAGCCGGCGGATCATATTCGGCCACGTAGTTCTCGAAATTGTCCTCGCACCACTCCACGTGCGCGTCACCCTCTAAGGTGAGCATGTGAGTGCAGATGCGGTCGGGGAGGAAGCGGTCGTGGCTGATCACCGCCGCGCAGCCGGCGTTCGTCATCGGGACGCGCGACGCTTCAACTCCGCCACCTCCGCCGACAGGGCGTCGATCTGCTTCTGCATGGTCGTCAGGACCGGCGAGAGGTCGAGGGTGCGGCGGATCGAGGCGATGTCCGCGCGCACGTCGGTCAGGTCGTTCTGGATGGTCATCAGCGCGGCATAGGACTCGTTGCGCATGGCATCGACCCGCCCGTTGGTGTTGGCGCTGACGGCTCGGATCAGGTCGGCGAGTTCTTCGTTGGTCATGGCCGGAAGGTAGCAGCAAGCCGCCCGTCCGGCAACGCATCACCGGGCGAACTTCTTGTACTTGATCCGCTTCGGCTCCACCGCGTCTGGCCCCAGGCGGCGGATCTTGTCGGCCTCGTAGTCCTCGAAGTTGCCCTCGAACCACTCGACATGGGCGTCGCCCTCGAAGGCGAGCATGTGGGTGCAGATGCGGTCGAGGAAGAAGCGGTCGTGGCTGATCACCACGGCGCAGCCGGCGAAGTCGACCAGCGCGTCTTCCAACGCCCGCAGGGTCTCGACGTCGAGGTCGTTGGTGGGCTCGTCGAGGAGGAGGACGTTGCCGCCGGCGCGCAGGAGCTTGGCGAGGTGGACGCGGTTGCGTTCGCCGCCTGACAACAGCCCGACCTTCTTCTGCTGGTCGCCGCCCTTGAAGTTGAAGGCGCCGCAATAGGCGCGGCTGTTCATCTCGGCGTCGCCGAGCTTCACCACGTCGAGGCCGTCGGAGATTTCCTCCCAGACGGTCTTGGCCGGGTCGAGGGCGTCGCGGGACTGGTCGACGTAGGAGAGCTGGACGCTCTCGCCGTAGGTGATGCTGCCGGCGTCGGGCGCCTCCTGGCCGGTCAGCATGCGGAAGAGCGTGGTCTTGCCGGCGCCGTTCGGGCCGATGACGCCGACGATGCCGCCCGGCGGCAGCGCGAAGGTGAGGTCGGAGACGAGCTCGCGGTCGCCGTAGTGCTTTTCCAGGCCCTCCACCGAAATGACGTTGTTGCCGAGGCGGGGGCCGTTCGGGATGACGATCTGGGCGGTGGTGATCTTCTCGCGCTCGGATTTCGAGGCGAGCTCGTTATAGGCGTTGACGCGGGCCTTCTGCTTGGCTTGGCGGGCCTTCGCTCCTTGCCGGATCCATTCGAGCTCGCGGGTCAGGGTCTGCTGGCGGGACTTGTCCTCGCGGGCCTCCTGCAGCAGGCGCTTGGCCTTCTGTTCGAGCCAGGTGGAATAGTTGCCCTCCCACGGGATGCCGCGGCCGCGGTCGAGCTCGAGGATCCAGCTGGTAATGTCGTCGAGGAAATAGCGGTCGTGGGTGACGATGAGGATCGTGCCCTTGTACTCGATGAGGTGCTTCTGCAGCCAGGCGATGGTCTCGGCGTCGAGATGGTTGGTCGGCTCGTCGAGGAGGAGGACGTCGGGGTTTTCGAGCAGGAGCTTGCAGAGGGCGACCCGCCGCTTCTCGCCGCCGGAGAGGGTGTCGACGGAGGCGTCGTCGGGGGGGCAGCGCAGGGCTTCCATGGCGACGTCGACCTGGCTGTCGAGATCCCAGAGGTTCTGGGCGTCGATCTGGTCCTGGAGGGCGGTCATCTCCTCCATGAGCTCGTCCGAATAGTCCTCGGCGACCTTCATCGCCACCTCGTTGTAGCGGGTGACGAGGGCGGACTTGGCCGCGACGCCTTCCATGACGTTGCCGCGGACGTCTAGGGCGGGGTCGAGCTCCGGCTCCTGCGGCAGGTAGCCGACGGTGACGCCCTTGGCCGCCCAGGCCTCGCCCTGGAAGTCCTTGTCCTGGCCGGCCATGATACGGAGCAGCGAGGATTTCCCGCTGCCGTTGACGCCGACGACGCCGATCTTCACCCCCGGCAGGAACGAGAGGCGGATGTTCTCGAAGACCTTCTTGCCGCCGTCATAGGCCTTGGTGAGGCCGTCCATGTGGAAGACGTATTGGGGGGTGGCCATCGGTTCGCTCGCATCTCGGGGTGTCGGTTCCCGCCGGGGTCTAGCGGGTCGCGCGGGCGATGGCAAACGCCGTCAGACGAGACCGGGCAGCAGGGCCTTGACGCCGGCGGCCAGCATCGAGATGGCGATGGCGAGCAGGATCATGCCCATCAGGCGCGACATGATTACCCGCAGCGTCGCCGAAAGGTGCTGGCCGATGGTCGCCGCGAAGAACAGCGCGACGCCGAGCAGGGCGACCATGGCGGCGGTCACCAGCCAGAACACGATCCGGTCGGCCGCGGTCGTCACCTCCTGACCGAAGACGAGCAGCGTGGTGATGGTGCCGGGGCCGACCACGATCGGGAAGGTGAGCGGATAGAAGGCGGACTCGGTCGTATCCTTGGTCGTCTCGCCCGGGCCGCCCTCGTGCGCCGGATTGCCGGCGCCATTCAGCATGTTGAGCGCGATCCCGGCCAGCACCAGCCCGCCGGCCACCCGGAAATCATCGATGCCGACGCCGAAGAAACCGAGCATCTGCTCTCCGGCGAGGGCGATGGCGACGCACATGACGCCGGAATAAAGCGTCACGGCGAGGCCGAGGCGGCGCTGGTCCGCCGCCGGCAGGCCGGAGGTCATCGCCAGAAACAGCGGCAGAACGATCAGCGGGTTCATGATGGCGAAGAGCGCGCCGAAATAGCGCAGGCCGAAGGCGGAGTCCATCATGCCCCGCCGCTACTCACAGCGGCACGACGCGGATTTCGGCGCATCGGTTCAGCGGCTCGGCGACGCCGTCGTCGGTGGCGACCGGCGCCTCCGCCTCGCCCATGCCGTCGATCTCGATCATCTCGGCGGGCAGGCCGGCCGCGATCAGGAAATTGGCGACCGCCTGGGCGCGGGCCTCGGCGAGGACGCGGTTGCGCGCCGGATCCCCGACCCGGTCGGTATGGCCGACCACCTTCACCCGCGCGATCTTCATGTCGGCGAGCGTCACGGCGGCGGCGGCCGCGTGCGCCTGTCCGCCGGGGCTGAGCCGCGCGCTCGCCTTGTCGAAATGCACCGCCGTCAGCGGATCGCCGAAGGCCGGGGCGGGACCGGTCCCGATCGGCTGGGCGGCCGCGCCCGTGGTTGGCGTCGTCGTTCCGGCGACGACATCCAGCCGCGCCGGTTCGACCCGGACGCTGGCCGGATCGCCCTTGAGCGCCGTGAGTTGCGCGTCGAACTCCGCCTGCGCCCGCAGGCTTTCGAGCGTCGCCCGCAGCGCGGCGAGCTCTCCGTCGCGCTCGGCGACCAGGGCGTTCAGCCTTGTGATCTCGCCGTCCCGCTCGGTCAGCGTGGTCTCCGCGCTGGCATAGGCCGCCTCGCGCTCGGCGAGAAGCTTGGCCAGCCGGTCGATCTCGCCCGCGCGGGCCGCGAGGGCGGCCACCTGCGGATCGGGCACGGGCTCGGATGCCGGCGCCACGGCCGCGCCGCCTTCCGCGCCCTGTGGCGCGGCCGCCGGGCTCGCCGGCTCGGGCGCCGAGATCACCGATGTCTCGGCCCCGCTTCGGTAGATGCCAGTCTGTGCTACGATTGCCAAAGCAACCGCCGTCGCCGAAACGCCGGCGAGTATCCCCATGTCGCGCCGCATGCCTGCCCCCGCGGTTTCTGCCCGTTATTGTTTCGGGTATGCTAGGTTGATTGCGCAGGTCCTTGCAATAGATGCGTTTTGTTGCGCGGTACCTGTGTCCAGACGGCAACGCTCAACGGCGGGAATTTCGGCGGATATCCGCCGCCGCCGACGGCACCAAAGCGGCCTGTTGGTCAGGCGAGGTCGGCGAGGAAGGCGGCGATCAGCGCGGCGGTGGCTTCGGGCTGTTCGACGCAAGGGATATGGCCGGCGCCGCGGACAATCTCGAAGCGGGCGCCCGCGATGCTTTCCGCCGTCTCGCGGACCAGGTCGGGCGGGGTCGAGCCGTCCTGATCGCCGACCAGCGCCAGCACCGGCAGTTTGAGGCCGGCGGTGGAGTCGCGGAGGTCGGTGCCGGCGATCGCGGCGCAGCAGCCGAGATAGCCGTCGAGCGGCGTCCGGGTCATCATGTTGCGCCAGAGGGCGAGTTCGTCGGCCCGGTTCGCGTGGAACGCCTTGGTGAACCAGAGGCGCATGACCTGGTCCGCGATCGCGCCGATGCCTTCCGCGCGGACGGTGGCGATGCGCTGGTTCCAGCCGTCCTCGGTGCCGATCTTCGCCGCGGTGTTGGACAGGACGGCGGCGCGGACGAGATCCGGGCGCTCGGCGGCGAGGCCCTGGGCCACGACGCCGCCGATCGAGAGGCCGACGAAGACCGCGTCCCGAAAGCCGGTCGCCTCCATCAGCGCGGCGGCGTCGGCGACGAGGTCGCCCATGAAATAGGCGCCGTCCGGCGCGTCCGTCAGGCCGTGGCCGCGCATGTCGTAGCGCAGGATCCGCAAACCCGGCGGCAGGAAGCCGAGCATCGGTTCCCAGACGCGGAGGTCGGTGCCGAGCGAGTTGGCAAGAACCACCGGCTTGCCCGCCGGATCGCCGTCGATCCGGTAATGCACACGAAGCCCGTTCAGTGTGGTGACCCGCATCCTTCCTCCCCTTCTTCTCAATGGTGCCGGATGGTCATGGGCCGGCGCAGCGTCGTCCGCGACAGGATGAGGGCGACGAAGGCGCAGGCGCCGATCGTGCCGACCATCGGCAGCGCGGTGCCGTCGAAGACGGCGCTGACGAAGACGATGGTGATCGCGCCGAGCATCATCTGCATCGTGCCGCCGAGGGCCGAGGCGATGCCGGCGATCGCGCCATGCTCCTCCAGCGCCAGGATCATCGAGGTCGGGATGACGAGGCCGAGAAAGGCGAAGGTGACAAAGAGCAGCGCCATCAGTGCCGGCAGGTTGTCGAGACCCGCGAGCGTGGCGGCGACGAGGATGGCGGCCCCGGTCGCGTAGCCGGCGACGGCGCCCTTGATGACCCGGGTGATGCCGTATCGCGCGCCGAGGCCGGCCGCCATCTGCGAGGCGGCGAAGAAGCCGATCGCGTTGAAGGAGAAGGCGAGGCTGTATTGCGTCGGGGTCAGGCCGAAATGGTCGATATAAAGGAAGGAGGAACTGGCGAGGAAGGCGAAGAAGCTCGCCATGCCGAGGCCGGCGATGAAGGTGAGGCCCATGAATACCGGGTCGCGCGCCAGGGTGGCGAAGGCGGTGGCGATGTCGGCGCCGCGGATCGGCATCCGGCGTTCCGGCGCGTGCGTCTCGGGCAGCAGCTTCCAGACGAGGACGATGGCGACGAGCGCGGCCAGCGTGATGCCGACGAAGACCGCGCGCCAGTTGAAGAGCAGGATCAGCCCGCTGCCGAGCAGCGGCGCCAGCATCGGCCCGACGCTGATGACGAGCATGGTCAGGGCCATCATCCGCGTGGCCTCGATCCCGGTATAGCGGTCGCGGATGATGGCGCGCGGGATCACCATGACCGAGGCGGCGCCGACGCCCTGCAGGAAGCGGAAGGCGATCAACCCCTCGATCGAGCCGGCCAGCGCGCAGCCCAGCGAGGCGAGGCAGAAGAGCGTGAGGCCGAAGAAGAGCGGCGGCCGGCGGCCCGCCATGTCCGAGACCGGCCCATAGCCGAGCTGGCAGAGGCCGAAGGCGAGGAAGAAGGCCATCAGCGTCATCTGCGTGGCGCCGACGCTGGCGCCGAGGTCGGCGGCGATGGTCGGCATCGCCGGCAGGTACATGTCGATGGCGAAGGGCCCGACCGCGCCGAGCAGGCCGAGCACGATGGCATCCTTCAGGAAACTCGACCTGGGGGTGTCGCGAGGCGGCATCGGGGTCCTTCGGGAGGCGGGGCGGGAGGCGGGCGGGACGCGGGCGGCGTCCGCGCCGATCTAGGGCGAAGCGGGCGGCCCGCGCAACCGTTCGCCGTTCGGGTGCGTCGCTCAGCGGCCGCGAGATTCCGGGATGAGGCCGCGGGGGGCGAAGCGCAGGGTGACGAGCAGGATGAGGCCCATCAGGAACGGGCGCAGATGCGGCGCGGCGGCGAGGAGATGGGCCCGCCACCAGCCGTCGGTCATCCCGGAGCTGAGCGCCGACATCAGCCAGTTGCCCGCCGGCTCGGCCACGATCCAGACGTACCAGATGAGAAAGCCGCCGAGCACCGCGCCCCAGTTGTTGCCGGATCCGCCGACGATCACCATCACCCAGATGAGGAACGTATAGCGCAGCGGGCTGTAGGACGCGGGGGTGAACTGGCCGTCGAGCGTGACGAGCATCGCGCCTGCGACGCCGACCACCGCCGAGCCGAGGACGAAGACCTGGAGATGGCGGCGGGTGACGTCCTTGCCCATCGCCTCCGCCGCGTCGCGATTGTCGCGGATCGCCCGCATCATGCGGCCCCAGGGCGAGCGAAGCGCCCGTTCCGAGAGCCAGAGCAGGGCGGCGAGCACCAGCGCGAACAGCAGCGCGTAGCCGAGGCGCGAGACATTGGCGGCGGCCGTGACGGTATCGGTGCCGAAGCGCGCGGCGAGGTCGGCGACCCAGGGCATCGCCTGGAGCGCGCGTTCGTCGGGGATCGGGCGGGGCAGGCCGGTCACGTTCTTCACGCCCCGCGTCAGCCAGTTCTCGTTCTTCAGGATGGCGAGGATGATCTCGGAAATGCCAAGGGTGGCGATGGCGAGATAGTCCGAGCGCAGGCCGAGCGCGAGTTTCCCGACGAGATAGGCGGCGCCGGCGGCGAAGAGGCCGCCGACCGGCCAGGCGATCAGGATCGGCAGGCCGAGGCCGCCGAGATAGCCGGCGGAGGCGGCGTTCACCGCCTCGATCGCCTCGGAGGCGGGATCGAGGAACAGGCGGGTGACGACATAGCCGAGAAAGAGCGTGAGGATGGTCACCGGCGCGCGGAAGGCGGGGTCGACCCGGTCGCGCAGGAAGAGCGCGGCGCCGATGGTACCGACCAGGGCCAGCGCCGCGAGGCCGAGATTGGCCCCGCCGGCGCCGAGCGCGCCTTCGGTCGGCGGCATGGCGGTCAGCACCGCCGCCACCCCGCCGAGCGCCGCGAAACCCATGATCCCGGCGTTGAAGAGGCCGGCGTAGCCCCACTGGATATTCACCCCGAGCGCCATGATCCCGGAAATGAGGCAGAGGTTGAGGATGGCGAAGGCGACGGTCCAGCTCTGGACGAAGCCCACCGCGAGGATGAGCGCGGCCATGACGGCGTAGAGCAGGGCGGCGCGGGCGGAGCCGGTCATAGGACCTTGCCCCGGAAGATGCCGGTGGGCCTGATGAGGAGGACCAGCACCAGGATGATGAAGGACACGGCGAACTTGTAGTCGGTGCCGAGCAGTTGGGTCAGCCCCTCGGGCGCCCAGCTTTCGGGCAGGAGCCAGGCGAGGACGCCCTTGTAGGCATAGGTGACGATCACCTCGGAAAAGGCGATGACGAAGCCGCCCGCGACCGCGCCGAGCGGCTGGCCGATCCCGCCGACGATGGCGGCGGCGAAGATCGGCAGCAGCAGCTGGAAATAGGTGAAGGGGCGGAAGGACTTGTCGAGGCCGTAGAGCACGCCCGCGATGGTGGCGAGCGCGGCGGCGAGGATCCAGGTGATGAGCACCACCCGGTCGGGGTCGATGCCGGAGAGGAGCGCCAGATCCTCGTTGTCGGAATAGGCCCGCATCGCCTTGCCGGTCCGGGTGCGTTGCAGGAACCAGAAGACGGCCGCGACGGTGACGATCATCACGACGACGGTGATGAGCTGGCTGGTGCGGATCGCGATGCCTTCGTCGAGGCCGGTCAGCGCCTTGAAGTCGGGGACGCGCAGGACGAAGCGGGCGCCATCCTCGAACCGCTGGTCCTCGGCGCCGATCACGAAGCGGATCAGCGCGTTGTAGATGAACATCACGCCGACCGAGGCGATCACGAAGACCACGGGGTCGCTGCGCTTGCGCCGGTGGAAGCGATAGACGAGCGCGTCGGTGCCGAGCGCCAGAAGCGCCGCGCCGAGGATGCCGACCGGCAGGGCGAGAAGCGCGGTCGGCAGCGGGCCGGCGCCGATTCCCGCCGCCTGCAGTCCCCAGGTGACGAGGATGGTGATCATCGTCCCGAAGGCCATCAGGTCGCCATGGGCGAAGTTCGAGAAGCGCAGCACCGCGTAGATCAGCGTCACGCCCAGCGCGCCGAGCGCCAGCTGCGCGCCATAGGTCATCGCCGGGATGACGACGAAATTGGTCAGCAGGACGAGGGCGTTGAGGATGTCGGTCATCGCGGCGCGTCGCGGAAAGGCTTGGGCATCGCGATCATCCTCCGAGGAAGGTGCGGCGAACCTCGGGGTCGGCGAGCAGCGCCGCCCCGGTATCCGTGAAGCGGTTGCGACCCTGAACGAGGACATAGCCGCGGTCGGCGATGTTGAGCGCCTGGCGGGCGTTCTGCTCGACCATCAGGATGGCGATGCCGGTGGCGGCGATATCGAGGATCTTGTCGAAGAGCTCGTCCATGACGATCGGCGACACCCCGGCGGTCGGCTCGTCGAGCATCAGCACCGATGGCTCGGTCATCAGGGCGCGACCGACCGCCACCTGCTGGCGCTGGCCGCCGGAGAGCTCGCCCGCCGGCTGGCGGCGTTTCTGGCGCAGGATCGGGAAGAGGTTGTAGATCTGCTCCATCGTCGGCGAGAAATCGTCCTGGCGGATGAAGGCGCCCATTTCGAGGTTTTCCTCTACCGTCAGGCTGGTGAAGATGTTCGAGGTCTGCGGCACGAAGCCCATGCCGCGATGCACGCGTTCGCGCGGCGAGAGGGCGGCGATATCCTCGCCATCGAGGCGGACGGTGCCCTGGCGCAGGGGCAGCATGCCGAAGATCGCCTTCATCGCGGTGGATTTGCCGGCGCCGTTCGGGCCGACGATGACGGCGATCTCGCCACGGTCCACGGCGATGTCGCAGCCGTGCAGAATGTCGGCCGCGCCATAGCCGCCGGTCATCGCCTCGGCGCTGAGAAAGCTCATGGTTTGCGAGCGCCGGGGGGCGCTGGGCGGAATATCGGCGCGCTCATGCGTGTCCTCTTTCGCTTTTGCTAGCCAGCCGGGGCGACGGGCGCAAGGGTGAGCGCGGGGGGAGCGTCAAGGCCTCTTCAGGCCGCGGTCGCCGGGAGGAGGTGGGGATAGAAGCTGGAGCCCTTCGCCGCCAGATCCCTCAGGAGCTGGGGCGGGGCGAAACGGGGGCCGTGGGCGGCGGCGAGGGCGTCGCAGATCTCGACGGCGCGCCCGGCGCCAAGGATGTCGAGCCAGCCGAAGGGGCCGCCGGACCAGGGCATGAAGCCCCAGCCGAGGATGGCACCGACGTCGCCTTCGCGGATGTCGGTCAGCACGCCTTCCTCGAGCGCCCGAACCGCCTCGAGCGCCTGGGCCATGCCGAGGCGGCGCTGGATTTCGACGAGATCGGGCTGTTCGGCGGCGACGGGCCAGCGCTCGGCCAGGTCCGGCCAGAGGCCGAGGCGCTTCCCCTTGTCGTCATAGGCGTAGAAGCCCGACTTGGACTTGCGCCCGAGCCGGCCGAGATCGGCGAGCGCGAACAAAACGCTGTCCGCGGCGGCGTCCGGATAGGCATCGCCCATCGCCGCGCGCGTCGCCTTGGCGATCTTGACCCCGAGGTCGATCGAGGTCTCGTCGACCAGTTGCAGCGGCCCGAGCGGCATGCCCATCTGCTTCGCCGCGTTCTCGATCAGCGCGGGCGCGATGCCTTCGCCGACCATGCGCACGCCCTCGTTGATATAGGGGATGATGCAGCGGTTGGCGTAGAAGAAGCGGGCGTCGTTGACCACGATCGGCGTCTTGCGGATCTGGCGGACGAAATCGAGCGCCTTCGCCACGGCGCGCGGGCCGGTCTCCTCGCCCTTGATGATCTCGACCAGCGCCATCCGGTCGACGGGCGAGAAGAAATGGATACCGATGAATTGCTCCGGCGCGCGGCTGGCCTTGGCGAGGCCGGCGATCGGCAGGGTGGAGGTGTTGGTGGCGAAGATCGCGTCTGGCGGCAGATATTGCTCGGCGCGGCGGGTAGCTTCGGCCTTGATCGCCGGATCCTCGAATACCGCCTCCACCACGAGGTCGCAGCCGGCGAGCGCGGCATAGTCCGGGGTCGCGGTAACGCGGGCGAGCACCTCGGCCTTCTTCTCGGGCGTGGTCTTGCGGCGCTTCACGCCCTCGTCGAGGATGGCTTCGACATGAGCGCGGCCGCGCATCGACGCCGCCTCGTCCCGGTCCATCAAGACCACCTCGATCCCGGCGAGCGCGGCGACATAGGCGATGCCGCCGCCCATCATGCCAGCGCCAAGGATGCCGACCTTCTTCACGCTCTGGTCGGGCTCGGCCGGGCGCGAGGCGCCCTTTTCCAGCGCCTGCTTGTTGAGAAACAGCGAGCGGATCATCGCCGAGGAGGAGGGGTTCATCAGCACACTGGTGAACCAACGCGCCTCGATGCGGAGCGCGGTGTCGAAATCGACCAGCGCGCCCTCGTAGATCGCCGACAGCAACGCCCTGGCCGCCGGATAGACGCCTTGCGTCTTGCCATGCACCATGGCCGTGGCGCCGACGAAGGTCATGAACCCGGCCGGAGTATAGGGCGCGCCGCCGGGCATCTTGTAGCCCTTGGCGTCCCAGGGTTTGACGAGGGCGGCCGGCTCGGCGGACAGCACCCAGTCCTTGGCGTTTTGGATGAGGTCCGCGCGCGGTGCGATTTCGTCGATCAGGCCGGCGGCGAGCGCGGCCTTCGGCGCCAGCATCTTGCCTTCGAGCAGCACCGGGGCGGCCGCCATCGCGCCCACCATGCGCGAGAAGCGGGTGGTGCCGCCCGCGCCGGGAAAGAGGCCGATCAGGATTTCGGGCAGGCCGATCCGCGCCTTCGGATCATCGGCGACGAAGCGGCGGTGGCAGGCGAGGCCGATCTCGGTGCCGATGCCGGCGCTGGTGCCGGGCGCGGCCCAGGCGACCGGCTTGCCGCCCTTGTTGGTCTTTGGATCCATGCCCGCGCGCTCGATCTTGCGGAGCAGGCGGTGCAGGCCGATCAGGCCGTCGAACAGGCCGCGCGCGGGATCGTCGCCGGCCTCCTCCTTCATTCGGGCGAGGAGGTTGAGGTCCATGCCGCCCGCGAAGTCGCGCTTGGCGCTGGTCAGGATGATACCCTTCACCGCCGGGTCGGCCAGCGCCGCGTCGAAGGCGGTCTCGAGGTCAGCGATGCCTTCCTCGGTCAGCACGTTCATCGAGCGGCCGGGCAAATCCCAGGCGATGACCGCGACGCCGTCCTCGTCGAGCGTTGTGGTGAAGATCGGCATGTCAGAGCTCCTTGACGATGGTTCCGTCGCGGCGGGCGTACCAGGACCGTCCGGCGTCGTCCTCGGCCATCAGATCGGCGTCGGAATAGTGGCAAGTGCCGCGCACGGCACGTGTGCCGAGGACGAGGAAGGTCGCGAGTCCGTCGCCGTCGTTGCGCATGTGATGGCCATTGGCGCGGCCGGCGGGAAAGGCGGCCACCTCGCCGGCGGCCATGGGCGTCGCGCCCTCGTCCTCGATCAGGGCGAAGGTGCCGGAAAGGACGATCAGGAACTCGTCCTCCGTGGTGTGCCAGTGGCGGAGCGAGCTGATGTCGCCCGGCGCGATGGTCACGAGATTGACGCCGAGGCGAGTCAGGCCGCCCGCCGCGCCGAGCCGCTTGAACTGGCGGCGGGCGACGAGTTCCGACCAGGGCGTGGGGTAGGAGGAGCCCGTGAATGTCGGCAGGGCGGGGATGTCGAGCTTGCCGCCGGGGCCGTCGAAGGCCAGGTCGGTCATTTCGGCCACGGGCGCGTCGGGCCGGTCGAGCGGCGTACCGTCCCTGCGGGTGACGTGGCGCGCGCCGTCGCGCCAGAAGCTCAGCCGGTCGCGGCCGGAATAATGGCAGACATCCTCCGCGTCGCGATCTCCGGCCACGAGGAAGGTGGCCGGCACGCCCGAGAGGTTGCGCAGGACATGGCCGTTCGGCCGACCCCCGGGAAAGGCGGCCGCCTCGCCCGGGCCGAGCGGCGTCTCGCCGCCGTCCTCGACGAGGGTGAGCGCGCCGTCGAGCACCGTGACGAATTCGTCCTCGCGGCTGTGCCAATGGCGCATGGAAGAGGCGGAGCCGGGCGGCAGGGTCTCGATCCGGACGCCGAACTGGGTGAGGCCGCCGATCTCGCCGGCCGCCACCGAGGCGAAGGGGCCGGGATCCTCGTCCGGGGGCGCATAGCCCGCCGCGGTCTCGACCACCGGGATCGGCAGGGTGAGCTTCGGCATCAGGTCGCCTCGCGCGGGCCGGCCCAGGGCGTGCCGTCGCGATAGGTGAGGCGCACGGCGCCGTCGGCGATCTCCATGACGAAATCGACGTCCGAATAGGTTGCGACCTCGCGCGGGGCCTTGCTGCCGACGACGAGAAACCGCGCGACGACGCCGGACCGGTTCAGGAAGCAATGGCCGTTGGTGTCGCCCGCCGGCCAGGCGGCGCAATCGCCGGGGCGCATCACGTATTCACCCTCGTCCTGGACCAGCACCAGCTCGCCCTCGGTCACCATGACGAACTCGTCCTCGGCCCGGTGCCAGTGGCGCAGCGATGACCGCGCGCCGGGTTCCAGGGTGACGAGATTGGCGCCGAATTGGGTCAATCCCGCCGCCTGGCCAAGCCGCAGCGATGACCGGCCGGCCATCTGCGAGGCATAGGGTTCGGGATAGATCGAGCCGGTCTTCACCGGGCATTTTGCCTGGTCGATGAGGCCCACGCTCAGACCCGTTCGATGATGGTCGCGGCGCCCATCCCGGAGGCGACGCAGAGCGTGGCGAGCGCGATCTCCTTGTCGGAGCGTTCCAGCTCGTCCAGCGCGGCGCCGAGGATCATCGCGCCGGTGGCGCCGAGCGGATGACCCATGGCGATGGCGCCGCCGTTGACATTGACCTTGGCGGGATCGAGTTCGAAGGCTTGCAGGAAGCGGAGGACGACGGCGGAAAACGCCTCGTTCACCTCGAAAAGGTCGATGTCGCCGATCTCCATTCCCGCCGCGCGCAGGGCGCGTTCGGTCACCGGCACCGGTCCGGTCAGCATGATGGTCGGGTCGGTGCCGATCTTCGCCGTCGCCCGGATTCGCGCGCGGGGGCGCAGGCCGTGCGCCTCGCCGAAGCCCTTGGAGCCGAGCAGCACGGCGGCGGCGCCATCGACGATGCCGCTCGAATTGCCGGCGTGGTGCACATGGTTGACGCGCTCCAGCGTCGGATATTTTAGGATCGCCACCGCGTCGAAGCCGGGGATCACCTCGCCCATCTCCTTGAAAGCCGGAGCGAGCGCGCCGAGCGAGGCCATGTCGGTGCCGGGGCGCATATGTTCGTCGCGGTCCAGAAGCGGCAGGCCGTTGCGGTCGGTGACGGGTACGATAGACCGGGCGAAGCGGCCCTCGGCCCAGGCGGCGGCGGCGCGGCGCTGGCTCTCGACCGCGTAGGCGTCGCAATCCTCGCGGCCGAGGCCGTGCATCGTGGCGATCAGGTCGGCGGCGATGCCCTGCGGCACGAAATAGCTTTTCATCGCCAGTTCGGGATCGACGGCGATCGCCGCGCCGTCCGAACCCATCGCGACGCGGCTCATCATCTCGACGCCGCCCGCGACATAGGCCTCGCCCGCGCCGGCGCGGATCTGGTTGGCGGCGAGATTGGTCGCCTCGAGCCCGCTCGCGCAGAAGCGGTTGATCGAGAGGCCGGGCACGCTCTCATCGAAATCCGACAGCAGCACGGCGGACCGGGCAAGGCAGCCGCCCTGCTCGCCGATCTGGGTGACATTGCCCCAGATCACATCCTCGATCGCGGCGGTATCGAGGCCGGAGCGATCCTTCAGCGCGTTCAGCATGTCCGCCGACAGCCGCGCCGCCGTCACCTCGTGCAGCGCGCCGTCGGCGCGACCCTTGCCCCGCGGCGAGCGGATGGCATCGTAGATATAGGCCTCGGCCATTCTTGGCTCTCCATCAGCCGCGGGGGTGCCCCGGCATCAGATCATAGGGATGCCTCCAGCCGGGCAGCGCCGCGATGGCACCGCGCCAGCGGTCGACATTGGGATAATCGGCGAGCGCGATGCCGATTTCGTCGGGGAAGTACATATAGCCGACCGCGCTCAGGTCCGCCGTGGTGATCCGGTCAGCGGCTATCCAGTCGCGGTCGGCGAGATGGGTGTCAAGGACCTTGAGCGCGGTTCGTGCCCGGCCGTCGAAGAATGCGATCACGGCCGGGTCGCGCTTCTCCTCCGGCACGAAGGTCCGCATGAAGCGAAGCGTGGCGATATAGCTCGTGAGTTTGTGATTATCCCAAAGCGTCCACCGCAATACCTCGCGCCGCTCCGCCTCCGACTTCGGGGCGAAGTCGCGGAAACGCTGCGACAGGTAGTCGAGGATGACGCCGGACTGGCTGAGCCGGAGGTCGCCATGCACGAGCAGCGGCGCCTCGCCCATCGCGTTAACGGCGAGATAGTCCGGCGTCTTGGTGCCGCCATGGAAGAAATCGACCCAGACGGGCTCCCAGTCCGCCCCGGCCAATGCGAGGAGCAGCGCCGGCTTGAAGGAATTGCCCGACTGCGCGAAGCAATGAAGCTGGTATTCGGCCATCGGGCCCCCCTCGATCAGAACGCCTCCGCCGGCAGGTCCATCACCACATCGGGCCCGGACTGGATTCGGGCGAGGTGGAGCGTGGTCGCAGGCAGCAGCCGTGCCATGTAGTAGCGTCCTGTGATGAGCTTGGCACGATGAAAAGCGTCGTCCCGTCGCATGGCGGCCCTGGCCATGCGCGCCCACATCAGGCCGAGGCAGACATGGCCGAACAGATGCAGGAAATCCGTCGAGCCGGCGAGCGCGGCGTTCGGGTTCCCCACGCCTTTCTGGACGAAGTACATCGCCGCCGCCTGCAAATCCTTGGAGGCGGATTTGAGCGGGTCGAGGAAGTCGGCCTTCAACGCGGCGTCCGCGGCGTTCTCGCGCAGGAAGGTCTTCACCTGATCGAAGAAGGCCATCATGTGCTTGCCGCCGTCGTGGCCCAGCTTGCGTCCCACGAGATCGAGCGCCTGCACACCATTGGCGCCCTCGTAGATCATGGCGACGCGGGCGTCGCGGACGAACTGGCTGGCCCCGGTTTCCTCGATATATCCGTGGCCGCCGTGGACCTGCTGCGCCTCTACGGTCGCTTCGAAGCCCTTGTCGGTGAGAAAGCCCTTGACCACCGGGGTGAGCAGCGAGACCAGCCCTTCGGCCGCCGCGTCGCCGGTCCGGACATGCTGGTCGATCAGCGTCGAGACCCAGAGCAGGAAGGCCCGCGCGCCCTCGATGAAGGCGCGCTGATCCATCAGCGCGCGGCGGATGTCGGGATGGACGATCAGCGGATCGGCCGGGCCGGCGGGGTTCTCGGGTCCGGTGACGGCGCGGCCCTGAAGGCGCTCGCGCGCATAGGCCGCGGCGCCCTGATAGGCGGCGGTGGCCTGGGCGAGGCCCTGGGCGCCGACCGAAAGCCGCGCCTCGTTCATCATGGTGAACATGGCGCGCAAGCCCTTGTGCGGCTCGCCGACGAGCCAGCCGGTCGCGCCGTCGTAGTTCATGACGCAGGTGGCATTGCCGTGGATGCCCATCTTCTCCTCGATCTCGCCGCAGGAGACCGCGTTGCGGGCGCCGAGCGAGCCGTCGGGATCGACGAGAAACTTCGGCACGATGAAGAGCGAGATGCCCTTCACCCCGGCCGGCGCGCCGCTGATCCGGGCGAGGGCGAGGTGGATGATATTCTCGGCGAGGTCGTGCTCGCCGGCGGAGATGAAGATCTTCTGCCCGGTGATCCGGTAGGCCTCGCCATCGGGCTCGGCCCTGGTGCGCAGCAGGCCGAGGTCGGTTCCGCAATGCGGCTCGGTCAGGTTCATGGTGCCGGTCCAGTCGCCGGAGACCATGCGCGGCAGATAGGTCCGCTTCTGTTCCGGCGAGCCGTGGGCATGTATGGCGTTGTAGGCGCCGTGGGTCAGGCCCCAGTACATGTTGAGCGCCATGTTGGCGGCGGCGTGCATCTCGCCGACGGCGGTGTTGAGGACATGCGGCATGCCCTGGCCGCCGAAGTCGGGATCGAGGTCGAGCGCGGTCCAGCCGCCGGCCCGCACCAGGTCATAGGCGGCCTTGAAGCCGGACGGCGCGCGGACCACGCCGTTTTCCAGGCGGCAGCCCTCGCGGTCGCCTATGGCGTTCAGCGGCGCCAGCACCTCGGCGGCGAGCTTGCCCGCCTCTTCGAGGATCGCACCGGTCGTGTCGCGATCGAGATCGGCATAGCCGGGAATCGGGCTCTCCTGCGCGGCGAGCACGTCGTGCAGGATGAAGGCGAAATCGCTGAGCGGTGGGGTATAGCCGGCCATGGGTCTCCTCGCCCGGGGGCGCCGCGTCTGGAGAGGGGCGCAACCTTAAGTCGAATCAATTGGCGCGAGCGTCAAGGTGCGCCGGCGTGGTGCGCGGAGGGATCACCTGCCGGGCGTGAGACGGATGAGCGCGCCGTTGCCCGCGTCGGTCAGGATCATCACCGAACCGTCGTCGGCCACGTCGACGTCGCGGACCCGGGCCTCGCCGCGAAGATAGCGGGCTTCGCCGGTGACCCGGCCGTCCGAGAGCGCCAGCCGAACCAGCGCCTGATCGCCGAGGGCGCCGATCAGCGCGCTGCCCCGCCAGGCCGGGAACAGCGCGCCGTCATAGAAGGCCATGCCGCTCGGGGCGATCACCGGGTCCCAGAAATAGAGGGGCTGTTCCATGCCCTCGGCCGCCGTGATCCCGTCGCCGATCGGCCGGCCGCTGTAATCCTCGCCATAGGTGATGATTGGCCAGCCGTAATTCTTGCCGGCCTCGGGTCGGTTCAGTTCGTCTCCGCCGCGGGCCCCGTGCTCGACGGTCCAGAGCGCGCCGTCGGGACCGATCGCGGCGGACTGGATGTTGCGATGACCGTAGGACCAGATTTCGGGCAGGCCGCCGGGAATCGCCGGATTGCCCTCCGCCGGCCCGCCCATCGGATTGATCCGCAGCACCTTGCCGAGATGGGTGGAGACGTCCTGCGCCAGCTGGCGCGGTTCGGGCAGCGACCGCTCGCCGGTGGTGACGAACAAGGCGCCGCTCGGGTCGAATGCCAGGCGCGAGCCGAAATGCGCCGTCGAGTCCCAGGCCGGCTCCTGCCGGAAGATCACCGCGACCTCCGCCATGGTTCCGCCATCCTCCGACAGCAGGCCGGTCGCCACCGCCGTGGCATTGCGGTCCTCGCCGCGCGGCTCGGCATAGCTCCACCAGACGCGGCGGGTCTCGGCGAAATCGTCGGCGATCAGCACGTCGAGCAGGCCGCCCTGCCGCCGGGCATCGACCTCGGGCAAGCCTTCGATCGGCGGCGAGACCGTCCCATCCGCCGCGACGACGCGCATCCGCCCCGGCCGCTCTGTGACCAGCCAGCCGCCATCCGGCAGCTGGTCCATGCCCCACGGATTTTCGAGCCCGTCGGCGACCACCTCCCGCGACAGGGTCATTCCGTCGTCGAGGACGGGCGCGCGGGTCTGGCCGGCGAAGGCCGGTTCCTGCCCGGCCGCGTTCGGCGGAGCGGCGTTGAAATCCTCCGCCCCCGCGGCGAGCGGCGCCCAGGCGAGACAGAGGGCCAGCGCGAGCGTCGAAATCCGGTGATCCATGCCGATGCCTTTCCGGTTTGTCCTCGTTTCAGGAGATAGTGCTCAACGCGGGCGAGGTAATGCGCCGCGGCCCGATCGGCGCCTCAATGCCCGCGCCGGATTCTTGAACCTCGACGGCCGCGCCCTAGGTAGAAGCCGTGGCATTTCCCGGTTAGACCGCTCGGCGGGCGCCCCTCGTCGGTCCAAGGCGAAACGGCGAATCGGGCGATTCGCCGGCGTTCTCGTCCTTCACCCCCGCCGACATGCCACGCGCCCGCCCGTGGCGATCCTTGCGACGTCCTACCGCTGAGAGAAGGAAAAGACAGATGAAGATGCGCGAGCTCGGTCAGGGCCTCGAGGTTTCCGCCCTCGGCTTCGGCTGCATGGGTCTCGACTTCGCCTATGGCGAGATGGTCGAGACAGCGGACGGCGTGGCGCTGATTCGCAAGGCGGTGGACCTCGGCGTGACCCTCTTCGACACCGCCGAGGTCTACGGTCCCTTCACCAACGAGGAGATGGTCGGCGAGGCGCTGCGCCCCGTGCGCGACCAGGTGGTGATCGCGACCAAGTTCGGCTTCCGAATCGTGGACGGCAAGCAGGCCGGCGTCGACAGCCGCCCGGAGAATATCCGCGCCGTCGCCGACGCCTCGCTCCGGCGGCTGGGGATCGAGGTCATCGACCTCTTCTACCAGCACCGCGTCGATCCGACCGTGCCGATCGAGGAGGTGGCGGGCACGGTCAGGGATCTGATCGCCGCCGGCAAGGTCCGCCACTTCGGCATGTCCGAGCCCGGCGCCGCCACCGTCCGCCGCGCCCACGCGGTCCAGCCTGTCACCGCGGTGCAGAGCGAATATTCGCTCTGGACTCGCGAGGTGGAAACCAACGGCATCGTCGCGCTCTGCGACGAGCTCGGCATCGGCTTCGTGCCGTTCAGCCCGCTTGGGCGGGGCTTCCTGACCGGGGCGATCGGCACGGATACCAAGCTCGACGCGGGCGACATGCGCGCGGGCCTGCCGCGCTTCCAGCCCGAAGCGATTGCCCGGAACCAGGCGCTGGTCGACGTCCTGCGGCGGGCCGCGGCCGAGAAGGGCGCGACGCCCGCGCAAATCGCCCTCGCCTGGCTGCTGGCACGGAGGCCCTTCATCGTGCCGATCCCGGGCACGACCAAGGCGCGCCGGCTTGCCGAGAACCTCGGCGCCGCCGATGTCGAGCTGACGCGGGCCGATCTCGCCGGCATCGAGCAGGCCGCCGCCGGGATCGTCATCGAGGGCGAGCGCTACCTGCCGGCCGGTCTGGCGATGACCGGGCTCTGACCGGGCTGGAGATGCTGGAGGCTCAGACCGTCTCCGGCACCGCCGACGCGACAAGGCCCCTGTCGTGCAAGTCGCCGATCTGGCGGGTGGTGAGCCCCAGATCCTCGGCCAGGATTTCGTCCGTATGCTGCCCGAGGCGCGGCGCCGGCAGGGGCGCGCCCGCCGGCTCCGCCACGATCCGGCCGAGCGCGCCCGGCGTGGGATAGCGGCCGCCGCCGGGATGCTCGACCTCGGCGAACAGCGGGTTGTCCCGCACCAGTCGCGGGTCCTCCTCCACCGCCTGGCGCAGCGTCTGGTACGGCTCCCAGCAGACGCCGGCCCGCTCCAGCCGCTCCGCCGCCTCGGCGTAGGTCAGCCGCTCGAAAGCGCCGCCGATCAGGTCATAGAGCGCGTGGCGGTGCCGGAACCGCGTGCCTTCGTCCCGGGCGAAGGAGACGCCGAGCTTCGCCTCCCGCTCCGCGACCAGTTCGGTGAGGCCGAGCGCGGCCAGAAGCCCGGACCATTGCTTCGCCGTGATCGCCACCACCATGAGCCGCCGCCCGTCGCTGGTCAGGAACGCATTGCCGAGCGCGCCGTAGAGCGCATTGCCGAACCGCCCGCGATCGCCGAACCGGCTCACCTCCGCCACCTGCCCGAGATTGGCGAGCGAGCCGATCGCGAGGTCGCTCAGCGCCACCCGCGTCTCGCCGCCCACCCCGGTCATCCGCCGCCGCCGCTCCGCCGCGAGCAGCGCGAACGCGCCATAGGCGCCGGTCAGCAGGTCCCAGGCCGGCAGCGTCGCATTGACCGGCTCGTCCGCCGGCAACCGCTCGGGGCCGGTCATCAGCGGCACCCCGACCGCGGCGTTGATCGTGTAGTCGACACCGTTCCGCCCGCTCGGCCAGCCGAGGACGCGCAAGGTGACGAGATCGGGCCGACGCCGGGCCAGCCGCTCGTGCGAGAGAAAGCCGTCCACCGGAAAATTCGTCACGAAAAGACCGCGGCTCGCCCCCGGCGCGGTGACGAGCGCCGAGGCCAGCTCCCGCCCCTCGGGCCGCGCGAGGTCGATGGCGATCGATTTCTTGCCCTTGTTCAGCCCCTCCCAATAGAGGCTGTGCCCGTCCGCCAGCGGCCAGCGCCGGCTGTCCGGCCCGCCGCCGATCGCGTCGAAGCGGATGACCCGCGCCCCCATCTGCGCCAGATGCAGCGCGCAGGAGGGACCGGCGATGAAAGACGCGCCCTCGACAACGGTCATGTCCGCGAGAAGATCGTACATCGGCCAAAATCTCCGTGCTGTACGGTCATGGTACCGCAACGGAGGCGGCAAGCATTGTCACCAATTCGTCCCGCGACCTTGGTCCCGCGACCTTGGCATTGACCTGTTCGCCGACTACCGACGTCCTGCCCCGCGCGTGCCTTTGCTTGATGGATTTGGGACGCAAATCCATCCGCGCCTACCTGCCTCCCCGGCAGGCGAAGGGCCGTTGGCATTGGTCCCGGCCAATGCCGTTTGCCCGCTATCTGAACCGGGATCAGGGACCGATGAGACGGATCGGGACTTCGGCCAGGAGGGCGCCGAGACCCGGGGTGTCGACGTCTCCGAAGCGGCCGGCGGTCTTGAGGCCGGCGCCGATCAGCCGTACCACCTCGGGCGAGCCGGCGAATTTCGCGTGACTGCCGGCGGAGCTGTCGTCGATCTCGGACAGGTCGATCACCGTGACGCCGAGCTGCTCGATCTCGTCGGCGTCGGCGGCGCCCACGCGGGGCACGCCGCCGGCGATCAGGCGCGAAACGCGCAAGGCGCCGTCGTCCTGGGACACGAGCAGGAACATCTTGCGGCGGAAGCGGTCGGGGAGTTGGGCGAGCTGGCTCCGGAAGAGGTCGATGTCGATGTCGGGCGAGGCGAGGATCACCGTCGCGATCCGCCCGCGCGGGTCGAGGCGGCCGGTCTGCGCCGCCTCGACGAAGCCCTCCATGGCAAGGAAGGTGCCCATCGAGTGGGCGAAGATATCGACGCTCGTCGCCTTGGTCGCGGCGAGGATGGCGGCGGCCTGCTTCAGCTTCGTCCGGGCGACGAGGGCGCTGTTCAGGTCGTAGACGTAGCGCGGCGCCCGGGCGGCCGAGGCCCAGGTGAAGAGCACCGGCACGCCGGGAAAGCCGGTGTCATGGACGAACTGCGCCAGACGCAGGATCGCGTCGCTCGTCGTGTTGTTGTAGCCGTGGATGAAGAGCAGCAGCCGCCGCTGGTCCGGCGGGCGCTTCGAAAGCTCGCGGTCGATCGCGCGGATGAAGGCGGCGTCGCTCGCATAGATCGAAGGATCGACGACGGCGAACTCGGTCAATGGATCGGGCGGCAGGTGTTCCGGCCGTTCCAGTTGCCCGGGGAGATGCGTCGGCGGCACGGTGACGAGCACGGAGGCGAGACCGAGCTCGGGCGCGCGGCCGGCGCCGTAGAAGGCGCCCGCCGCCTCCGACGCCTCGCGCGTGGTCAGGATGAACAGGCGGTGGTCGGTCGCGGTCCTGACCGCCTCGGCCGGCAGCGCGGGATTGTCGATGCCGACGAGGTCGGGCGGCCGCGCGCAGGCGGTCGTGGCGAGAAGCGCGAGGAGGAGGGAGCGGCGAGTCTGGTCCATCAGTCGATGATGTTGTAACCGCCGTCGATGTAAAGCACCTGCCCGGTCATCATCCGGGCGGCGTCGTGGGCGAGGAACGCGCAGGCCATGCCGACGTCGTCGATGTCCACGAGGGCGCGGGACGGCGCCTTGACCACGGCCTTGGCGAGGAGGTCGTCGAACTCGGGGATGCCGGAGGCGGCGCGGGTGGCAAGCGGGCCGGGCGAGATCGCATGGACCCGGATGCCCTTCGGCCCGAGCTCGGACGCGACGTAGCGGACAGCCGATTCGAGCGCGGCCTTGGCGACGCCCATGATGCCGTAGTTCTCCACCACTTTCTCCGAGCCGTAGTAGGTCATGGTGAAGAGCGCGCCGCCGTCCTTCATCAGCGGCTCGGCGAGATGCGCCATGCGCAGGAACGACCAGACCGAGACGTCCATGGTGGTGGCGAACCCGGCGCGGGCGCAGTCGGTGACGCGGCCGCCGAGCGCGTCCTTGGTCGAGAAGGCGATCGAATGGACAAGGAAATCGAGCTTGCCCCAGTCCCGCGCGACGCGGTCGAAGACGGCTTCGATCTCGCCCTCCTTCATCACGTCCATCGGAAGGAAAATCGGAGATTCCACTTCCTGGGCAAGGGGTTCGACATGGGGTTTCGCCTTGTCGTTGAGGTAGGTGATCGCGATCTCGGCGCCGAGGGCGCGGAAGGCGCGGGCGCAGCCCCAGGCGATCGAGGCGTCGTTGGCGATGCCGACGATCAGGCCGCGCTTGCCGTCGAGCAGCTTCGCCCGGACGATGGGCAGGGTCATGCGGGGGCTCCGGTCAGGGCCAGGGTGTGGCGGGCGATCATCAGTTCCTCGTCGGTCGGAATCACGAGCAGGGCGACGCGGCTTTCCGGGGTCGAGATGACGGTGTCGCCCGCCGCGTTCGCCGCGGGGTCGAGCTCGGCGCCAAGCCAGGCCAGGCGCTCGGCGACGCGGGCGCGGATGGGCGCGGAGTTCTCGCCGATGCCGGCGGTGAAGACGAAGGCGTCGAGCCCGCCGAGGGCGGCGGCGAGTTCACCCGCGTGCAGGCCGCAGCGATAGGCGAAATGGTCGATGGCGAGGGCGGCGCCGGGGTCGCGGCTTTCGAGGAGCACCCGCATGTCGTTAGAGACGCCGGACAGGCCCTTGAGGCCGCAGTCATGGTAGAAAAGGCGGGTGACATCGGCCGGGGTCATGCCCTTTTCCCCGATCAGGTGCAGGACGACGCCGGGATCGAGCTGTCCGGTGCGGGTGCCCATCGGAATGCCGTCGAGCGCGGTAAAGCCCATGGTGCTGTCGACGCTCACCCCGCCCGCCATCGCGCACATCGAGGCGCCGCTGCCGAGATGGGCGGCGATGACGCGGCCGCCGGCGATATCCGGGGCGACCTCGGGCAGGCGGTGGGCGATGTATTCGTAGCTGAGGCCATGGAAGCCATAGCGGCGGACGCCCTCGTCATAGAGCGGGCGGGGCAGGGCGTAGCAATCGGCATAGGGCGCGCGAGTGCGGTGGAAGGCGGTGTCGAAACAGGCGACCTGCGGCGCCTCGGGCGCGATTTCCATCACGAGCCGGATCGGTGCGAGGTTGTTCGGCTGGTGCAGCGGCGCGAGCGAGCAGAGCGCGTCGAGGCGGGCGAGAATGTCGGCGTCGATCAGCGCCGGCCGGTCGAAGTCGGGACCGCCATGGACGACGCGGTGACCGACCGCGTGGATGTCGAGCCCGCCGAGGGTCTGGAACCAGGCTCTCGTCGCCGCGATCGCCGTCGGCAGGTCGAGGACCCGCGACTGTTCCGCGTCGACGAGGGTGGCGCCGGCGGCGTCCGTGGCCCTGAGGCGCGGATGGACGCCGATCCCGTCCATCTGACCGCGGATGCGCCGCTTCGGGGCGCCGTCGCCTGCCTCGAACAGCTGGAACTTCAGGCTCGACGAGCCGGCGTTGACGACGAGGAGCGTCGTCATGCGGCGGGAACCGCGGCCTTGGCGCGGCGGGCGTTGGCATAGATCGCAGCTACCGCGCAGGAGGCGAGGCGGGTGCGGACGCCGTCGGCGCGCGAGGTGAGGATGATCGGTACGCGGGCGCCGAGGACGATGCCGGCGGCGTCGGCCTTGGAGAGGAAGGTGAGGTTCTTCGCCAGCATGTTGCCCGCCTCGAGGTCGGGGACGACGAGGATCTGGCCGTGGCCGGCCACCGGGCCGGCGATGCCCTTGATCGCCGCCGCCTCGGGGCTGATCGCGTTGTCGAAGGCGAGCGGTCCTTCGAGCAGGCCCCCGGTGATCTGGCCGCGGTCGGCCATCTTGCAGAGCGCGGCGGCCTCGATCGTCGAGGGGATCTTCGGGGTGACCGTCTCGACGGCGGAGAGGATCGCGACCTTTGGCGTGCCGAGGCCGATGCCCGTCCAGAGGTCGATGGCGTTCTGGATGATGTCGCGCTTGGTCTCGAGGTCGGGGAAGATGTTGATCGCCGCGTCGGTGATGAACAGCGTCTCCGGATGGCCCGGCACGTCCATGATGAAGACGTGGCTGATCCGCCGCTCGGTGCGAAGGCCGGTCTCCTTTGCCACGACCTCCGCCATCAGCTCGTCGGTATGCAGGCTGCCCTTCATCAGGAGCTCGCCCCGGCCCCCGCGGACGAGGGCGACCGCCTGCGCGGCGGCGGCGTGGCTGTGGGGCGCGTCGACGATCTCGCGCCCCGCGATGTCGATGCCGTGCTCGGCCGCGACGGCGACGATCCGCGCCGCCGGGCCGACCAGCACCGGCTCGATGATCCCCTGCGCCGCCGCGTCGATGGCGCCGCGCAGCGAAGTCTCGTCGCAAGGGTGAACGACGATCGTCACCGCCGGCGAGCCGTCGCGGGCGGCGCCGATCAGCCGCATGTACTTGTCGTCGGCCATCAGGAGGCCGCGCGGCTGGAAACCAGCTCCGGCCCGAGGCCGAAGAGCGCGGCGACCCGGGCGAGACGGTCGGCCGGCGCGTCGCCGGTCGCTCCGATGACGGTGCTGACCGCGTCGAAGGCCGTCTGCCGCTCCTCCGCCGACTTCGGCATCAGGCCTGGGATGGCGCGCAGCGCCGCCTCCTCGTCGATGGTCAGCATCAGATACTGCGCGCGGACCAGTCCCTTGAAATCGGCGAGCGACATCTGCCGATGGCAAGGATGCGCGTCGCGGATGCGCCGGATCGCCGCGAAGCCGCGCTCATCCACCGCGTCGCGGGCCATGCCGACCCAGAGCAGCGCCCGGATCATCCCTTCGGCGAGGCCGCCGCGCGTCATGTGATCGCGCAGCTCGGCGGTGCGCCTCTCGACGAAGGCGGCGTGGAGCTGGCTTTTCGCCGCCTTGCGCGGACGCTCCGGCGAGGCGGCGTCGATGCCGAGCGCCGCCTGGAGCGCGGGCGTGCCGTAGACGGCGTGGAAGGTTTCCTCGCTCAGCCGTTCGGTCGCGACGCGCCAGGCGTCCAGCCCTTCGACCATCGCCTGCGAAAAGAGCGCCTGCGCGGCGATCAGCGGATTGCCGGCGCCAGCCGGGGCGCGCCGGCCGCGAACCCGGTCCGCCTCGGTGGCGATCCAGGCGGACCAGGGGTTCTTCGCCCCGAACATCTCGTAGGAGAGCCGCAAAGGGTGCAGCCGGCGCATCGCCTCGGCGACGGGCGGTGCCACCATGGCGCGGACGGCGGGCTCGGCGAAGGCGCGGTAGAGGGCGAGATTGATATCCGACACCCGCGCCGCCGCCTCGAACTGGCGCTCGTCGGCCAAGGTGTTGCCGCCAAGCGCGCGGATGTCGGCGAGGGTCCGCGCCTCGCAACGCATCACCCATTCGCCGGTGACGAGGTCGGGATGCTCCACCGCGTCGCCCTTCGGCGTCAGCACCGCCTCGTAGAGGCCGGGGGGCAGCACGTCGATCAGGTCGATGTTCGAGGCGAACTCGTCATGCTCCTTCCGCGCGACGCCGCCGGAAACGAAGATGCCGAGGTGGCCGACATGCTCGTGCACCGTGTAGACGATGGTCTGGCCCCAGTTCCGGATATCCTCCTCGCTGTCGTAGAGATCGAGGATCCAGTCCAGCGCCTGCTGCGGCGGGGTGATATTGTCGCCTTTGGAGCAGAAGACCACGATCGGCGAGCGGATCGCGCGCAGGTCGATGGCGGTGCCGTCCGGCGTCCTGATCTGCCCCGCGGCGAGGTGATTGCCGACGAAGAGTTCGTCGGCGATCCACTGCATCTCGGCGGCGTTGAGCAGGACATGCCCGCCCCACCATTTCTCGAATTCGAGATAGCGCTCGGGCTCGGTATCGATCTTCGACCAGAGATTGTACTGCTTCGACCAAAGGGTATTGGCCGGGTTCTGGTTCTCGAAATTCTGCACGAGGGCGGCGCCGTCGAAAATGCCGGCCCCGAGGTCGCCGGCCAGCGCGGTCAGCCAGGTCCCGCCGAGCAGGCCGCCGGAATAGCGCATCGGGTTCACCCCGCGCACCCCCGCCCAATAGGAGAGCGGCGCCCCGGCGATGATGATCGGGCCGAAGAGCTCGGGCCGCAGCGCGGCGAGCATCATCACCGCCCAGCCCGCCTGACAGTTGCCGACGACGCAGGGACGTCCCTCGGCCTCGGGGTGGCGGGCGATGACCCTTTCCAGGAACGCCGCCTCGGCGCGCGTGATGTCGAGGATGGTCTGCCCTGGCACCGGCGCGGGCAGGAAGCCGACGAAATAGGCCGGATGCCCGGCCTTCATCGCCACGCCGATCTCGCTGTCGGCCTTGAAGCCGCCGATGCCGGGGCCGTGGCCGGCGCGCGGATCGACGATGACGAACGGCCGCTTGCGCGGGTCGGTTGCCATGCCCTCGGGCGGGACGATGCGGGCCAGCAGATAGTTGACCGGACGGTCGAGCTGGCGCCCGTCCATGACCAGCTCGTATCCGAAACTGAGGACGTTCGGCGCCGGCTCCGCCGCGTGGGCCTCGTATTCGGCGGCGCGGCGGCGCATCACGTCCAGAAAGAGGATCGAGCGTTGCCAGGCGTCGATCAGATATTCGGCGGTCGCGGCGGGGGTCGGCAGCCGCGGGGTCTCGCGCTCGGCCATGATGGCACCCTTTCGGTCGGGGGGCGGACTCGGTCGGCCCCTCGTGTGCGGGTGCGAAGCGCGCGCGTCAAGCATTGTCTCAGGTACGCTACTGTATGTGACATTCCATTGACCGGGAGACGGCGCTAGAAGGGCGACGACCAGCGACCGGAGAGCAGCACCATGGCCGACAAGATCGATGCGAACGCGATGCCTCAGTCCGCGGAGGCGCTCAGAATGTCCATCCTCGAAAAGGAGATGGAGAAGATGGATGTCGAGCGGAAAGCCCGGGAGGCCGAGGAGAAGCGGCTCGCCGACTTTACCCGCGACTTCCTGACCAACCACGTCAGCGAGGAAGAGATCGCGATGGTGCGCCGCCTCGTCGCGCTGGCCGTCAAGGACGGCAAGATGGAAGCGATGGTCTATTCCTTCCCGTCGGACCTCTGCTCCGACAGCGGGCGGGCGATCAACAACAACGATCCCCGCTGGCCCGAGACGCTGCGCGGCAAGGCGAAGGAATTCTTCGAGCGCTACGAAACGCTGGGCAAGCCCGGCGGCTACCGGCTGAAGGCGATGGTCATCAATTTCCCCGGCGGCGTTCCGGGGGATATCGGCTTCTTCCTGAACTGGGCGCCGCCGGCGGTGTGAGGGCGACCCGCCGGGGCGCGGCCGTTTCGCCCCTATCCAGGCGATCAGCCGGTTACCCGGCTTTGGCGAGCGCGACGGCGTCCGGCCCCGCCGGATAGCGCAGCCGGTCCGAGGCGTCGTTCGCCGCGCGCCAGATCGCCTCGGCCACGTCGCTTTCCTTCGTGGTCAGCGGCGGATTGGCGAAGGCCTCGAAGATCGGCCGGGCGAAATCGGCGTAAGCCGCGGGGATCATCTCCTCGATGGAAAAGGCGACATTCTGCGAGAAGCGCGTGGTTGGCGCATAGCCGGGCTCGACCAGCTTCACCCGCACACCGAATGCCGCCATCTCGTGGGCCAGCGACGCGGTGAAACCCTCGACCGCCTGCTTGCTCGCGGTATAGGCGGCGGCCAGCGGCATCGGCGCCAGCGTCACGCTGGAGGTGACGTTGACGATCACGCCCGAGCGTCGCACCCGCATCCCGGGGATCACCGCCTGCGCCATGGCCATCGTGCCGAAGGTATTGGTCTCGAACATCTCGCGGACATAGTCCATCGGCGCGGCCTCGAAGGCTCCGACGAGGCCGATGCCGGCGTTGTTCACCAGCGCGTCGATGGGGCCCGCGGCCTCGACGGCGGCGCGGATGCTCGCGGCATCGGTGACGTCCAGTGCCAGGACCCGCACCCCCTCGGGCAGGACGCCCGCGCGCGGTTCGCGCATGGTCGCAAGGACGGTCCATCCCTTGGCATGGAAATGGCGGGCGGTTTCAAGTCCGTAGCCGGACGAGGCGCCGGTGATGAGGATGGTCTTCATGGGTCATTCTCCCGCTGTTTCCGATTGACAGGAGGGATGTAACCCGCAACATCAAGACTATCATCAATCCGTAGTCCGGCTTTGATTTGCGAAAGTCCTGAATGGCCGATCCGCTCGCCCAGATGATCGAACTGCTGCGCCCGCGGGCCGTGTTCTCGAAGGGGATCAGCGGGGCCGGCCGCTGGGCGGTGGAATACGCGGAATTCGGTCGGCCGGCCTTCGCGGCGATGACCCTGGGGCGGTGCCGCCTGACCGTCGCCGGGGAGGCGCCGGTCGTGATCGAGGCGGGCGATTTCGTCCTGCTGCCCGCCACGCCGAGCTTCATTATGTCGAGCCTCGATCCGGCGCCGGCGCGCAGGATCGACCCCGGCGCCGATCCATCGACGCGGGAGACCCGCCACGGCCGGCGGGACGGTCCACCCGACATGCGCCAGGTCGGCGGCTGGTTCGCCTTCGGCGCGCCGGACGCCGACCTCCTGGTCACGCTGCTGCCCCGGATGATCCATGTCCGGGACGTTCCCCGGCTGGCCCAGCTGGTGCATATGCTGGGCGACGAGGCCGCGCGGGACGACGCCGGCCGCGAATTGATCCTCGAACGGCTGGTCGAGGTCCTGCTGATCGAAGCCCTGCGCGCCGCGCCCGCCCGGGCGGAGCAGCCGGGCCTGTTGCGCGGGCTGTCCGATCCGCGCATCGCCGCCGCCCTGCGCGGCCTGCATGGCGACATCAGCCGGCCCTGGACGATCCCCGATCTCGCCGACGCGGCGGGGATGTCGCGTTCGGCCTTCTTCGATCGCTTCACCCGGATGGTCGGCGCGCGCCCGATGGAGTATCTGACCCGCTGGCGCATGGCGGTCGCCCGCGACCTGCTGCGGCGGGGCGGCGCCGCGCTGGACGAGGTCGCGGCGCGCATCGGCTATGGCTCCGCCAGCACCTTCAGCACCGCCTTCAGCCGGCATGTGGGCCAGCCGCCGGGCCGGTTCATGCGGGGGGCGGATGGCCCCTAAAACACCGCCGGGACCACGTTTCGGGCGATCCGGTCCGCGGTGTAGTCGTCCGGGCGCTTCTGGCGTTTGCCGAGCTTGGGTTCCTCGTAGGCGACCTTCTCGTAGGGGATCTGGCCGAGCAGGTGGGTCAGGCAGTTGATCCGCGCCGCCTTCTTGTCGTTCGAATCGACGATCCACCAGGGCGCGTGCGGCGTGTCGGTGAGGCGGATCATCTCGTCATAGGCGGCGGTATAGTCCCACCAGCGGCGATAGCTTTCGAGATCCATCGGCGAGAGCTTCCATTGGCGGGTCGGATCGTCGATGCGCTGGCGGAAGCGGCGCTCCTGCTCTTCCTCGCCGACGGTCAGGAAATATTTCAACAGCAGGATGCCGGACTCGGTCAGCAGGGCCTCCAGGTGGGGGATCTCCTGGAGGAAACGCGTCGCGGCCTCCTCTTCGCAGAAGCCCATCACCCGTTCGACACCGGGCCGGTTGTACCAGCTGCGGTCGAAGATCAGCACCTCGCCGGCGGCCGGCAGCTGCTCGATATAGCGCTGCATATAGAGCTGGGTCTTCTGCCGGTCCGAGGGCGAGGGCAGGGCGACGACGCGGAAGACGCGGGGGGAGACCTTCTCGGTCAGGCGCTTGATCATGCCGCCCTTGCCGGCGGCGTCGCGGCCCTCGAAGATCACCACGACGCGGGCGCCGGTCGCCTTCACCCAGGACTGCAGATGGGCGATCTCGACCTGCAGGCGGGCGAGCTCGGTCTCGTAGGCCTTGTCGCGGGCCTTCTTCGCCGCCTTGGGATCGAGCGCGGCCCCGGGGGCGGCCTCGGGCTCGGCCTTTTTCTTGTGTTTCTTGTTCATGGGTTCCCTCCCTTGGTCGTCTCGAGGGCGCGATAGGCATCCTCGAGGTCGTCGAAGATCATCTCGGGGCCGACGGCGGCGAGCAGGCCGGCGCGGTCGAGAAGGTCGCGGACCGGCGCGTTGAACTCGGCGAAGCCGAGGCGGACGCCACGCTCGGCGACGTCGGCGCGGACCTCTTCGAGCATGGCGGCGGCGGTCGAGTCGGTCTGGGTGATGGCGCCGGCGTGGAGCACGAACCAGCGGGTGTCGGGCGGCATCGCGTCGGCGATGGAAAGGAGCCGCGCCTGCACATTGTCGGCGTTGAAGAACAGGAGATCGCCCTCGACATACGGGATCGTCATGCCTGGGACGGGCGCCGCGTCCGGGTGGCGATGCAGTTTGTAAAAGCCGTCGCGGCCGGGGATGCGGCCGAGCAGCGCGCCGCGCGGGCGCATCATCTGGCGCAGCAGGTAGGCGAAGGTGGCGCCGACGGCGACGAGGACACCGGCGAGGACGCCAAGCGTGATCGGCGCGACGAGGGCGATCATCGCGAAGACGAACTCGACGCGGCTGATCCGCCAGATTTCACGCAAGGCCGGGACGTCGATCATGCTGACCGCGGCGGCGATCAGGATGGCGCCGAGGGCGGGGATCGGCAGGATCGAGAGCGCCGGGCCGAGGAAGAGGATGGCGGTGACGAGGGTGAGCGCGGCGACGACGCCGGCGATCTGGCTGTGGCCGCCGACGCTCGCGTTGATGGCGGTGCGCGAGTCCGAGGCGGTGACGGGGAAGGCGGCGAAGAGGCCGGCGGCGATGTTCGCCACGCCGAAGCCGGTCATTTCGCGGTCGGCGTCGACGGGGTATCCGCCGCGTTGGCCGAAGCTGCGGGCGGTGACGATGCCGGCGGCGAAGCTGACGAAGAAGATCGCCAGCGCGCCGAAGAGCAGCTGGTCGAGGCCGGCGCCGCCGGTCGCGGGGAGCGCGAGGCGCGGCAGGCTCGCGGGGATGTCGCCGACCGTCGCCATGCCGTGGCCGGGGAGGTCGAGGATCCAGGCGAGGGCGATGGCGAGGGGGACGACGATCACCGGGCCGGGGACGGGCAGGCGGCGGGCGCTGGCGGCCTGCAGGACGGCGAACATCGCGGCGGCGAGGGCGATCGAGGGCCAGTGGAATTGGGGCGCCTCGCGGACGACGTCGAGGAAGGGGGAGACGAGGCCGTTCGACTCGACGGGGGCGCCGGTGACGCGTTTCAGCTGGCCGGTGATGATCGAGAGCGAGATGCCGGCGAAGAAGCCGACGAGGATCGGTCGCGACAGGAAGGTCGAGAGCACGCCGAGGCCGAGCAGCCGCCCGCCGAGATAGAGGACGCCGACGATGAGCGCCAGCATGGCGGCGACGCCGGGGCGGTCGGCGGTGGCGAGGTTCGGGATCGCCGCGAGGACCGCGGCCATGACGGTGATCGTCGCCGCGTCCGGCCCGACGATGAGCTGGCGCGAGGGGCCGAAGACGGCGTAGGCGACGAGCGGCGCGATCGAGGCGTAGAGGCCGGTCTGCGGCGGCAGGCCGGCGATCGCCGGATAGGCGATCGCCGTCGGCAGGCCGACGGCGGCGATGGCGAGGCCGGCGGCGAGGTCGCCCTTGATCCACGCCGGGCGGTAGCCGGCGAGGCTCGCCAGAAGCGGGCGAGCGGAGGGCGCCGGCCCATGCATCAGTGGCCTCCGGAGAGGACCAGCGTGCGGACCGGCAGGATCAGGGCCTGCAGCCTGAGGAGGGCGGCGTGGACGAGGCCGGTGGCGTCGATGGCGTGCAGGACGAAGGCGTGGAAGCCGCCGATGTTCGGGTCCTGCAAGGCGTCGTGGTTCGAGGTATAGGCATTCGCGATGCAGGCCGAGCCCTGGGGCAGGCGGTCTAGGCCACCCTCGAACAGAGGCTCCATGATCGCGGTGATGGTGCCGGGCCGGGCGAAGGCGGCGACGTCCTGCAGCTGGTCGGTCGGGCGGATCTGGCCCGAGGCGATGACGTCCTGCACATCGGTGATGACGACGGGGATGACGGTGAACGGGATCGCCGGGCAGGTAACCTCGCCGACCATGCCGACCTTGATCACCTGGCTCTCGATCTGGCCGAAGCCGGCCGCGAGGCCGGTGGCGTGGCGCTCGGGGACGAGGATGCCGGCGGGGCGCAGCATCGGGTTGACGACGTCGCCGGGTCTGAGCGCGAACTGCTGGACGATGCCGTCGGTGCCGGCGACGACCAGGGTCTGGTCGAGGGCGACATGGGCCTCTGCGAGGGCGGCCTCGGCGGTGGCGCGGGCGGCGGGCAGGCCGAACTCGATCTGGGACTGGACGGCGTCGCGGGCGGCGAGCGCGGCGTCGACGGCGCCCTGCGCGGTGTCGACGGCCACCTGGGCGCGGTCGACCTCGCGCTGGGCGATGGCATCGGCGTTGCGGCGCATCAGCTCGGCGCGGGTGTCGTACTCGTCCTGCGCCTGCTTGCGGGCGCCGCGCGCCTGGGTGATGCGGCCCTCGGCCTCGGCGAGCTGCGAGCGGGCGACTCGGGTCTCGGCGTCGACCTCGGCGATCTGGCGTGTCGCGGTCTCGATCGCCGCCTTCTGCTCGCTGTCGTCGAGGCGGAAGAGCGGCTGGCCGGCGGTCACCCGCGCGTTGATGTCGACATATGTCTCGGCGACCCGGCCACCGCGCTCGGGCAGGATGGTGACGGTGCGGAACACCGATACCGCGCTCGAGGTCGAGGGGTGGAAGTAGAAGATGGTGGTGATGAGCGCCACCGTCAGCATCACGCAGAAGGTGATGCCCCAGCGCAGCTCGTACCAGACCGAGAACAGGGTGATCTCGCGGCCGATGCGCTTTCCCTGGACGAAGCGGCGGTAGAGGAAGTCGGGGAAAATGGTGACGGCGGAGCAGAGGAGGAGTTCGAGCATGTCAGGCCTCGTCGCCGGCGCGGGCTGGGACGCGGCTCGGGCCTTCCACCGCCCCGTCGTCGGACAAAAGGTCGTTCCATTCCGACGGCCGCTCGGTCGTCTTGTCGCGGCCGGAGAGCTTCTCGAGGCTGAGGGCGATCGAGTTCATCGGGGTGGAGAAGTTCGGCAGCTCGACGAGGGCGAGCAGCAGCGCCGCGATCCAGAGCACGTTGTTGTGGGTGAAGAGTGCGAGGAGCGCGAGGACGGCGACGAACTGCAACTGCACCTTGTTGGTACGGTGCGCCATGTGCTCGGGCAGTGCGTGGAGCTTGAGATAGACGAGCCCGACGGAGACGACGGAGACGAGGAGGAAGACCGCCATCACCGTCATCAGCCAGTCGGAGCCGCCGGGGACGGTGACGAAGGATGGCAGGTGGTGCGGCGCGGCGGGATTCATCGCGGGATGGTCCATCATGGGCTCCAGGCACGAGGGCCGGAAAGCCGCCGCCGTGTGTCGCTTCTGTAGTCTCTTGCCCGGGCGGGGTCCATCCTCCGCCCCCGGTAAGGCGCGGCGGGGGCGAGGATCTTTCGCCGCCTTTCGCGGCCTTCGGTGTCCCGATTGTCGCGCGCTCGGGCGTTCGCCCGGCGGGTGGGCGCGGTCTTCTATTGCACTTGCGCTCTCCGGTTACGCCGCTAAGGTGAGTCGCGTGAGCGGGCGGGATCGGACGGTGGAGCGGTTTTCCCCGCGACGACCGGGCGATCTGGCGAGCGCCCGGCGCCGGTCCACGACGCGCGAAGGAGGGCTTGGATGGCATCGGAAGGGGTTTCGGCGCGCGAAATACCGGTAGCCCTCGAAGTCAGTTCCATCTGCAAGACCTTCGGCCAGCACAAGGTTTTGAAGGGTATTTCCCTGACGGCGCGCGAGCATGACGTGATCGCCATCCTCGGGTCCTCCGGGTCCGGGAAATCCACCTTCCTGCGCTGTATCAACCTGCTCGAGATGCCGGACAGCGGCGAGGTCCGGTTGAAGGGCGAACTCATCAAGATGGGCAAGCGGGGCGGCGAGCCCTGGCCGGCCGACATGAAGCAGGTGGACCGCATCCGGTCGCGCCTCGCCATGGTGTTTCAGCAGTTCAATCTCTGGCAGCATATGACCGTGCTCGACAATGTGACGGTCGCGCAGATCCATGTGCTCGGCCGCGACCGCAAGACGGCGACCGAGAAGGCCGAGGCGATGCTGGCCAAGGTCGGGGTCGCCGACAAGCGTGGCCACTACCCGAGCCAGCTCTCGGGCGGCCAGCAGCAGCGGGTGGCGATCGCCCGCGCGCTTGCCATGGACCCCGAGGTGATGCTGTTCGACGAGCCGACCTCGGCGCTCGATCCCGAACTGGTCAACGAAGTGCTGAAAGTGATGCGCGATCTCGCGGCCGAGGGGCGCACCATGCTCGTCGTCACCCACGAGATGGGCTTCGCGCGCGAGGCGGCGAACCACATGCTGTTCCTGCATCAGGGGCTGGTCGAGGACGAGGGACCGCCGCGCGAGGTCATGGCCAATCCGAAATCCGAGCGTTTCCGGCAGTTTCTTTCCGGAAGCCTCAAGTAGCGACCAGGGCGCGGGCAACGCGTCCAGAGCAACAGGGAAGTCCAGCATGATCAGACCGTTCCGCTCTCTCCTCGGCCTCGGCCTCGCCCTGCTGGCCTTCGCGGCGCCGGCGGCGGCGCAGACGCTGCGCATCGGCACCGAGGCGGCCTACAAGCCCTTCGCCTATGTCCTGCCGTCGGGCGAGCTGACCGGGTTCGACATCGACATCACCAAGGCGCTCTGCAAGCAGATGGGCGTCGAATGCACCATCACCAACATGGCCTTCGACGGGCTGATCCCGGCGCTGAACGCCAACAAGGTCGACGCGATCATCGCCTCGATGTCGATCACGGAGGAGCGCGAGAAGACCATCGGCATGGCCGGCCCCTACTATTTCGTCCCCGCCATGTTCATCGGCGCGAAGGACAGCGGCATCGAGGCGACGCCGGAAGGATTGTCGAGCAAGTATGTCGGCGTCCAGCGCGGCAGCACCATGTCGAACTACGTCAAGGCGACGTTTCCGGACGCCCGGATCCAGGCCTATGACACGGTCGAGGCGGCGGTTCTCGACCTTGGCAGCGGCCGGGTCGATCTCGTCTTCGCGGATTCGGTGGTGCTGACCGATTTCCTGAATTCCAAGGACGGCGCCGGATTCGCGCCGGTCGGCGAGCCGGTCTACAACAAGGAATATCTCGGCAGTGGCGCCGGCATCGGCGTCCGGCTGGCCGACACCGAGCTGAAGGCGAAATTCAACGAGGCGCTGGCCGCGCTGATCGCCTCGGGCGAATACAAGACGCTCAACGACAAATACGTGCCCATCGACATCCTGCCGAAGTGAGGGGGCGGATGGCGGGACCGATGCGCGCGGCGGGGGGGTGAATGGACAATCTCGTCGCCTATCTGCCGCTGCTGCTCGCCGGCCTGCGCACCACGATCCTGCTCGCGGTCTCTACGCTGATCCTCGGGCTGATCCTCGGGATGGCGCTGGCTTTGGCCAAGTTGTCGCGGCACGCCTGGGTGTCGCGTCCGGCCTATGCGCTCACCAACTTCCTGCGCGGCATTCCGGAATATCTGGTGCTGCTCGTCATCTATTTCGGCGGGACGCAGCTGATCGACGCGATCCTCGGGCCGGGCGTGCTGGAGGTGAGCCCCTGGGTCGCCGGTCTGACCGCGCTGACCATCGTCTTCAGTTCCTACGCGTCGGAGACCTTTCGCGGGGCCTTCCTCTCGGTCGCCAAGGGCCAGATCGAGGCGGGGCGCGCCTATGGCTTCACGGCGTGGCAGTGTTTCCGGCTGATCCAGCTGCCGCAGATCCTGCGGGTGGCGATCCCGGGCCTCGGCAATCTCTGGCAGAGCGTGGTCAAGGACACCGCGCTCGTCTCGATCATCGGGCTCGAGGACATGATGCGCAAGGCGAACCAGGCGACGACGGCGACGCGCGAGCCCTTCGTCTTCTATTTCGCCGTGTCGCTCGGCTATCTCGCGATCACCGTCGTTTCGATGCTGGTGATCGCGCGGCTTGAGAAGCGCGCGAACCGCGGCATTCCGAAGGGATAGGCGATGCTCGACATCCTTCGGACCTATGGGCCGAATTTCCTGAGCGGCACCTGGCTCACCATCCAGCTGATGGTGATCTCGGCGATCCTCGGCTTCGTCCTCGCCGTGCCGGTGGCTCTGGCCCGGCTGTCGCCGCGGCCCTTGGTCAGCGGGGCGGCGGCGGCCTATTCGCTGTTCTTCCGGGGGACGCCGCTGCTGGTGCAGATCTTCCTCGTCTATTACGGGCTGGGGCAATTCGATTTCGTGCGCCAGTCGTTCCTCTGGCCCTTCCTGCGCGAGGCGTATGTCTGCGCGCTGATCACCTTCACGCTGAACACCGCGGCCTATTCGGGCGAGATCGTGCGCGGCGGCATCCTGTCGGTGCCGCGCGGCGAGATCGAGGCGGCGCGGGCGGCGGGCATGTCGGCCTTCACCGCCTATCGGCTGGTGATCCTGCCGCGCGCCTTCTCGATCATCCTGCCGGCCTATTCGAACGAGGTCATCATCCTGATGAAGGGCACGGCGCTCGCCTCGACCATCACCTTGCTGGAACTGATGGGCGAGTCGCAGCTGGCCGCGTCGGCCACCTACCAGCCGATCCAGGTCTTCGCGATCGCCGGGGTGATCTACTATGCGCTGACCCTGATCATCACCCGGATCTTCCGGCTGCTGGAGGGGCGGTACAACCGCTACATGGTCGCCGGACGCTAGAGGCGCCGCCTCCCTCCCTTCGACCAAAGCGGGCCTCTTGGCCCGCGAGTCCCCGACCCGACAAGCCGACGCATCGCGCCCGGAGCGCGTGAGCGCGGAAGGCATAGGGGCGATCCTCTTGGGATAACAGCGCTAATCCGTCCGCGCCTGCCGGGGGCAGGCGCGGACGGATTTGTCGACGGACAAATCCGTCAAGAGAAAGCGAGGGATTGCACCGGAAGTCGGCGAGCGCCGGCCGGACGTCAATCATACTCGTCGCGCGGCGATTCGAGGTCCAGCACCGCCGATGTCGCGTCGATGCGCTGGAAACGCAGGCGCACGCCGCGGTGGCCGACTCCCCCCGTCGCCCCGCTGGCGTGGCCGTCCGGCACCCCCACCTCGCGCGCGAGGCGCGAAACCAGCGTGTCGAGCAGTGGCTTGCCGGTCGCGGGCTGGGCGGCGCGGGTCACGACGCCGGCGGCGAGGTCGATCGCATCGCCGGGCGCGATCAGGGTGAGACGGATGCCCTTGGCGACGAAGCTGTCGCTGTGCAGCACGAGATTGTCGGGGTCGATCTCGACCAGCACGAAGCCATGCTCGCCCCGCGCCTCGACGCGGGCGCCCGTGTCCGAGACGATGGCGGCGCTGTCCTCGAAGACGCCGATGCCGAACCGCTCGCCCTCCTCGGCGCAGGCGACGACGAGGCGGCCGAGGCGATTGCCGGCCATGATGTTCTGGTCGATGATCCCGCCGCCGAAAAGGCCGATCCCCTCCTGGATCACCAGCCCCGGGTGGCCGAGGTCGGAGGCGACGCCGTAGCGCAGCGCCTCGCGGACCGAGCCGCCGGCGATCATCACCCCCGACAGGGCCGAGGCCGCGCCGCTGGCGGCGATCAGCGCCGCGCCGTTCGCCTGGGCCCGGGCGATGGCGCGCAGCACCGCGCTTTCCTCGCCCCGGTGCATCATGGTCTCGACCAGCCGGATCTGGTTGCCGCCGCAGAGCAGGATGCCGCGCATCCGGCCGATTTCCTCCAGCCGCTCGGCGTCCTGTCCGACGAATTCCACGCTGTCGATGGTGACGCCGAGATCGCGACCCTCGATGCCGAGCTTGCGCAGCATGCGGACATGGTCGTTGGCGACGCGCGTCGGCTCGGCCGAGGCGGCGCCGATCACCCCGACCGGGCCGGCGCCGACCAGTTCGCGCACCGCCTCCATCATCGCCGGTTCGCTGTCGAGCGGCGAGGAGCCGAGCAGCGCGATCCGCGCCGCGGGGTTCGGCGCCGCGCCGAAGGTGGCGCCGCGGCGGACCACCCGCTCGGCGATGCGCTTCGGGCTCAGCTTCTCGGCGACGAGCGCGGCGCGGAAATTGAGCGCCGTCATGCGCAGGCCGCTCTCGGGCGTCGCGATCATCACGCGCGACACGCGATGCTCGCGCGTCAGTTCCACCGTGACGTTGTAGCCGGTGCGCGGATCGAAGGCCTCGGCGCGGTCGGTGGCATAGACGGACTGCTCGCCGAGCACGAGCCGGGCCATGAGGTCATAGAGCGTATAGGCGCCGAAGACGTTGCGGCGCGAATGGATCGGCGCCTTGTAGGCGATCTCGCGCTGCCGCACGCGGCGCTTGGCGGCGCCGGGGAAGGGCTTGAACTTGGCAAGGTCGATCCAGTCGCCATCATCGACATAGCTGAGGCGGAACCCGTCGAACGACCGCCCGTCCGGCGAAACGCGCCCCTTGGCGAGGTCGATCATCATCACGCCATACTCGCCGCGGACACGCCCGACCTCGCCCTCGACCAGCAGGGCGGTATTCTCGTCGATGCCGATGCCGCGCTTGACCCCGGCGTGATGCATGGCGACCACCAGCCGGCCGAGCCGGCCGCGCTTGATGAAATGCTGGTCGAGCATGCCGAAGCGGAAGAAGCCGAGGCCCGGGCCGAGCAGGAGGCCGGGCCGGCCCGGATCGCGGGTGAGCCCATGCGCGACGGATTCGAGCGAGGTGCCGCCAAGCATCATGCGTTCCGACATCATCGCGGCGCCGGCGCTCGATCCCGCGATCAATCCGCCGCGGGCGTGCAGCGCGCGCAGGGCCGCGAGCGCCGGGGTCTCGCGGCCGTCGCGGACCAGCGCGCCAACGATCTTCGCCTGATCGCCGCCGGTGAAATAGACGCCGCCGGCGGCTTCGATCCGGGCGGCGAGGCCTGCGTCGAAGGCGAGCATGCCGGCGCTCTGGATGTCGAGCGGCAAAGACCTGCGCGGATTCCTCGCCGACCGTGCGCGGCTCGCCCGAGGCGGTCGGGAAGATCAGCAGCCGCCCGCCGCAGAGCCGGTGCATCTCGGCATAGATCGCGACATTGTCGTCTTCCAGCCGGCCGCCGATGATGGCCAGCCGCTGGCCCCCTTTGGCCGCCCGCGCGGCGAGCGTCGACCAGGGGGCCACGCGCTGTTTCCCGTCAGCCAATTGGCACGATGCGGACGCCGCGCTCGTCACTGAGCAGCTTGTAGCCGGCCGGCACGTCGAACCCCGCCGCGGCGACCAGCCGCTCGGGCGGAACCGGCGCCGCCTTCTCGACCGGGTGGAAATAGATGATGCGCTTCCAGCAGCGGGTGATCGCGTCGCAGAAGATCAGCACGAGGTCGTTCGGCCGCGCGAGGTTCAGCGCGGTATCGACCGAGCGTTCCTCCTCCGGCACCACCAGCACAGCCTCGGGATCGACGCCGCGCAGGATGAGCTCGGCCTTGATCATCTCGGGCACCTCGTCGGGCCGGCGGCCGCGGGGATTGTCGTCCGAGTGACAGATATAGACGTCGAACTTGCCGGCCACCTTGGCGGCGATGGCCCGCACATCCTCGTCCCGCCGGTCGCCCGGGCAGGTGACGCAGACGATGCGCTTGCCGAGCGGCTTCAGCCGCTCGACCACGTCGACCATGGCGCCGACCGCCGCCTCGTTGTGGCCATAGTCGAGGATCACCCGGAAGCCGTGCTCGTCATAGACGTTCATGCGGCCCGGGCTCTGGAAGAAGGTATTGTCGAAGGTGCGCAGGCCGGTGCGGATCTGGTCGAGCGACTTGCCGAGCGCGAAGGCCATCGCGGCGGTGAACATCGCATTCTCGACATTGTGCAGCGCCTTGCCTTCGAGCGTCGCCGGGATGAGATGGGTCCAGATCAGCGGGATCTGGCCGCCATTCTCGTAGATCACGATCTGGTCGCCGTTCAGCCCCTGTTCCAGCACCACCGCCCGCTTGCCGAGGCGGATATGCTCGCGCACCAGGGGATGATCCGGGTTCCGCGTGACATAGCAGATGTGTTTCGCCTGGGTATGCGCGGCCATGCGCAGGGTGAAGGGATCGTCGGCGTTCAGGACGGCGCAATCCTTCGCCACCTCCACCACCAGCCGCTTGACGGTGGCCAGTTCCTCGACCGTGTCGACGCCGCCGAGGCCGAGATGGTCGGAGGTCACGTTCAGCACCGCGCCGACGTCGCAGAAGCGGTAGCCGAGGCCGGAGCGCACGATGCCGCCCCGCGCCGTCTCGAGCACGGCGATATCCACCGTCGGGTCGCGCAGCACCATTGAGGCGGCGACCGGGCCGGTCATGTCGCCCCTCACCGTGACGTTGCCGTCGATATAGACCGCGTCGGTCGAGGTCTGGCCGACCACGTGGCCCGCCATCTTCAGCACATGGGCGAGCATCCGGGCCGTCGTCGTCTTGCCGTTGGTGCCGGTCAGCGCGGCGATCGGGATGCGGCTGGGCGTGCCGGTGGGGAACAGCATCTCCATCACCTTGCCGCCGACGTCGCGGCTCTTGCCCTCGGAGGGCGCGATATGCATGCGCATTCCGGGGCCGGCGTTGATCTCGCAGATCGCGCCGCCGGTCTCGCGGTAGCTCTTGGTGATGTCGGTGGTCAGGAAATCGACGCCGCCGATATCGAGCCCGACCGCCTTGATCGCCCGCTCGGCCATCAGCTTGTTGTCCGGGTGGATGACGTCCGTCACGTCGATCGCGGTGCCGCCGGTGGAGATATTGGCGGTCTTGCGCAAATAGACCACCTCGCCGGCCGGCGGCACGCTGTCATGGTCATAGCCCTTGACCTTGAGCAGCGCGTCGGCCGCCGGGTCGAGTTCCAGCCGGGTCAGCATGTTCTCGTGGCCGACGCCCCGGCGCGGGTCCTGGTTCACGATGGCGACCAGCTCGCGGATCTTGTGCGTCCCGTCCCCCACCACGTGGCCCGGCATCCGGCGCGCGGCGGCGACGAGTTCGCCCGCCACCACGAAGAGGCGGTGATCGTCGCCGAGGATCATGCTCTCGACCACGACGCCCGAACCTTCCTCGATCGCCGCCTCGAAGGCGGCGGCGACCTCGTCGGCGGTGGTGAGATTGACCGCGACGCCGCGGCCGTGGTTGCCGTCCACCGGCTTTACCACGACGGGGAAGCCGATATCCTCGGCCGCGTCGACCGCCTCGTCGGCGTCGCGCACGAAGCTCTGCCGCGGCACCGGCAGGCCGAGGTCGGACAGGAGCCGCGTACAGAGATCCTTGTCCGAGGCGATCTCGACCGCGATATGCGAGGTCTGGCTCGACAGCGCGGCCTCGATGCGCCGCTGGTACTTGCCCTGGCCGACCTGGATCATGCTGGCTTCGTTCAGCCGCAACCAGGGGATGTCCCGCGCCTCCGCCGCCTGGACGAGCGCCAGCGCCGAGGGGCCGAGCGCGCGGCGGCTGGCGAATTTCATGAAGGAGGCGATTTCGGCGTCGATATCGAGCGGATCCTCCTCGATCGGGGCGATCAGCTCCATCACCACGTCGCGCGCGACGTCGCCGGCCTCGAGACCGACCTCGCGCGACTCGTAGCCATAGAGCACCTCGACCTCGTCCTCGCGCGGGGCGGGCCGGGTGATCGCCACGTCGGCGACCGCGCCGGCGCGCAGCTGCAGCGCCAGCGCGACATGCGCCAGCACCTCGCCGAGGCGGAGCGTCGGATCGTTGCGCATGCGCTCGATCAGCGGCGTGCCGAGCTCGGTGCGGGCGGTGGCGAGACCGGGAAACCATCGCAGCAGCGGGTCGATCAGCTGCGTCGCATAGTGCGAGACGGGGGTGTCCGAGCGGCGGCGCAGATCGACGGTGAGCCGGATGAGCGGTTGGCGCGAATAGATGTTCGGACCGACGTAGACCGACGACGAAACGATATCCATTACCCGCTCCCTTTGATCCCGCTCGCCTCGTTCGTATCGCGGCCCGGCCGCTTCGGAAAGGCCAAAGCGGGGCGATTGTCGCAGCCGCGGGCGAGCGGCGCGCCTACTTCAGTTCGGAGAGCAGGATGCTTGTCTCGGAATTGGCGACCGCCTTCAGCGCGCGGATCGCGGTCAGCGTCGCGTCGAGCGAGGCAAGGGTCGCGGTATCGATCTCGGCGATCAGATCCCAGCGTCCGTTGGTGGAATGCACCCGCCCCACATCTGGCATCCGGCGCAGCGCCGCGACCACCGCGCGCATGTCCGCCGAGCGCAACTCCACGCTCACGATCGCCCGCACCGCGCCGCGCGCCGCCTCGCTCCTGAGGCGCGCGGTGAAGCCGAGCAGCACGCCGCTCCGCATCAGCCGGTCGATGCGGTTCTGTACGGTACCGCGCGACACGCCGAGCCGGCGCGCCAGCGTCGCGGTCGGCAGCCGCGCGTCGTCGCGCAGCAGGCCGATCAGGCGGAGGTCGAGGTCGTCCAGTCCGTTCATCCGTCTATTCGCCAGTCGATGCTGCCAATTCGTCAGAAATATGGCATCCGGTGACCGCTTTGCCACCTTTCTGCTTGGACGGCGGCGGGATATGTTCGCCTCGAAGTTGCGCCGGTCCAAGGGACACGTTGCGAGGGAGTATCCAGTGTTCGAACGAATGCGATCGACGGCCGCGCTCGCCGAGGTCAGCCAGCGCGACATATTGATGCTCGGCATCGGGCTCGAGATCGGCGCGGCGGCGCGCGGTACGCTGATGGGGCCGGATGCGCTGCGCACCGCCGGGCTGCCGCGCATGCTGGCCGCGCTCGGCCATCGGGTCGCCGACCGGGGAACCGTGCGCGAGGCGGAGACGGTGGCGGTCGAGATGGAGCCGCGCTGGTCCGCGCTCTGCAAGCACCTGCCGGAGATCGCCGGCTGGACGCGCCGGGTCCATGACCGCGCCTATGCGATGAGCCGGGACGCGGGCGTGCCGATCTTCATCGGCGGCGACCATTCGATCTCGATGGGCACGGTCAGCGGCGTGGCGCGCGCCGCGGCCGAGCGGGGGCGCGAGGTGGCCGTCCTCTGGCTCGACGCGCACGCGGACTACAATACGCCGGAGACGACGCCATCGGGCAATCTGCATGGCATGGCGCTGTCCTTCTGCGCGGGCGATCCCATCCTCGCGCCGATCCTCGACGCGGAGCGGCCGTTCCGGCCGGTGTCGCCGGAGAACATCCATCTGTTCGGTTCGCGCTCGATCGACCCGGGCGAGCGGTCGCGGCTCCGCGCGCATGGCATCGACTGCGTCGACATGCGCAAGATCGACGAGCATGGCGTCGCCGTGCTGATCGCCCAGCGCATCGCCCACTGGCGCGAGCGGAACGTGCATCTGCATGTCAGTTTCGACATCGACTTCCTCGATCCCGGCGTGGCGCCCGGCACCGGCACCGTCGTTCCGGGCGGCGCCACCTATCGCGAGGCGCATCTCGTCATGGAGATGCTGTGCGACAGCGGCCTCGTCGGCTCGCTCGACGTGGTCGAGCTCAATCCCTATCTCGACGATCGCGGCCGCAGCGCGGTGGTCACGGCCGAGCTGGTGGCGAGCCTCTTCGGCCTGACCATCCTCGACCGCGTGGGGCACGAGCGGGTGCCCGCGACGTCGATTCCGCTGACATGAATCCGGGGGACACGCGCATGCTCGACGGAGCCGATCTCATCGCCCTCGAATCCCGGTTCGGGGCGGACAACTACAAGCCGCTCGACGTGGTGCTCGCGTCCGGCAAGGGCGTCTGGGTCACGGATATCGATGGGCGCCGTTATCTCGACTGCCTCTCGGCCTATTCGGCGGTGAACCAGGGCCATTGCCATCCGCGCATCCTCGCCGCGCTGACCGAGCAAGCGGCGCGGTTGACCCTGACCAGCCGGGCCTTTCGCAACGACCAGCTCGGCCTTTTCTACGAGGAGCTGGCGGCGCTGACCAATTCGCACAAGGTTCTGCCGATGAACTCGGGCGCCGAGGCGGTGGAGACGGCGATCAAGGCGGTGCGGAAATGGGGCTACGAGGTCAAGGGCGTGCCGGACGGCGCGGCCGAGATCATCGTCTGCGCCGACAATTTCCATGGCCGGACGCTCGGCATCGTCTCCTTCTCCACGGATCCGGAGGCGCGGGGCGGCTTCGGCCCGTTCGTTCCGGGCTTCAAGGTGATCCCCTTCGGCGACGCCGACGCGCTGGCCGCGACGATCACGCCGAACACCGTCGCCTTCCTCGTCGAACCGATCCAGGGCGAAGCCGGCGTCGTCATTCCGCCCGCCGGCTATCTGGCGCGGGTCCGCGAGATCTGTTCCGGCGCCGGCGTCATGTTGATCCTCGACGAGATCCAGACCGGCCTCGGCCGCACCGGCAAGATGCTGGCCGAGGAGCACGAGGGCGTCGAGGCGGACGTGACCTTGGTTGGCAAGGCGCTGGGCGGCGGCTTCTATCCGGTCTCCGCCGTGCTCTCCAACACCGACGTGCTCGGCACGCTGAAGCCGGGTCAGCACGGCTCGACCTTCGGTGGCAACCCGCTGGCCTGCGCGGTGGCCCGCGCAGCGCTGAAGGTACTGGTGGAGGAGCGGCTGATCGAGCGGTCGGCCGAGATGGGCGCCTATTTCAAGGCCGGGCTCGAAGCGATCCGTTCGAACCGGGTGCGCGAGGTCCGGGGCAGGGGCCTGATGCTGGCCGTCGAGATCCATGCCGAGGCCGGCGCCGCGCGCCCGGTGGTCGAGGCATTGCGCGAGCGCGGCATCCTCGCCAAGGACACGCACGGCCAGACCATCCGCCTGTCGCCGCCGCTGGTCATCACCCGCGACGAGATCGATTGGGCGCTGGGGCGGATCGAGACGGTCCTGCGCTGATCGCGCACCGCGCGCGAGGCGTGACGCCGGACCGGAATCGGCGTATCATTGTGCCCGTGGGGTGCGCGATGTGGCTCAGGGCCGTCTTGGTGATCGTTTCGATCGGCGCGCCCTCCCTGTTGCGCGGCGAGGACGCGACCATGTCCGACAAGCTTGATCCGAACCTGGCAATGCTTTGCGAAACCGCGACGGCCGAGGAGCGCGGCCAGACGGTCGGGGTTCTCGTCGCGGTCAGCCGGCCGGCGGACCCGGAGATGCTCGCGGCGCTCGCCGCGCGGGGCTTCGCCAGCCGGTCCGTCCTGGGCACGATATTGACAGGAACAGTGGAGATCGGTAACCTTAATACGCTTGCCGATTATCCAGACATTGTAAAGCTGGAAGGTAGTGTCCCGATGCATCGGGAATAGGCGTCGATCGCGTCGTCGTTCTTCGGGTTAAGTCTTGTTGTGAGTTATTGGATTCCCGGCGGTTTCCGTCGTCGGAAGTGCGAATTTATTGACTTCAAGCGGCTGATTTATTGGAGAGCGCCGCCATGCGAAAACTTGACCCCCAACTTGAATTCCTTGCCGAGGGCGGCGCCGTCGTCCTCGGCGACATTGGCAGCGAGGCGGTCATGGGCCGCTTCGGGCTGGAATTCGCCGAACCGGAGGGCGGCGGCGAGCGCCGCCGGGGCAAGGCGAAGGTCGCCGCCGCGGCCGTCACCGTGCTCGTCGAATATTCGGGCGATCCGGCGGCGTTGGAGGCGGCCGGTCTCACCATCCGCGGCATCGCGGGCGACGTGGTGACCGGCACGATCGCGCTCGGCGATCTCGAGAAGCTCGCCGCCGTCGAGGAAGTGCGCCGCGTCGAGGCGGCCCGCGCCATGCATCCCGAACTCGACCTGTCCGTCGTCGAGGCGCGCGCCAATCTGGTGCATGTCGGCCCGCCCGGCCGGCGCGGCGCGGGCGTCATCGTCGGCATCGTCGACAGCGGCTGCGACTATACGCATCCGTCGTTCCGGCGCGGCGACGGGACGAGCCGGATCCTGCTTATCTGGGACCAGGGCTTGATCCCCGGGGCCGGCGAGGCGAGCCCGGCCGGATTTGGCTATGGCGTCGAATATGGCAACGTCCAGATCAACGCGGCGCTGGCCAGCGCCAACCCGTTCGCACTGGTGCGACATCAGGACGTCGCCCCGCAGCATGGCACACATGTCACCGGCATCGCCGCCGGCGATGGCTCCGCGGCCGGGCAGGGGATGCCGAGCGGAACCTTCGTCGGCGTCGCCCCCGAGGCCGACATCATCCTGGTCGCCAATGCCTCGAACGGCGCCGAGGGGCTGGGCACCTCGGCCAATACGCTCGACGCGGTGAACTACATCTTCCAGCAGGCGCAGCTTCGCCGCCAGCCCTGCGCGATCAACATGAGCCTCGGCGACAATCTCGGGCCGCATGACGGCACCAGCCTTCTGGAGCGCGGCCTCGACAACCTGCTCGGCGGACCGGGACGCGCCTTCGTCAAATCGGCGGGCAACGCCGGGGCGGACCGCGTCCATGCCGAGGGCAACGTCGCTTCGGGCACCACGGTCGATCTGAGGTTCAACCAGCCGGCGGGGGACAATTCGCCGAACCAGATCGACCTCTGGTACGAGGGCGCCGACGCCTTCCGGGTCACGGTGATCGATCCGGCCGGCGCGGCCGCCGGTCCGGTCAATGTCGGCGCCGCCACGACGACCGCGTTGCCCGGCGGCAATTCGGTGCGCATCGACCACCGCGGCAACGACGTCTTCAACGGCGACAAGCGCGTCTTCATGACCTTCGCGCCCGGCGCCGCCGGAGCGATGCGCGCCGGCAACTGGATCATCCGGATCGCGGGCGTCTCGAGCCCCTCGGGCGGACGCTTCGACGCCTGGATCCAGCGCGGCGCGGCGATCCCGACCTTCCTCGCGCCGCACGAGAGCCAGAGCCGCACGATCTCGACGCCTGGCACGGCGCTCGAGGTCATCACGGCGGCGAACTACATCACGCGCGGCGCCGGGGTCGGCAGCCTCGCCAGCAGTTCGAGCCGCGGGCCGACACGCGACAATCGCGCGGCGCCCACCGTCGCGGCGCCGGGCAGCACGATCATCTCGGCGGCCGGGCATTTTCCGCCGGGCGGTGACCCCTACAAGGGGATGAGCGGCACCTCGATGGCGGCGCCGCATATCACGGGCGCCATCGCCTTGATGTTCCAGAAGAACCCGGACCGGACGCAGGCCCAGGTCAAGGCCTGCCTCGAAAGCTCGGCCCGGCAGGACGCCTTCACCGGCCCGGTTCCGAACACCGCCTGGGGCGCGGGCAAGATGGACGTCGCCGCGGCGGTCGATTGCGTTCCGACGCCGGGGCTGGTCGGTCCGCTGCGCTCGGTGGTCCTGCCGTGCCCGAGTATCATTCAGGTCAGTTGCCGTTCGGTGACGACGCCCTGTATTTCGGTGCCGGTGACCAATTGCCCGAGCGTGATCCAGACCACGTGCCGGTCCGCCATCGTTCAGACCTGCGGCACGATCTCCGTTCCGCGCCTCAGTTGTCGGAGCGTGATCCAGGTCACTTGCGCCGGGCCTTCGGTGCCGATCGCGACCTGCCCGATCGCGTCGGTGGCCGCGCCTTGTATCAGCCGCGTCTGCCCGTCGCTCATCGACGGCTGCCCGAGTTCGCTCGGCTGCGGCGTGACGGTGGTGGTCAATCCCGACCCGGTGGTCAATCCGGTGGTGGTCAATCCGGTCGCGGTCAATCCCGACCCGGTCGCAAACCCCGTCGTGGTCAATCCGGGGATCGGTCTCGATCCTGGCGGGCTGGCGATCAACCCGGGCGCGTTCGGCGGTTCCTTGCGAGGGTTCATCCAAGGGGCGGAGGGTACGCCGACACCGCCGTCGGGCTATTTCGACTATGACGATTCCTGGTTCGACTAGGGCAATGTCCAACGAGACGGGCTCGTCCGGTGGTTGAGACATGGCGAAAAACCACGGCTCCAGCGCGGACGGCCGGCGACGGGCTCCGCTCGGGCGCGCCGGGCCATCCGCGGGAGGTCATCGCCGCCGCGCTGGCCGGCGGGGTGATCTCGCCCGAGGATGTTGTCTGGCACGGGGTGCGGGTCGATCCGGTCGGGCGCAGTCATCCGGTCTATCTGCTGACGGTCGGCGCGCGGTCGCGGGCGATCCTGAAGGTCTTTGGCCCCAGCCGCGGCGGAACCGATGGCGATCCGGCGCGGGAGCGGGCGGTGCTCGATCTGGCGCGGGACCGGCCCGAGGTGGCGGCGCTGATCGCCCCGGCGCTGGCCTGGAGTGGCGATCCGGCCGTCATCGTGACCGAGGCGGTGGAGGGCGCCGCCGCCTGGACGCTCGATTCGCTCGGCGGGGGCGCGTCGGAGCCCGCCGCCGCCTGGGCCGCGCTCGTCGAACTGGCGGCGCCGCGGCTCGCCGCGCTGCATAGGGCGACGCGCGACCTGGCCCGTCCCGGCGCCGCGCCGCCGCCCGCGCTCGATGCGCCGCCGCCCTGGGGGCTGCGTCTCTTCGACGGCGACGCGCCAGCCGATGTCTGGGCGACGCCGCCGCTTTCCCGCCTGCTGGCCGGCGTGGCCGAACCCGGCGTGATCGCCGCCCTCCGCGAGGGGCGGGCGCGGTGGCGGCGGATGTGCCTCGTCCATGGCGACCTGAAGCACGACAACCTGCTCGTCGCGCCGGAGGGCGCGGCGCGACGGCTGGTGATCGTCGATTGGGAGATGGCGCGGCTCGGCGATCCGGCCTGGGATCTGGCCGCGCTCGCCGCCCGCCTGCCGATGGCGGCTCCGGTCGCCGAGACCTGGGGGCCGGAGGTTCGGCGCGGCGTCGCGCGCCTCGTCGCGGCCTACGCGGCGGCGAGCGGCCTGCCGGTCGCGGCGCTGGCCCGGCGCATGGTGATTTTCTGCGGCGCCTGGCTGTTGATGGCGGCGACGCAGCACCGGTCGACCCTGCCGCCAGACAGCATGGAGACAGGCGCCGCCGAACTCGCCGAGCGTGGGCGCGCGACGCTGCTCGGCGCCGATCGGCTGACGGCCGCGCTGGAAGTGGCGGCGCTGGAAGTGGCGGCGCTGGAAATGGCGGGGCGGGCCGCGCCGGCCTCGTGAGGGCGGACCTCCTTCGCGCGCGTGCCTTCCTGCGCCGCCGGCCGGACGCGGACGAGGCGGCGCTCTATTCCGAATGGTATCACGACGCGGAGGCCGGCCTGCGCGACTATCCCGCGCCGTCGGCCTATGTCGCCGCGAGCCTCGATCCGGCGCGGTTCGAGGGGGGATGGCGCGTGGCCCGGCCCGCGCCCGGCGCCGCCGGCGCGGTCGTCGCGGTGCGCGATGGCGACGAGCGGCTGGTCGCGCCCCCCGACTGCGCGCCCGAGACACCCGCGGATCTGGCGTTTCGGCCGGGGACGGCGCTGCGCGTCGATCGGCTTGCCAAGGGCTATCGCGATGGCTTCTGGCATGTCTGGTCCGAACGCTGGCGCCGCGACGGGGCCCCGGCGCGGTTGCGGCGTTTCTATTTCGTCGTGGCGCCGGGCGCGGAGGCGTCGTTCGCGGCGGGGTTGCTGGCGGCGGCGGGCGGCGGCGATGCTTCCTGGTCGATGAAATGCCTCAGCGGCCGCCACGCCGCCGGGCGGCGCGACCGCGCGGTGCTCTATGTCGCCGCGCGGGAGCGGATGGGGACCGGCTGGCTGCGCGACGCGCTGGCGGCGGGGGCGCCGCTCTGCGCCGGCCGGCCGCCGCCCCTGACCCGGATCGTCGCCGACGGCGTGGGTCAGGCGCCGGATCCGGGCGACGGGACCAGCTTCGGTCAGGCGGTCTGCCGGCGCCTTCTCGAAGCGGCGCGGGAGCCCGGCGTTCTGCTCGACGAGACGCGATGGATGGCCGCGGCGACCGCGCGTCTCGGCGCGCTGCTCCCCAATGGGACGCGGCCGTGACGGCGGCGGCGAGCATCCCCGCGTCGGACCGCGAGGCTGCCTTCGCGATCGCGCGCGATCTCGCGGCCGGCGCGGTGTGGGCGGACGGCGTCTGCGCCTTTCACGGCGCCGGCGCGCCGGCGGAGCTCGGCCTGCCGGTGCCGTACCGGGCCTTCGGCGGCGACCTCTACGAGGGTTCGGCCGGGGTGGCGCGCTTTCTCGCCTGCGCCGCCCGGCTGGGCACCGACGCGGATCTGGCGCGCGTCGCCCGCGGCGCCATCGGGCACGCCTTCGCCCGCGCGGAGGGCTGGTCGCTGTTTTCCGGCGGGCTCGGCATCGGGCTCGTCGGGTTGGAGCTCGCCGAATGGCTCGAGGCGCCGGATCTCGCGCCGCCCGCGCTGCGCCTGATCGAAGGGGCGAGCGCCGCCGCTCTCGCCGAGGCGCGGCGGGGGACCGCGCCGGCCGACCTCCTGTCCGGTCTGGCCGGCGTCGTTGTCGGCCTCGTCGCCGCCAATTCCTACGATCCCGACGGCGGCTGGATGGCGCGGGCGCGTGCGATCGCGGCGATGCTGTCCGCGCAGTCCGTCCCGCGCGACGCCGGCCTCGCCTGGCCGCTGGCGCCGGGGGGGGATCTCTGTCTCTGCGGCCTCGGTCACGGCGCTTCCGGCGTCGCGCTCGCCTTCGAGGCGCTGGCTGATCCAAGCTTCGCGGCGGCGGCGCGGGCGGCGCGGACCTTCGAACGTGGCTGGTACGCCCCGGAATTCGGCAGCTGGGCCGATCTCCGGGGCGCGCCGACCAGCTTTCCCGAGCTTCCGCCCTGTCCGCGCATGTGGTGCCACGGCTCGGTCGGCATCGCGGCGGAACGGCTGCGCGCCGGTGCCGGCGACCTGCTGGCGCGCGCCGATCTCGCCGGGGCGCTGGCCGGCATCCGCGCCGAGGTCGAGGCGCTGGTCGCGGGGCCGCGCGGGCCGGCGGCGGGCGACGCGCTGAACGGATCGCAATGCCACGGGCTCGGCGGGATGAGCGACCTGCTAATCGACGTCTGGCGGTCCA
>JBGAJI010000092.1:2902-12742 GCA_044225035.1 Amaricoccus sp. | reverse complement strand
GGGCGCGCGCCCGGAGCAAGCTTGCGTTGGCCGCGAGGGGTCCAGATTTCTCCGGGAGCTCTCAATCGTGGCGGGTGTGCCCGGCTCGTCCGTTGTAAACGGACGTGCCCCGGCGGGGCACGCCCGTCACGATCTCGCCGACGGTCGATATCGTGCAGTGAATGCTGCGACGTCGCGAGCGGTTCATTCCAAGCGCGATCACCCTGCGTGTTCTCGTCGGAGCACTTGACGGGAGGCGGGGAAGCGAACATCTGGCCGGCGCGGAGACGCCAAGGAGAGTGTGATGCCCGACCCTGCCCCGGACGTGATGGAATTCCTGCTGACCCGCCGGTCGCGGCCGGCGCGGCTGCTCGGGCTCCCCGCGCCCGAGCGGGCGGAGATCGAGCCGATGCTGACGGCGGCGGCGCGGGTGCCGGACCATGGCAAGCTCGAACCCTGGCGCTTCATCGTGCTGCGCGACGTCGGGCTCGGGCGTTTCGCCCAGGCGATCCGGGCGCGGGCGGCGGAGTCGGGCGACGATCCCGAGAAGGGCGCGCTCGCCTTCGAACAGGCGCCGGTGGCGATCGCGGTGATCGGCAGCCCGAAGGAAAGCGAGAAGGCGCCGCCGGTCGAGCAGGCGCTGTCGGCCGGCGCCGTGGCGCTGAGCCTCTTGAACGCCGCGCTCGCCTCGGGCTGGGGGGCGAACTGGCTGACCGGCTGGCCGGCCTATGACCGGACGCTGCTGGAGGAGACGCTGGGGCTGACCCCGGAGGAATGGGTGGCGGGCTTCATCCATATCGGCAGCGCGGTCGGCGAGGTGCCGGACCGGCCGCGGCCCGACGTCGCGGCCTTGACCACCTGGCGCGACGCGTGAGCCTGATCGCCGATTTCGGTCGCGCGCTCGGCCAGATGGCGGATCCGCGGTTTCTCGGCGTGCTGATCCGGGCGCTGCTGGTGACGGTCGCAGGGCTCGCGCTGGTGTTCTGGGGGGCGATGCTGGCGCTTGGCTGGCTCATGCCCGCGACGGTGACGCTGCCCTGGATCGGGACGGTCGGCTTCGTCGATGATCTCGTCTCCTGGGCGGCGGTCGGGGTGATGATCGCGCTGTCGGTGGTGCTGATGACCCCGGTGGCGGCCGGCGTGGTCGGCTTCTTCCTCGACGAGGTGGCGGCGGCGGTCGAGGCGCGGCATTATCCGGGCCTGCCGCCGGTGCTCGCCCTCGGGCTGTCGCAGCAGCTGGTGGATTCGCTGCGCTTCATGGCGCTGGTGATCGCGGTGAATATCGGCGCGCTCATCATCTATGTCATCGCGCCGCCGCTGGCGCCGGTGGTCTTCGTGCTGGTGAACGGCTTCCTGCTCGGGCGGGAATATTTCCAGCTGGTGGCGATGCGGCGGCTGGGGCCGGAGGGGGCGCGGGCGCTGGCCCGGCGGCATTTCTGGCGCATCTGGCTGGCCGGCACGCTGATGGCGGCGCCGCTGACCATTCCGCTGCTCAATCTGGTGATCCCGATCCTCGGCGTCGCGGTCTTCACGCACCAGTATCACCGGCTGGCGCCGGCCTGAGCGGCGCGCTGGCGTTTGGGCGAAGGCGTTTGGGCAAAAATAATGGGGCCGAGGCCCCAGTCTGAACGAGGAAAAGGTCTGGCTGTCGCCAGTCAGGCGCCGCCGCGAGGACCGGGGCGGCGTGTGCGTATCTTCACCGTCGCTTCGGCCCGGCGCCGCGCGTGATGCGCGAGGGTGGCGCCGGCGAAACCGAGCAAAGTCATCACGGTGGCAAGTACAGTCAGTGTGGTAGACGTCGCCATCCGGCGAACCTCCGTGGCTTACCCCGATTTCCACCCTAGCACGAATCGCGCGGGAGTCGACCTACGAAAGCGTTAACGGGGGATCGGCGCCGATCGGCTACATCACGCCCCAGATGTCGAGATCGGCGATCGTCAGTCCGCCGAAGGCGATGAGCAGGCAGATCGGCAGGCTGATGACGACGGCGGCGATCGTCGCCCACGTGACCTTCTTGCGGATCATCGGGTCGGAGGGGGCGGAGCCCGGGGTGCCCGGCGCCACCTCGCCCGCCTCGCCTTGGGTGCGGATGCCGATCGGCAGCGCGACGAGCAGGGCGAGGAACCAGGTCGTGGCGAAGATGACGACGACGCTGGTGATCGTCATGACTGTTCGAGCTCGACAAGCGTGCCCTGAAAATCGCGCGGATGCAGGAACAGCACGGGCTTGCCATGCGCGCCGATCTTCGGGGTTCCGTCGCCGAGCACCCGCGCCCCCTTGGCGACCAGCTGGTCGCGCGCGGCGTTGATATCCTCGACCTCGTAGCAGATATGGTGTATTCCGCCCGAGGGGTTCTTGGCGAGAAAGCCGGCGATCGGAGAGCCTTCGCCCAAGGGATGCAGAAGTTCGATCTTGGTGTTCGGCAGGTCGATGAACACGACGGTGACGCCGTGATCGGGTTCGTCCTGCGGCGCGCGCACCTCGGCGCCGAGCGTGTCGCGGTACAGCGCGGCGGCGGCCGCGAGGTCCGGGACGGCGATGGCGACGTGATTGAGGCGGCCGATCATGGGGAAACTCCTCTCCGCGGGGCGGGCCAGAAGTAGGAGGTTTCGCCGGATCAGGCAAGAACCGAGGCCGGGGGAAATGCCGGGGAGCGGCTTTGGGTTGGCAAGGGCCGGGCCGGATATGACATTCCGGATATGACATTACCGACTCGAATTTTCGCGCGGAGCGGCTAAGATCGCGCCGGGTGTCGCGTGTTCCACGCGAAAGAAGGGCTGGCACGGTCGGCCAAGAGGAAGCGATATGAAGGTTGTGCTGTTTTGTGGTGGGATGGGAACACGCTTGCGCGAGTATTCCGAGCGGATTCCAAAGCCTCTGGTGCCGATCGGCGGCCTGCCCATCATCTGGCATATCATGCGCTACTACGCGCATTTCGGGCACAAGGATTTCATCCTTTGCCTCGGTTATCAGGGTGAGGCCTTCAAGAAGTTCTTCCTCGAATATAACGAGGCGCTGACCAGCGACTTCGTGCTCGACCAGGGCGGGGCCAAGATCAACGTGCTCAATCCCGAACAGAAGGACTGGCGCATCACCTTCGTCGATACCGGGCTCGAGACCAATATCGGCGGGCGGCTGCTGCGCGTGCGCAAGCATCTGCAGGGCGAGAAGATGTTCCTCGCCAACTATGCCGACGTGCTGACCGACGTCGATCTGAACCTGATGCTGCGCAGTTTCCAGGCCTCGGACGCGGTGGCCGGCTTCTGCTGCGTGCCGCCGCCCTATTCGTTCCATCTCGTCAAGGTGAACGACCAGAACCGGGTCTCGAGCATGATGAATGTGCGGGATTCCGGCATGTGGATGAACGGCGGCTACATGATGCTGCGCGAGGAGATTTTCGACTATCTCAACCCCGGCGAGGAGCTGGTGGTCGAGGGGTTCGACCGGCTGATCGCCTCGAACCGGCTCTATGCGCATATGCATGACGGCTTCTGGATGCCGATGGACACTTTCAAGGAAAAGCAGGCCCTGGACGATCTCTGGGCGCGGGGCACCACGCCCTGGCAGGTCTGGAAGATGCGTGGCGACGATGTTCGGCCTGCGGTGGCCTGAGCCCGCGACCATCCTCTGTATCGGGGCACATAGCGACGATATCGAGATCGGGGCGGGGGCGACCCTGCTGCGGATGGCGCGGGAATATCCGGGGGCGCGGATCGTCTGGGTGGTGCTCGCCGCCGGCGGGACGCGGGGCGAGGAGGCGCGGGCCAGCGCCGAGGCGTTCCTCGCGGGCGTGGAGCGGGCGGAGATCCTGCTCCAGACGTTTCGCGACGGGCATTTCCCGGCGCAATGGGTGGAGATCAAGGCCTTCTTCGAGACGCTGAAGGGTTGGGAGCCGGACGTGGTGCTGTGCCACTATGGCCGCGACCTGCATCAGGACCACCGGCTGGTGTCGGAGCTGGCCTGGAACACGTTTCGCGATCATCTGATCCTGGAATACGAGATCCCGAAATATGACGGGGGTCTCGGCTCGCCGAATTTCTTCGTGCCGGCCTCGGTCGCGGATACCGATCGCAAGATCGAGCTTCTGACCACGTGCTTCGCCAGCCAGGCGGGCAAGCACTGGTTCGAGGATCTGACCTTCCGCGGCCTGATGCGGCTGCGCGGTCTGGAATGCTGCGCGCCGGAGCATCTGGCGGAGGGATTCTATGCGCGGAAGATCCGGTTCGGGTAGGCGGGGCCGGTTCCTTTGACGGATTAGGGGTACACTAATCCGTCCGCGCCTGCCTGCGCCTGGCAGGCGCGTCTGCGACGCACCAGGCCAGGCAGGCGCGGACGGATTATCACCGTTATCCCAAGAGGATAGCCCCTTGCCCTGCGCGCTCGCGCGCTCCGGGCAACGGCCCGGCCGACGCTGGTCGCGTCGGCTTGTCGGGCCGGGACTCGCGGGCCGGGGGCCCGCTTCGGTCGAAAGGGAGGGGGTGGCGGGCCGCGAACCGGTTGGGCTTTAGCCTTATTCGAAGCATTTCGCGCCGCGCTTCTAAGCCGCGCTTAACGGCGGCGGGGCTAGAGCCTTTCGCATCGCTCGGGTGCGAAAGGTGGAGAGGATGGAACAGGTCGAGGCTCTGTCGGTCGGCGCGCATAACGTGGCGCGGGGGTTGCGGCGGGCGTCGCTGGCGCCGGGATCGATCGCCGCGCTGGTGGCGCTGCTGGATTTCGCCGGCCTGACGCTCGGCCTCTGGTTCGACGCCTATTTTTCGTCGCCGGTCGAGCCGACGGCGCGCACCATGTGGATTTCGGCGGCGGCGGGTTTGGCCGGCGTCGCGCTGCTCTGGAGCACCGGCGCCTATCGGCTGCATGCGCTGCGGCGGTTCCGGCGCAGCCTGCTGAAGCTGTTGATCGTCGGGCTCGTCCTGACCCTGCTCGTCGGGGATACTCTCGTCGCGACGCCGGCGCTGATGGTGTTCCTGATCCCGGCGCGGGCGCTCGGCGCGACCCTGGTTGGCATCGCGCTCGATTTCGGCCTGACCGAGCGGCGCGCGGTGATGATCGGCGGCGGGTTCCGCACGTCCGAGGTGATGCGGGCGATGGCGGCCGCGCCGGGCAACGACATCCATGTCCATGGCATTTTCGACGACCGGTCCGACGAGCGCTCGCCGGGGGTGGTCGATGGCGTGCCGCGGCTCGGGACGGTGAACGACCTGCTCGCCTTCGCACGGACCGCCGAGATCGACATGCTCATCATCACCCTGCCGCTGAGCGCCGAGGCGCGGATTCGGGAGATCCTGAAGGCGGTGGCGGTACTGCCGCTCGATGTGCGGCTGGCCGATTTCTCCAACGATCCCGGTTTCCGGCGCCGGGCGGTGGCGCCGCCGGAGGGCGGGCTGATCGAACTCGTCTCGCGGCCGCTGCGCGACGGCGAGCTGGCGCTGAAGCGCGCGCTCGATATCGTCGGGGCCTGCGTCGCCATTCTGCTGTTGTCGCCGGTGCTGATCGGCACGGCGATCGCCATCCGGCTCGACTCGCCCGGGCCGATCCTGTTCCGCCAGCCGCGGCACGGCTATAACCACAAGCCGGTGCTGGTATGGAAATTCCGCTCGATGTACGCGGCCGCCTGCGATCCGACCGCGCGCCAGATCGTGACCAAGGGCGATCCGAGGGTGACGCGGGTCGGGCGCCGCATCCGCCGCTGGTCGGTCGACGAGCTGCCGCAGCTGTTCAATGTGCTGACCGGCGACCTGTCGCTGGTGGGTCCGCGGCCGCATGCGCTGGCCGCCGTCTCGAGCCGGCAGGAGGCCTTCGAGGCGATCGTCGAGGATTACGCCGCGCGGCACAAGGTGCGCCCGGGCATCACCGGCTGGGCGCAGATCAACGGCTGGCGCGGCGAGATCGACGATCCCGACACTTTGCGTCGGCGGGTGGAGCATGACCTGCAATATATCGAGAACTGGTCGATCTGGATGGATCTGCGGATCCTGTTCATGACTCCGTTCCGGCTACTTGATGCGAAGGGCGCCTATTGAACGGGCAGCCGGTGGATTTCGGCGAAGAATAGGGCAGATCTTTACAACCCAGACTTGAGTCATGGTGACTTGCCTGACATGGTGCGCGCGGGGAAGATACCCCGCGAGCAACAGGAGGACGCAAGGCATGGCCGACGAGGACCGGATCCGTCAACGCGCGCATGCGATCTGGGAGGAGCAGGGCTGTCCCGACGGGATGGCCGATGCGCATTGGACCCAAGCCAGCGCCGAGATCGGCGCGGCGGCGACGCCCGCCCCGCGCCGCAAGAAGGCCGTGGCCGCCGCGGCGACCGACGCGCCGACCAAGCGCCGCGCCGCGCCGAAGGCGAAGGCGGCGGCGAGCGCCTGACGGAATTTCGCGCCCTCCCGGGATCGTTCCGGGAGGCCGCGGTCGGGCGGGGCTTGTCCGCGGGGGACCGCATTGGATCGGACCCCGCGCGACTTCACAGCATCCCCTTCACGATATCGACCGTCGGCGAGATCGTGACGGACGTGCCCTGCGGGGGCACGTCCGTTTGCAACGGACGAGCCGGGCACGCCCGCCACGATTCATCCCTCCGGAGAAATTTTCACCCCTCGCGCCCTACGCAAGCTTGCTTCGGGCGCGCGCCCGCGCGCCCTGCCACTGGCAGGTCGGCAAGGTGCGGGCGCAAGGGCATAATGCGATCACCCCGTTGATAGGGCGGAGGGGCGGTTGCGCGGCGGGGCGCGCTCGACTATCCCTGAACCCCGACAGCAGCTATCCAGCATGGGCGCCCGCGAGGGGCGGTTCGGCCAGAGAGGCGCTCCCTTTTCCGCCGAGGCCCCGATGACCACCGACCGCACATGTACCGATCCCGCCACGCTGCGCGCCGCCCGCGCCGAGCAGCCGAAGGCGCGGGACCGCGACCTCGCCCGCGAGCTCGGCGTTTCGGAGGGCGAGCTGCTCGCCGCGCATGTCGGCCATGGCGCGACGCGGATCGCCGCGCATCCCGACCGGATCATCCCCGGGCTGACCGCCTTCGGGCCGCTGATGGCGCTGACCCGCAACGAATCCTGCGTGATCGAGAAGACCGGGATCTATGACAATTATTCCGGCGGCGGGCACGCCGGTCTGGTGGTCAATGGCGAGATCGACCTGCGGTTCTTTCCGGCGCATTGGGTCAGCGGCTTCGCCTTGACCCGCGAGACCGGAGCGGGCCCGCGGCGGTCGATCCAGATCTTCGACGCGGCGGGCGACGCGGTGCACAAGATCTTCCTGACCGACGCCTCCGACACGGCGAAGTGGGAACCGTTCGTCGCGGGGCTGCGCGAGGCGGAGCAAGGCGAGACGCTGGCCGTGGCCCCGCGCGCGGCGGTCGAGGCGCCGTTCGGCAATCCCGAGCGGGCGGCGGATTTGCGCGAGCATTGGGGCCGGATGACCGACACGCACCAGTTCCTGAGCCTGGTCAGCCGGCTCAGGATGAATCGCCTCGGCGCCTATCGCATCGCGGGCGAACCCTTGGCCCGGCGGCTGGCGCCCGGCGCGGTGCCGGCCGCGCTCGAGGCGGCGGCGGCGGGCGAGGTGCCGATCATGATCTTCGTCGGCAACCGCGGCTGCATCGAGATCCATGGCGGGCCGATCCGCAACGTGGTCGGCATGGGCCCCTGGATCAATGTGCTCGACCCCGGGCTCGACCTGCATCTGCGTCAGGATCATGTGGCCGAGGTCTGGGCGGTGGACAAGCCGACGCGGCGCGGGCCGGCGGTGTCTATCGAATGTTTCGACGCCGAGGGCGGGCTGATCGCGCAGATCTTCGGCGTCGGCAAGGCGGGGCCGGAGGCGATCGCCGCCTGGCAGGCGGTGGTCGATGCCCAGCCGACCGAGCACTTCGAGCCGGCGGAGGCGGCGCGGTGATCCGGCCGCTTCTCGCCGCGATGCTGCTCCTTGGCTCGGCGGGCGCTGGGGTCGCGGGGGCCGAGCGGGTGGTGGCGGTCGGCGGCTCGGTCACCGAGATCGTCTATGCGCTCGGCCAGTCCGGCCGGCTGATCGGCCGGGACAGCACCTCGACCTTTCCGCCGGAGGCGCAGGCTCTGCCCGATCTCGGCTATATGCGGGCCCTGTCGCCCGAGGGTGTGCTGTCCGTCGGGCCGGACCTGATCCTCGCCGATGTCGACGCCGGGCCGCCGGAGGCGGTGGCGGCGATCGAGGCGGCGGCGGTCGACTATGTCGAGGTGCCGTCGGACGAGAGCCCGGAAGGCGTGGCGCGCAAGATCGAGGTGGTGGCCGGCGCGCTCGGCGTGCCGGAGGAGGGCGCGGCGCTCGCCGGCCGGGTCGAGGCGGAAATCCGCGCCGCCGCCGATGCCCCGCCGCCGGCGCACCGGCGGGCGATCTTTCTGCTGTCGGTCGAGGGCGGGCGGCTGATGGCGGCCGGCGGCGGCACCGGCGCCGATGCGATACTGCGCCTCGCCGGGGCGGAGAACGCGCTGAGCGGGTTCGAGGGCTACAAGCTCGTCTCGGCCGAGGCGGTGCTGGCCGCCGCGCCGGAGGCGGTGGTGATGATGGACCGGGGCGGCGACCATGGCGCGAGCGCCGAGGCTTTGTTCGCGCTGCCCGGTCTCGCCGGGACCCCGGCGGCGGAGGCGGGGCGGCTGGTGAAGATGGACGGATTGCTGCTGCTCGGCTTCGGGCCGCGCACCGCCGAGGCGGTCACCGCGCTTCGCCGGGCCCTGTCCGAAGGCTGAAGCCTTGGAAGACGCGGACGGGCGTCCGCCGCTGGCGCTGGTGCTCGGCCTGCTGGGTCTCGCGCTCCTGCTCGCCGCGGCCGCGGGGCTGCAGGTCGGTGCTTCCGGCGTTTCGGCGCTGAAGGCGCTGTCGGGGGCGGAGATGGCGCCGCGCGAGCGGGTCATCCTCTGGGACATCCGCCTGCCGCGGCTGATCCTCGGCGCGCTGGTCGGCGCGGCGCTCGCCGTGTCGGGCGCGGTGCTGCAGGGGCTCTTTCGCAATCCGCTGGCCGATCCCGGGGTGGTCGGGGTGACGGCCGGAGCGGGGCTGGGCGCGGTGCTTGCCATCCTGCTCGGCGGCGCGGTCTTCGCGGGGCCTTGGCTGGTGCCGATCGCCGCCTTCGTCGGCGGCTGGATCACCACGCTGGCACTCTATCGCGTCGCCACGCGGGACGGGCAGACCAGCGTTGCGACGCTGCTCCTCGCCGGGATCGGGGTGGCGGCGCTGGCCGGGGCGGGGACCGGGCTCGTGCTCTTCGTCGCCGATGACGCGCAGCTGCGCGACATCACCTTCTGGAGCCTCGGCTCGCTGGCCGGGGCGACCTGGGGCAAGCTGGCCGTCGCCGGGCCGATCATCGCGCTGGCGCTGGCGGGCGCGCCGCCGCTGGCGCGCGGGCTCGACGCGCTGGCGCTGGGCGAGGCGGCGGCGCTGCATCTCGGGATCCGCGTCGAGCGGCTGAAATCCGGCGCCATCCTGGTCGCCGCCGCCGCGACCGGCGCCGCCGTCGCCATTTCCGGCGGCATCGCCTTCGTCGGCATCGTCGCGCCGCATCTCCTGCGCCTGACCATCGGGCCCGGGCATCGCGCGCTGTTGCCGGCCGCGGCGCTGCTCGGCGCGACGCTGCTGCTCCTCGCCGACCTGGTGGCGCGGACGGTGGTGGCGCCGGCCGAGCTGCCGATCGGCATCGTCACCGCGCTGGTCGGGGCGCCGGTGTTTCTCTGGCTGCTGGTCGGCCGCCGCGGCTTCGGGGCGCTCTGATGCTGCGCGCCGAGGGGGTGAGCGTCACGCTCGGCGGCCGGGCGATCCTGCGCGACCTCGGGTTCGCCGCCGCGCCGGGGGCGGTGACGGCGATCGTCGGGCCGAACGGGTCCGGCAAGA
>JBGAJI010000092.1:0-2875 GCA_044225035.1 Amaricoccus sp. | reverse complement strand
CGGCAAGACCACGCTGCTCCGGGTGCTGACCGGCGAGATACCGGGGCGCGTGACGCTCGACGGGGTGGAGATCGCGCGGCTCGCGCCCTGGCGCCTCGCGCTGCGTCGGGCGGTGCTGCCGCAGTCGGCGCCGCTGGCCTTTCCCTTCACCTTGCGCGAGGTGGTGGCGATGGGACTGGCCGCCGGCGGGTCCGCCGGGCGGGGGGATGTGATCGACGCGGCGCTCGACGCCGTCGATCTCGGCGGGCGCGGCGGCGCGCGGTTCGCCACGCTGTCGGGCGGGGAACAGGCGCGGGGGCATCTCGCCCGCGCCCTCGCCCAGGTGTGGGCGCCGGTTATGGAGGGGCGGCCGTGCTGGCTGCTGCTCGACGAGCCGGTGGCGAGCCTCGACATCGGGCACCAGCTTCTCGTCATGCGATGCGTCGCGGAGTATGCGCGGCGCGGCGGCGGGGTGGTGGCGGTGATGCACGACCTGAACCTGACCGCGATGTTCGCGGATCGCGTCCTGCTGCTCGACGGCGGCGGGGTGGCGGCGGCGGGCACCGCGGCCGAGGTCCTGACCGACGCGCTGCTCGGCCGCGCCTATCGCGCCGGCCTGCGCGTCAACCGCGCGCCGCCGGAGGGGCAGGTCTTCGTCCTGCCGCAGGCGGCGGTCTGACATCAACGGCCCTTCGCCTTGACCGGTGCGGCCGCTTTTCACTTGACGAATTTGTCCGTCGCCAAATCGTATCCCAAGAGGATAGCCCCTTGCCCTTCGCGCTCGCGCGCGCTTGGCAACGCCCGCTTCGGTCGAAAAGGGAGCGAGGCGGCCGGGGGTGGGTGAAACGCTTGGAAGCGCCAGCCCAACGCGGTCGCGTTAGTTGACCGAAAAAATCGGGAATGGTAAGGGTTTCATCGGGTAGCCCGCGATGGGGGTGGGGTCGATGCGCGTCCGGTTCGGATCGCGCGGCGCCGCTCTCTGGCCAGTGACACCGATCCCCCGCCATTGGACCGATGACAGCATGCGCCCGTTTTCCGCGACGCTCGGACCACGCCTCGGCTTCGTGGCGTTCGCCTTGTTGTGCGGAACGCCGGTGGCGGGGCAGCAGGCGGACGAGGATGTGACGGACACGGGCGCCGCCCTGACGCTCGATCCGATCGTCGTCACCGGTGCCTTGCCGGGCGGCGCGGCCAATGGCGGCGGGAATGCGTCGGTGGTCGAGCGCGACACATTGCTCGGCGCGTTTCAGGGCGCGGACCTGCCGAAGGTGCTGAACACCATCCCCGGCGTCACCACCGAGACGACGCCCGGCGATCCGTCGATCGCGGTCAATATCCGCGGGCTGCAGGGCAACGGGCGCACCGTGGTCACCATCGACGGCGCCCGCCAGAATTTCGCCCGCAGCGACCATGGGCCGAACGGCACCTTCGTCACCGATCCCGAGATGCTGCGCTCGATCGAGGTGGTGCGCGGCGCGGCTGGTCCCGAGGCGGCGACCGGCGCGATCGGCGGAACGCTGGCGCTGCGCACCGTCGAGGCGGCGGATCTGATCGCCGCGGGCGAGGTCCAGGGCGGCGAGGCGCGGCTGCGCTATGGCACACTGACCGAGAGCCCGACGGCCCATGTCGAATATGCGCGGCGGCTGGGGACGGCGAGCGATCTCCTCGTCGCCTTCACCCGCGCCGACGCCGGCGACTATCGCGCGGGCGACGGCACCGAGGTTCAGGCGGCCGAGACCGAGCTGTCCGGCCTGGGGAAATTCTCCTTCGCCACCGACGACGGGCAGGCGCTGACCTTCTCCTATTCGCAGCTCCAGTCGAGCTTTCGCACCGGGGAGTTCGCCGGCATTCCGCGCGACAACGACCTCGGCACCGGCAACGCGGTGCTGAACTATCTCTATGACGGCGGCGGGATGGTCACCGGCGAGCTGACGTTGTTCCGCACGGTGACGGATGTCGATCAGCAGCTGCTCGACGAGGTGACGGCGCGGCCGATCGGACCCTCGCGGTCTTATGTCACCACGACCAACGGCTTGCGCGGGACGGCGGAGACCGGCTTCGAGCTCGGGTCCATGGCCCATGATCTCACCTTCGTGCTCGATGCCTTCGGCGACGAGGTGACGGTCGATGATCCGACGGCGATCGGCGGGTCGCTCAGCCCGTCTGGCCAGCGGCGGGTCGGGTCGCTGCTGGCGCAGGATGCGATCGGCCTGACCGAGACGCTCCAGGCGATCGTCGGCCTGCGCGCCGACGACTATCAGCTGACCAGCGAGGATGGCGATGCCTCGGGCGCGCAGCTGTCGCCCTCGCTGACCCTGCGCAAGGAGGTCGGCGGCGTCGCGACGGTCTATGCGACGCTGGCCAAGGCATTCCGGCCGCCGACCCTGTCGGAGGCGCTGGTCAATGGCATGCATCCCGAGCCGGCGGATTTCTACATCCGGCCGAATCCTTCGCTGAAGCCGGAAAGCTCGCTGACGTCGGAGATCGGCGCGACGCTCGCCTATCCCGACCTGATCCGCGACGGCGACATGCTGACCGCGCAGGCGGCGATCTATCGCAACGAGGTGACGGACTATATCGGCCTCGTCGAGCGCGGGACTTTGTTCGACAGCTATCTGCAATACGACAATATCGAGGAGGCGCGGATCGAGGGCCTCGAGCTCGAGATCAGCTATGACGCCGAGCGGCTGTTCGGCAGCCTCGCCGGCCAGTTGATCGAAGGCACCGATCTCACCACCGACAGGCCGCTCGACGGGATCGCGCCGAACCGGCTGGTGCTGACCGGCGGGTTTCGCAACGCCGCCCAGACGATGGAGGCAGGCGCGCGCCTGACGCTCGTCGGCGAGGCCGAGGATGGCCTGCTGGCCAGCGATGCCTGGCAGACGATCGACCTGTT
>JBGAJI010000091.1:0-12882 GCA_044225035.1 Amaricoccus sp. | reverse complement strand
ACGCCCCTCAACTCACGGCGATCCTGACGCCCAGGAGAGCCAGCAGCCCGCCGAACGTCCGGTCGATCACACCCTTCAGCCGCAGATATCCCGCCCGCGTCCGCGGGAGCGAGAAAACCCGCGCGACGAAGATATTCCAGAGCGACTCGTTCAGGAACACGACGGCGAGCAGCGCCGCCAGGACCCAGACCGGCGTTCCCGGCGGCACCGTGCCGACGAAGATCGCCGAGAACATCACCGCTGGCTTCGGATTGGCCAGCTGCGTCACCACGCCCAGACGGAAGGCGGCCGGGGCGCTGCGCGGGGCCCGGCCGCCCGCGTCGACGATCGGCTGGTCCGCGTCCCGCCACAGGTGCCACGCCAGCCACAGGAGGTAGGCCCCGCCGACCAGCTTCAGCGCCATCAGCAGCGCCGGCGCCAGCTGAAAGACGATGGCGAGCCCGAACAGCGCGGCGGAGGCCCAGACCACCGCCCCCGCGCCGATCCCGAGCGCCAGGAAGACGCCGGTCCGCATCCCCTCCGTCACCCCGGTCCGCGCGGCCATCAACACCGCCGGCCCCGGACTGACCGCCGCCATCAGGCTGAGCAGCGCGAAGGCGAGAAAGGCCGCCACCGTCATTGCGCCGCGTCCTTGCGCCCGGTCACGACGTCGATATCGGGCGCGTCCTCGGCCTTCATGCCGACCACGTGATAGCCCGCGTCGACATGCAGGTTCTCGCCGGTGACGCCCGAGGACAGGTCCGACAGCAGGAACATCGCCGACTTGCCGACGTCGGCCTGGGTGACGTTGCGGCGCAGCGGTGAGTTCAGCTCGTTCCATTTCATGATATAGCGGAAATCGCCGATGCCCGAGGCGGCCAGCGTCTTGATCGGTCCGGCCGACAGCGCGTTGACCCGGATGTTGCGCGGCCCGAGGTCCATCGCCATGTACTTGACCGAGGCCTCGAGCCCGGCCTTGGCGACGCCCATCACGTTGTAATGCGGCATCACCTTCTCGGCGCCGTAATAGGTGAGGGTCAGGCATGACCCGCCCTCGGTCATCATCGGCACCGCCCGCTGCACCACGGCGGTGAAGGAAAAGACCGAGATCAGCATGGTCTGGGTGAAGTTCGCGGCGGTGGTATTCTCGACATAGGTCCCGCGCAGCTCGTTCTTGTCGGAAAAGCCGATCGCGTGGACGATGAAATCGAGCCGCCCCCAGCGGCTGGCGAGCGCGGCGAAGACCGCGTCCAGCGAGGCGTCGTCGGTGACGTCGCAGGGCAGCACGATATCCGAGCCAAGCTCCGCCGCCAGCGGCAGCACCCGCTTGCCCAGGGCCTCGCCCTGATAGGTGAAGGCGAGCTCGGCGCCCTGTTCGGCGCAGGCCTGGGCGATGCCCCAGGCGATGGATTTGTCGTTGGCCAGCCCCATGATCAGGCCGCGCTTTCCGCTCATCAGTCCGGTTGCCATGCCGCGCCCCCAAGCTGTTCGTAGGCCGGTTTAGGGGAAGGCGCCGGGGCCTTCAAGTCGGGCGATCGTGGCCCCGCCGCCTCCGGGGGCGCGCCGTCGGCGTTGACAAGAACCAGCCGCGATGACAATCGGAAGTAGTGTCGCGACCGCCGGAAAGGGAACCAATGGACGGTAACTTGATGCCATCCTTCGACAAGATCGGAAGTGGCAAGTCCGGCGGCTCCGAAAAGAAGGCCGGAGCTTCGCCCTACGCCGGTCTCGACGGAACGCGGTTCTGGCGTACCGGCGTCGCCGAGACCAATCCGCTGATCATGCGCGGCCTTTATAAGAAACGGTTCGAGATCACGCGGGACGACTGGATCGCCACCGCCGGCAGCTGCTTTGCCCAGCATATCGCCGCCAATTTCCGCGCCCGCGGTTTTCGCGTGCTCGACAAGGAGAAGGCCCCGGCGACGAAGGACCCGGAACTGTCCAAGGCCTATGGCTACGGCGTCTATTCCGCGCGCTATGCCAATATCTACACCGTCCGCCAGTTGTTGGAGCTCTTCCGGGAGGCGACGGCGGAGAAGCCCTGGCCGGTTCTGGTCTGGGAGAAGGACGGACGCTACTACGACGCGCTGCGGCCCGGCGTCGAGCCCAATGGGCTGGCGACCCGCCGCGAGGTCGCGCAGCATCGCGCGGCGCATCTCGCGCGGGTGCGCCTGATGTTCAAGCAGACCCGGGTCTTCGTCTTCACCATAGCAGACCCGGGTCTTCGTCTTCACCATGGGCCTGACCGAGGCCTGGGTCGATACCAAGTCGGGGCGGACGTTGCCGACATGTCCGGGCACCATCGCCGGCAGGTTCGATCCGGCGATCCATGCTTTCAAGAACTTCAATTACGAAGAAATCATCGCCGACTATCGGGCCTTCCATGCCGAGTTGGCGAAGTTCAATCCCGGCATACGCCATCTCATCACCGTCTCGCCGGTGCCGCTGACCGCCACCGCCGCCGACCAGCACGTGCTGGTGGCGACGATGTACTCGAAGTCGGTGCTGCGCGCGGTGGCGGGGCAGCTCTACGCCGAGTTCGAGGATCTCGACTATTTCCCCTCTTACGAGATCATCGCGTCCCACCCGTCGCGCGGTTTCTTCTTCGAGGGCAACCTGCGGTCGGTCAGCCCGGCCGGCGTCGAGACCGTGATGCGCAATTTCTTCGACGAGCATGGCGCGGAATCGCCCGCCGGGCGGCGGCGCGCACGGCGCAAGGCGTCCGAGGATGTTCAGTGCGAGGAAGCATTGCTGGAGGCCTTCAAGCCGTGAGTCTTAGCCCGCCCGTCAATCGCCTCTGCTTCATTGGCAATTCGCATCTCGCCTGCGTGAAGCTCGCCATCGACGCCGATCCAAAGGCGCTCCCGGCCCGGTCGGCCGATTATTTCGCCGGCTCCGGCTATCTCATCGACAAGTTCCACGTGGTCGACGGTCACTTCCTGACCACCGACGACGACTATCTGATGACGCAGATGACCTCGACCTCGGCCGGTCGGGACCGGATCGACATGCGGGCCTACGACGCCTTCGTCATCGTCGGGCTCGGCATCGAATATCGCGATCTGTTCCAGTTGTTCCGCATGCATTGCCTCGCGGCCGACCGCAAGCGGAGCGCCGGGCGCGAGGTGATAAGCGACGCGTTCTTCACCGATTTTCTCGCCCGCGCCTATGGGAACCGGGCTGGCTACGGTCTTGCACGCAGCATCCGCGCGGCGAGTTCCGCGCCGGTCATCTTCCTGTCGTCGCCCTATCCCTCGGAGACGATCATTGACAACAAGGTGAACGCGCATCTGCGCAAGCTGCGCGCCACCGCCTATTTCGGCGATCTGGTCGATTTCTTCCTGCAATGCGCCGACGCCGCCGCCGCCGCCGCGGGCGCCACCTTCATCCCGCAGAGCGACGATACGCTGGCCACGCCCGGCTTCACCAAGGCCACGCTGAATCGCGGGGCGGTGGGCCTCGCCCCGCCGAAGATAACCGAGGCCCATAATTGGCATCGTGAGAAAACCACCGCCGATCCCTGGCATATGAACGCGGAGTTCGGCGCCTCGCGGCTGCGCGACATCGCCGCCGCGCTCGACGTCGCCTTCTCGGCGCCGATGCGGCAAGGGGCCTGAGCCCGCCCGGCTCAGTTGCGGCCGAAGAGGCCGCCGAGGACGCTCTTGAACACGGATTGCACAGCGTCGCCGACGTTCTGCACCACTTCGACCGGGTTCGGCGCCGGCGCCTGCGCGATGGGCGGTGTCGGCACGATCATCGGCAGCGGCTGGATCGGCAGGCCGTCCTCGACGCGCAGCATGGTCTCGCGCCAGATTTCCGCCGGCAGCCCGCCGCCGGTCACCCCGCGCAGCGGCGTATTGTCGTCGTAGCCCATCCAGACGCCGGTCACATAGTCGCCGGTGAAGCCGATGAACCAGGCGTCGCGCGCCGCCTGCGTGGTGCCGGTCTTGCCGGCGGCGGGGCGCTCGCCGAGGCTGGCGCGGGTGCCGGTGCCGCGCTCGATCACCTGGGTCAGCATCCAGGTCAGCTGTCCGGCGGCGCGTTCGTCGAGAACGCGGCGCGGCGTGGCGGCGCCGCCGGCCATCAGCTGCGCGCCGTCGGACTTCAGGCGGATTTCGCGCATCGCATAGGGCAGGGCGCGCACGCCGCCGTTCAGGATGCCGGCGTAGGCGCCGGTCATCTCGAGCAGCGTCGCTTCCGACGCGCCGAGCGCCAGCGCGGGTCCGGCGGCGATCGGCGAGGTCACGCCGAGATCCTCGGCCACGGCGCGCACCCGGGCGCGGCCCGTCGCCTCCGAGACGCGCACGGTGGCGGTGTTGATCGATTTCGCCAGCGCGTCGGCCAAGGTGATCTGTCCGAGAAACTCGCGGCTGTAATTCTGCGGCGACCAGGGGCCGGAGCCCGGGACATCAATGGTCAGCGGCGCGTCGAGCACAGGATCGAACGGATTGGCCCCGGCCTGCAGCGCGGCGGCGAAGACGAAGGTCTTGAACAGCGATCCGGTCTGCCGCCGGGCCTGCGTCGCCCGGTTGAAGGCGCCGTCGTTGCCGCCGAGATCGCGGCCGCCGATCATCGCCCGCACCGCCCCGTCGCGCGACAGAACGACGACCGCGGCCTGGGCGTTGGACCCTTCCTTGACCTTGCTCTCGAAGACATGGCGCAGCCCCGCCTCGGCGGCGCGCTGTACCCGCGGATCGAAGGTGGTCAGCACCTCGACATCCTCGGTCGTCGAGCGGGTGAGGAAGTCGGGGCCCGAGGACATGATCCAGTCGGCGAACTCACCGCCCGCCTTGGCGGCGGCGGCGCGTGAGAGGACGGCGGGATGCGCCCGCGCCTCGGCCGCCTGGCGGGCGGTCAGATAGCCCTGATCCTCCATCAGCCCGATGATGACCTCGGCCCGCTGCTGCGACCGGTCGAGATTGTTGGTCGGCGCGAATTTCGACGGCGCGCGCAACAGGCCGGCCAGCATCGCCGCCTCGGCCGGGTTCACCTCCGCCGCCGACTTGCCGAAATAGCGCTGGGCGGCGGCCTCGAAGCCGGTGGCGCCGGCGCCGAGATAGGCGCGGTTGAGATAGATCGACAGGATCTCGTTCTTCGAGAATTTCAGCTCCAGCGCCAGCGCCGCCGGGATCTCCTTGATCTTGCGTTCCAGCGTGCGGTTGTTGTCGAAATAGAGCAGCTTCGCCACCTGCTGGGTGATCGAGGAGCCGCCCTGAACCGCCGTGCCGGCGCGCATATTGACGAGGAGCGCGCGCAGGGTGCCGCGCAGATCGACGCCGAAATGCCAGTAAAAGCGGCGATCCTCGGTCGCGACGATGGCATTCACCAGATGCGGCGACACTTCGTCGGCGCGGATCAGGCCCATCTGCTGACCGCGCCAGGCGAAGACGTCGCCATTCGCATCGATCAGCGTGACCGAGCCCTCGTCCCGGCCGTCGAGCAGTTCCTCGACCGGCGGCAGGCGCGCGGCGTAATAGGCGACTCCGAAGGCGAGCGCCACGGCGCCGATGATGGCCACGCGCAGCCCGACCCACCAGAAGATCCGGAAGACCTTCCCGAAGATGCCGCGCAGCATGCGCTCGGCTCGACCAAGCCGGGGCTTGGCCTTTTTGCGTCTGTTGCCCGGTTGGGCCATGTCGGTGGTCGCCTGCTCGTTGTTTTGCCGCGACGGTACTAAGAAATCCGCCTCGGCGCCAGCGGTTTGCCGCCGATCTCCGATCACGGACCCGCGCGGAAAATGCTCAAAATGTAGGCAGTGGTTAGCGAAGAGTTAAGACTTGCCCAACTTTGCCCCAGCGCGCGAATTGCATACAGGCCTTTGGGCCGGTTAGGCGAGTGTTATCAGGCGGATGACTGGCGCCGCGCAAATTGGCACGAACGTTGCATGAGCACCGTTGTCGCGTCCTGCGAAGCCGGAAATAATGAGCGAGGAACTCATGAAGTTGATCATAGCCGTCATCAAACCCTTCAAGCTCGAGGAGGTACGAGAGGCGCTCACCGGCATCGGCGTCCAGGGTCTGATGGTATCCGAGGTCAAGGGCTACGGTCGGCAGTCGGGTCACACCGAGATCTATCGTGGCGCCGAGTACGTGGTGAATTTCGTCCCCAAGATCAAGCTGGAGCTGGTGGTCGCCGACGGCGCCGTGACGCAGGTGGTCGAGACGCTCGCCGCCACCGCCAAGACCGGCAAGATCGGAGACGGCAAGATTTTTGTTCTGGACGTGCTTCAGGCCCATCGGGTCCGCACTGGCGAAACCGGCGATGATGCGCTTTGAGCGACGGCGCCCTGCAATGAGGAATCAAATGAAAGACGTGCTGAAGCTCTCCCCACTCGCCTTGCTCGCCACGGCGGGCATGGCCTTCGCGCAGGAAACGGCGCCCGCCGTCGTCGAGACGGTGACCGAGGTCGTGCCGACGGTCGACAAGGGCGACGTGGCCTGGATGCTCACCGCCTCGCTGCTCGTGCTCCTGATGACCGTGCCGGGCCTCGGCCTGTTCTACGGCGGCCTCGTGCGCGCGAAGAACATGCTGTCGGTGCTCATGCAGACCTTCGTCATCTGCTGCGTCATGATGGTTCTCTGGGTTATCTATGGCTATAGCGTCGCGCTGAACGCGGGCGGCGGCATGGATGCCTACTTCGGCGGCTTCAGCCGGCTGTTCCTCTCGGGCATCACGTCCGATTCCACCGTCGCGACCTTCACCGACGGCGTGGTGATCCCCGAATTCGTCTTCATCTGCTTCCAGATGACCTTCTTCGCCATCACGCCCGGCCTGATCGTCGGCGGCTTCGCCGAGCGTATGAAGTTCAAGGCGGTGCTGCTCTTCACGATCCTCTGGGCCACGCTCGTCTATCTGCCGATCGCCCATATGGTCTGGTATTCCGAGGGCTTCCTCTTCACCCGCGGCGCGCTCGATTTCGCCGGCGGAACGGTGGTCCATATCAACGCCGGAATCGCCGCGCTGGTCGGCGCGATCGTGATCGGCCCGCGGATCGGCTATCGCAAGGAACCGCACACGCCGCATTCGCTGACGCTGACCATGGTCGGCGGCTCGCTGCTCTGGGTCGGCTGGTTCGGCTTCAACGCCGGCTCCAACCTCGAGGCCAACGGCGGCACCACGCTCGCCATGCTCAACACCTTCGTCGCCACCGCCGGCGCGGCGCTGGGCTGGCTGTTCATCGAATGGACGACCAAGGACCATCCGTCGCTGCTCGGCGTCGTGTCGGGTGCGATCGCGGGCCTCGTCGCCGTGACCCCGGCCGCCGGCTTCATCGGCCCGGTGGGCGCGATCGTGATGGGCTTCCTCGTGGCGATCGTCTGCTTCTACTTCTGCTCCACGGTGAAGAACGCGCTTGGCTATGACGACACGCTGGACGTCTTCGGCATCCATGGCGTCGGCGGGATCCTCGGCTCGATCGGGACGGGCGTCCTCGTCAGCCCCGCGCTCGGCGGCGTCGGTCTCGACGGCTACGAAATGGGGCATCAGGTCTGGGTCCAGATCGAGGGCGTGCTGATCACCATCGCCTGGAGCGGTATCGTCTCGTTCATCCTCTACAAGATCGTCGATCTGCTGGTCGGCCTGCGTGTCACCTCCGAGGAGGAGCACGAGGGTCTCGACCTCGCCGACCATGGCGAGCGCGCCTACTCCTACTGAGCCGCTTGCCAATCCGCCGGGGGACGAAGGGCCCCCGCGCGAACCAATCCCCCCAGGGCGGCGCCGCGAGGCTCGCCCGGCACCTGGCCCGGACCGCGAGGTCCGGGCTTTTTCATGTGAATTCTTCGCAACATGGGCGCGGCGGGGGTTGATCGCGGCGCCCGCGCCGGCAGAGTAGCGGGATGACCGAACTCCGCCCCTGGCCCGACGTGGCCCCCGCCCTGGTCGAGGTCGCCGCCCGCCGCGCCCCGGCCGACATGGTGATCCGCGACTGCGCCTGGGTGAATGTCCATTCGCGCGAGGTGATCCCCGGCACCGACATCGCCATCAAGGCGGGCCGCTTCGCCTATTGCGGCCCCGACGCCGGTCCGATGATCGGCGCGGACACCAGCGTGATCGAGGCCGGCGGGCGGTTCCTGATCCCCGGCCTCTGCGATGGGCATATGCATATCGAAAGCGGCATGCTGACCGTCGGCCAGTTCGCCCGCGCGGTGATCCCCCATGGCACCACGACGATGTTCGTCGATCCGCACGAGGTCGCGAACGTGCTCGGCCTCGAAGGTGTGCGGCTGATGCATGACGAGGCGGTGGTCCAGCCGGTCAATGTCTATGTCCAGATGCCGTCCTGCGCCCCCTCGGCGCCGGGGCTGGAAACCACGGGCGCGGAACTCGGGCCCGCCGACGTCGCCGAGGCGATGGCCTGGCCGAACATCATCGGCCTTGGCGAGATGATGAACTATCCGGCCGTCGTGGCTGGCGATGCGAACATGCTTGGCGAGATCGCCGCCACCCAGCGCGCCGGCAAGGTGGTCGGCGGCCACTATGCCAGCCCCGACCTTACCGATTTCCCGGCCTATGTCGCGGGCGGCCCGGCCGACGATCATGAGGGCACCCGCGAGTCCGACGCCATCGCACGGGTCCGCCAGGGGATGCGCGCGATGCTGCGGCTCGGCAGCGCCTGGTACGACGTCAAGGCGCAGATCACGGCGGTGACCGAGAAGGGGCTCGATCCGCGCAACTTCGTGCTCTGCACCGACGATTGCCATTCCGGCACGCTGGTCAACGAAGGGCACATGAACCGCGTGGTGCGCCATGCGATCGCCTGCGGCCTCGACCCGCTGGTGGCGCTGCAGATGGCGACGATCAACACCGCGACGCATTTCGGGCTGGAACGCGAGCTCGGCTCGATCACGCCCGGCCGGCGGGCCGACTGCGTTCTGACATCGGATCTCGCGACGCTGCCGATCGAGACGGTGATCGCGCGGGGCGAGATCGTGGCCGAGAACGGCGTGTGCCTCGCCCCGCCCGCCGACTTCCACTGGCCGGAGGCTTCGCGGCGCACGGTCAACATGGCCCGCGACCTGACGGCGGAGGATTTCGAGATTCCGGCGCCCGCGGGCGCGAACCGGGTGGGCGCTCGGGTGATCGGCGTCGTCGAGAACCAGGCTCCGACCAAGGCGCTGGAGGCCGAGCTGGAAGTGACCGACGGGCTGGTCCAGGGCGACGCTTCGGCCGACGTCTGCCAGATCGCGCTGGTCGAGCGGCACCGCGCCACCGGGCAGGTGACCAACGGTTTCGTCTCGGGCTTTCGCTACGACGTGCCTTGCGCGGTCGCCTCGACGGTCGCGCATGACAGCCACCATATGATCGTCGTCGGCACCTCGCGCGCCGACATGGCGCTGGCGGCGAACCATCTGCGCGCGCTCGGCGGCGGGATCACCGTCTGGCGCGAGGGGCGCGAGCTCGCCTCGGTACCGCTGCCGATCGCCGGGCTGATGTCGGACGCGCCGGCCGAGCAGGAGGCGATGGTCGCCGCGATGCGCGATTGCGGCTGCGACGTGAACAACGCCTATATGCAGCATTCGCTGCTGGCGCTGGTCGTGATCCCGGAACTGCGCATCTCCGACCTCGGCCTGATCGACGTCACGCGGTTCGAGAAGACCGAGCTTTTCGTTGGCCGGTAAGGAGGAGGAGCGAGCGATGCGTCCCCAGGGCCCGCTGTCGGAACTGCCCGTCATTTCGCCCGAGCTGGAAGGCGACCGGCTGTTCAACGACGCCGCCGAGGCGGTGGCCGACCTGCGGCGGCGCTATGATATCGCCACCCATTTCCTGCGCGAGCATTTCGCCAAGGTGATGAAAGGCGCGGTGCCCAAGGGCCGCTACCGCGCCTTCTATCCCCAGGTCAGCGTCACCACCGGCAGCTTTGCCAAGGTCGACAGCCGCCTTTCCTTCGGTCATGTGACCGAGCCCGGAACCTATGCGACCACGATCACCCGGCCCGATCTGTTCCAGGGCTATCTCACCCAGCAGATCGGGCTCCTGATCCAGAATCACGGGATGCCGGTGCGGATCGGCACCTCCGACACCGCCATTCCGCTGCATTTCGCCATGGCCGAAGGCGCGCATGTCGAAGGCTCGATCGAGGACACGCTGCACCGGCCGCTGCGCGACCTTTTCGACGTGCCCGACCTCAACACCACCGACGACCATATCGTCAACGGCAAGGGCCGGCTGACCACGGAGGGGGCGCGGGCGCTGGCGCCCTTCACCGCGCAGCGGGTGGATTACTCGCTGGCGCGGCTCGCGCACTACACCGCGACCAGCCCGTCGCATTTCCAGAACCACGTGCTCTTCACCAACTACCAGTTCTACATGGATGAGTTCGTGGAATTCGCACGCGCCGCGCTGGCCGATCCGGCATCCGGCTATGAGACGCTGATCGAGCCCGGCAATCTCGTGACCAGCCGCGACGGCACACCCTCGGCGCCGCCGCCAAAAAGCCCGCAGATGCCGACCTATCACCTGACCCGCCCGAACCAGTCGGGCATCACCATGGTCAATATCGGCGTCGGCCCGTCGAATGCCAAGACCATCACCGACCATATCGCGGTTCTGCGGCCGCATGTCTGGCTGATGCTCGGCCATTGCGCGGGGCTGCGCAACAGCCAGTCGCTCGGCGACTACGTGCTGGCGCATGGCTATATGCGCGAGGATCATGTGCTGGACGACGACCTGCCGATCTGGGTGCCGATCCCCGCCCTGGCCGAGGTGCAGGTGGCGCTGCAGGAGGCGGTGGCCGAGGTCACCCGGCTGGACGGCTATGACCTGAAGAAGATCATGCGCACCGGCACCGTCGCCACCATCGACAACCGCAACTGGGAGCTGCGCGACCAGTCCGGCCCGGTGGCGCGGCTAAGCCAGGCCCGTGCCATCGCGCTCGATATGGAAAGCGCCACCATCGCCGCCAACGGCTTTCGCTTCCGCGTGCCCTACGGCACCCTGCTCTGCGTGAGCGACAAGCCGCTGCATGGCGAGCTGAAGCTGCCCGGCATGGCGACGGCCTTCTACAAGCGGCAGGTCGCCCAGCATCTCGAAATCGGCGTCAGGGCCTTGGAATCCCTGCGGGACATGCCGCTGGAGAAGATGCATTCCCGCAAGCTGCGCAGCTTCGACGAGACCGCGTTCCTGTAAGGTTCTTATCGGATGACGGGAAGATTTTATGCAACAGTCGCCCGCTGATTGCACTTTCTTCACGATATAAGGGCTCTCGCGCCGATTCGGCGATTGAGTTTCCAATGGCGAGCCGCTTTAGTGCCCTTCCGGCGCGGGGTCGCGCGCCGATGGACGCGAGGCTCGACAGGGAAACCAAATGACACAAAAGCCCATGACAAAGACGCAGCTGGTCGCTGCCATCGCCGAAAGCGCCGCCTTGGACAAGGCCAGCGCCAACCGCGCGCTCGACGCCTTGGCCGAGATCGTCACGAAGGAGGTCGCGTCCGGTGGCGCGGTCAATCTGCCCGGATTGGGCAAGTTCGCGTGCCGCGCCCGGCCCGAACGCACCGTACGCAACCCCTCGACCGGCGAGCGGATGCAGAAGCCAGCCGATCGCGTCGCCAAGGTGACCATCGCCAAGCAATTGAAGGATGTCATCAACGCCTGATCCGCGGAGATGACGACGCCAACAGGCCGCGCCGTCGCGCGGCCTGTGTCGTTTGGGGGGATCATCATGGATTGGCGGGCGCTGGCGCTCGGGATCGCTTTCGTGACGATGTGGAGCTCCGCCTTCACGTCGGCGCATATCGTCGTGGCCCACGCGCCGCCGTTCCTCGCCCTGTCGGTCCGGTTCCTGATCTCGGGCCTGCTCGCGCTTGGCGTCGGTCTCGCGATCGGTCAGCGCATCCACCTCAGCCGCGCGCAATGGGGCGCGGTGGTGATCTTCGGTCTCTGCCAGAACGCGCTCTATCTCGGCTTGAACTTCGAGGCGATGCGCACCATCGACGCCAGCCTCGCCGCCGTGATCGCCAGCCTGCTGCCCCTGATGGTGGCCGGCCTCGGACGGATCTTCTTCGGCGAGCGGCTGTCATTGCTCGGCCTCGCCGGACTGGTGGTCGGTTTCGGCGGTGTGCTGGTGGTGATGAGCGCGCGGCTCGGCCATGGCGCGGATATCCATGGCGTCACGCTCTGCCTGGTCGGCGCGCTGGCCCTCAGCATCGCCACCCTGCTGGTGCGGGGCGCCTCCAGCGGCGGCAATCTCTGGATCATCGTCGGGTTGCAGATGCTGGTCGGCTGCGTCGCGCTGTTCCCCGCCGCCTGGCTGCTGGAGGAATGGACGGTCGACTGGACCGCCTCGCTCGGCTGGGCTTTCCTCTATACCGTGCTCTTTCCCGGGATCGCCGGTACGATGATCTGGTTCGTGCTGGTCGGCCGGATCGGCGCGACGCGGGCGGCGACCTTCCATTTCCTCAATCCGTTCGTCGGCCTCGCCACCGCCGCCCTGATCCTCGGCGAGCGCGTGACGTCGCGGGATCTGCTCGGCGTCGCGATCATCATGGCCGGCATCCTCGCGGTCCAGCTGTCGCGCCTCACTCCGGGCAAGGCGCCGGCGCCGCGCGCCTGAGCGTCGGTTGCGCCCGGCCGATCGGACGGGTAACGGTAGCGCCGGGCGAAGTTCGGGGGCTCAAATGGCACGGGACGGGGACGATCTGGAGACGGCGATCCGGCGCGCGATCGACGGCAAGACCAAGCCGGTCGGGGCGCTGGGGCGGATCGAGGATCTCGCGGCGGCGATCGCCCGCGCGCGCCGCACGATGACGCCGCGGATCGAGGGCTGCTCCCTCACCATCTTCGCCGCCGACCACGGGGTCGCGGCCGAGGGGGTCTCGGCGTATCCGCAGGCGGTGACCCGGCAGATGGTCGGCAATTTCCTGGCCGGCGGCGCGGCGGCGACGGTGTTCGCCGCCACCCTCGGCG
>JBGAJI010000090.1:0-12947 GCA_044225035.1 Amaricoccus sp. | reverse complement strand
GCCATCGGGAAGGCGATGGCGAGAACGAGGCCGACGACGACCGCGCCCTTCCACACGCCCATGTCGCGCGGCGCCGGCGGAGCGGCGAGGCGGAAGGCGCCGGCCGGCCGCCGCTTCCACCACATGACCACGCCCGAGACCGCGAGGAAGATGACCCCGAGGCAGAAGATGGTGTTGACGGCGACGTTCGCCGGGCCGATGTCGCCCTCGTGCAGCGCGATCCCGACCGCCATCGCCTTGCCGGCGGCGGAGTAGTCGGCGAAGCGCATGTCGGCGAGGACATGGCCGGTGTAGCGATCGACGTGGACGGTACGGTCCGAGGTCGGGTCCGGGCTGTCGTCGCTCATCGAGTCGCGCGAGAAGGTCCAGACCCCGTCCTCACCCGCCGGCGCGGCGAGCTGGAAGCGGCCGTCGAAGCCGAGGTCGCGGGCCAGCGCCACGGCGCCGGCGAAGTCGAGCGGCGCGTCCGCCATCCCCGGCATCGCCATGCCGGCGTGCGAGCCCGAGGCGGGCATCGGCGTCTGCTCCAGCGCCCACGGCACCTCCTTGGCGTCGCCGTGGTTCATGCTGGCGTGGGTCTTGTCCGAGAGCGGCACGGCGTCGTATTTCGCCGCCGGGAAGGTGCTCCACGCCTGCACGACCTTCTCGCCCCAGACCCCGGCCCAGGAGAGCCCGGAGAGGAGGAAGGCGAGAAGCAGCACCGACCACCAGATCCCGATGGTCGCGTGCAGCGACTTCCAGAGCGGGCGCCCGCGTGCTGCGATGTTCGGGACGAGGGCCGCGCCGAGCCCGTCCTTGCGCGGCCACCAGAGATAGAGCCCGGTGGCGATCAGCACGATGCCGAGCGAGGCGGCGGTCTCGATCAGCCGGTCGCCGACGGTGCCGATCATCAGCGTCCCGTGGATGGTGCTGAGCGTGTCGTACCAGCCGGCGCGGTAGGGGTACTGCTCGAGCACGCCGCCGGTCCACGGATCGACGGCGACGAGCGTGACCGCGTCCTCGCCCGCGCCGACCTTGAAGAGCGCGGCGCGGTCTGGGGTCGCGGGCGCGATGTAGCCGGTCAGCGCGCCGCCCGGCACCGCGGCGACGGCGGCGTCGGCCTGCGCCTCGATCGGAACGGGCGCCGTGCCGGGCGTGACGGCGATGTTCTCGCCGTCGCGGCCCGCCAGCACGCTGATCCACAGCATGAGGAGCCCGGTGGTGGCGAGCATGAGGAGGAAGGGGATGACGAAGAGCCCGGCGTAGAAATGCCAGCGCCAGGCGGCGAAATGGAACTTGTCGGCCCGGGGCGCCCGTTCGGGTGCGCCGGCCGCGGCGGTGGGTGCGACCATGATGTCTCTCGCGATCTGAATGGCCCGAGGAAGCCCCGCGCCCGGAGGCACGGCGGCACACGTCCGGCCGCCCCGCGCTTTCAAGGCGCGGGCGGCTCCAGGCGGCTCAGGCTGCGGGAGGGGCGCGCGGCGGCGGTCGGGCGGCGCGATAGCCCTCGGCCCGGATCAGGTCTCCCGCGGGTCGCGCCACCGTGTCGAGGACCGGGGCGGCGAGCGGCGGAACCTCGGCGCGGACCGCGGTATCGGCGGCATGGGCGAGGACGCAGTGATCGGGTTGGTCGGCGACCGGCACCGGGTTGCCGTCGTCGTCGATGCGCAGGGTCATCATGCCCTGCCCGGTGCAGATGACGACCGTCATCCCGCCCGGCACCACCGAGGCGGCCACGCCCGACACCCGCGGCATCAGGAGGCCGAGGATGGTCAGGAGAACGAGAAGGGACCGCATCGGCCGCTGGCGCATGACTGGCTTATGAAGGACAGGCGGTGGTTTGGGAAGCCGCGCCGAACACGGGAAGGCCGTGGACGCGTCAGGCGTCCGCCGCCAGCCGGATGAACCCCTCGACATAGTCCGCGCTCTCGTCTTCGGCGCGGCGGCCGATGTGGATGCTCTTCGCGATACCCGGCTCCCCCAGCCGCAGCGAGCGGATCGGCAGGGTGGCGCGATATTCCTCGATCAGCCAGTCCGGCAGCGCCGTCACCCCGCGCCCCGCCGCCACCATCCGCAGCATGATGTCGGTCGTCTCGATCACCTTCACCGCCCGCGGCAGGCAGCCGGCCGGCACCAGGAACTGCGTGTAGACGTCGAGGCGTTCCGGCGAGACCGGATAGGTGATCAGGACCTCGCCGGTCAGGTCGGCCGGCGCCGCGACACTGCCGCCGAGCGGATGGTCTTCGGCCACGGCGAGCCGCATCTCGTAGGCGAAGACCGGCTCGTAGACGAGCCCCGGCCGCTCCACCGGGTCCGGCGTGACAAGGAGGTCGATCTCGTGGCCGAGCAGCGCCCCGACGCCGCCGAACTGGAAGGCCTGTCGCACGTCGACGTCGACCCGCGGCCAGGCGGCCAGGTAGGGCTCGACCACCCGCAGCAGCCAGCGATAGCAGGGGTGGCACTCCATCCCGATCCGGAGCATGCCGCGCTGGCCGCGGGCGAAGTCGGCGAGCGTCGCCTCCGCCTGCTCGAATTGTGGCAGCAGCCGCTGCGCCAGCCCGATCAGGTAGCGGCCGGCCTGCGTCGGCCGCAGGCGCCGCCCCTCCTTCTCCCAGAGCGCGACCCCGGCCTGCGCCTCCAGCCGCCGGATGGCGTGGCTGAGCGCCGACTGGGTCAGGTGCAGCGCGTCGGCCGCGGCGGTGACGCTGCCGAGCCGGTCGGTCTCGCGCAGGATCGCAAGGTGCTGGCGCTCGATCATTCTCATGACTCCTCGTCATCAACCCCGGAGAAAATGCCATTTCTCATCATGGACCGCCATCCCTATGGTCCGCTCGACGAAGGAACTGGAGGACGAGATGGCAGTTGCCGCGAACCTGGGCTTTCCGCGCATCGGCGCGCATCGCGAGCTGAAGAGCGCGACCGAGGCCTACTGGAAGGGCGAGATCGACGAGGCGGCGCTGCGGGCGACGGCGGCCGACCTCCGCGCGAAGCACTGGGCGGTACAGCGGTCGGCGGGCATCGCGGTGATCCCGTCGAACGACTTCTCCTTCTACGACCAGATGCTCGACATGACCGCGACGCTCGGTGCCGTGCCGCCGCGCTTCGGCGCGGTCGAGGGCGAGGTCGGGCTCGCGACATACTTTGCCATGGCACGCGGCGCCGCCGGCGTGCCGGCGATGGAGATGACCAAGTGGTTCGACACGAACTACCACTTCATCGTCCCCGAAGTCGCCGCCGGCCAGACCTTCCGCCTCGCCTCGCGGAAGGCCATATGCGAGTTCGAGGAAGCGAAGGCGCAGGGCATCCACACCCGCCCCGTCATCATCGGCCCGGTAACCTGGCTCTCGCTCGCCAAGAGCCGCGCGCCCGGCCTCGCGCCGCTCGAGCTCCTGCCGGCGGTGCTGCCGGTCTACCGCGAGTTGCTCGACACGCTCGCCGCGGCCGGCGCCGACTGGGTGCGGGTCGACGAGCCGATCCTTGCGACCGACCTCGGCGAGCTGCACCGGGCGGCGTTCTGGACCGCCTATGACGAGCTTGCACTCACCGCGCCGAAGCTGATGGTGGCGAGCTACTTCGGCGCGCTCGGCCCGAACTTCGACCTCGCGACCAAGCTGCCGGTCGCGGGCCTTCACGTCGATCTCGTGCGCGCGCCCGAGCAGCTCGACGCCGTGCTGGCGGCGCTGGCTCCGGAGGCGCGGCTGTCGGTCGGCGTCATCGACGGCCGCAACGTCTGGCGCGCTGACCTCGAGGCGGCGCTGGGCCCGGTCGCGCGCGCGGTGGCGGCGCTCGGCACCGACCGGGTCGAGGTAGCGGCGTCCTGCTCGCTGCTCCATGTCCCGTTCGACACCGCCGAGGAGGAGGATCTCGACCCGGAGCTGCACTCCTGGCTCGCCTTCGCCCGGCAGAAGCTCGACGAGATCGTCGCCCTCACCGCCGCCGCCAACGGCAACCGCGCCGCCGTGGCGCAGGCCTTCGAGCGGAGCGCGGTCATCGCCATGGCCCGCGGCCCGATGGCCCGCGCCGCCTCGCCGCGCATCCACGACGCCCGCGTCAAGGCGCGCGCCGCGGCGGTGACGGCCGGCGACCTCGCCCGTCGGAGCCCCTACGCCACCCGCGCCGCGGCGCAGCGCGCGCGCCTCGGCCTGCCGCTCCTGCCGACGACGACGATCGGCTCGTTCCCGCAGACGAGGGAGGTGCGCCACGCCCGCGCCGAGCACCGCAAGGGCCGGCTCGACGACACGGCCTACGAGGCGTTTCTCGAAACGGCGACGGAGGACTGTATCCGTTTCCAGGAGGAGGCCGGGCTCGACATGCTCGTCCACGGCGAGTTCGAGCGCAACGACATGGTCGAATATTTCGGCGAGCAGCTGTCGGGCTTCGCCTTCACCAAGCTCGGCTGGGTGCAGTCCTACGGCTCGCGCTGCGTGAAGCCGCCGCTGATCTTCGGCGACGTTTCACGCCCCGAGCCGATGACGGTGCGCTGGTCGCGCTTCGCGCAGACCAAGACCGAGCGACCGATGAAGGGAATGCTGACGGGGCCCGTCACGATCCTGCAATGGTCCTTCGTCCGCGACGACCAGCCGCGCTCGGAGACCTGCCGCCAGATCGGCCTCGCCATCCGCGACGAGGTCATCGACCTCGAGGCCGCGGGTCTGCCGGCGATCCAGATCGACGAGCCGGCGCTCCGCGAGGGCCTGCCGCTCCGCCGCGCCGACTGGGCGGCCTATCTCCGCTGGGCGGTCGACGCCTTCCGGCTGTCGGCGGCGGGCGTAGGGGACGAGACCCAAATACACACGCACATGTGCTATGCCGAGTTCAACGACATCATGCCGGCGATCGCCGAGATGGACGCCGACGTGATCTCGATCGAGACCTCGCGCTCGGACATGGAGTTGCTCCGGGCCTTCGGCGACTTCGCCTATCCGAACGAGATCGGGCCGGGCGTCTGGGACATCCACAGCCCGCGCGTCCCGACCGAGGCGGAGATCGTCGGGCTGCTGCGCAAGGCGCTTGCGGTCATCCCGGCGGAGCGGCTCTGGGTCAATCCCGACTGCGGGCTCAAGACCCGGGGCTGGCCGGAGGTGAAGGCCTCCATCGACATGATGGTCGCCGCCGCGCGACGCCTGCGCGCGACCGTGGAGATCCCGGAGCGGGTTGCCTGATCGCGATTGACACGGGTCCCGCCGGAAGTCATTCCGGGCGGGCCGGTGTCCGAGAGGACGAAGAGGGAATCCGGGCGCCCGCGCCAGCGCGGACGAGACCGGAGCCGCCCCCGCGACTGTAAGCGGCGAGGGGCCTGCCGACATGCCACTGGGGCGTTGCCCCCGGGAAGGCGGCAGGCGCCAACGACCCGCAAGCCAGGAGACCTGCCGGCGCATGAACCGAAACCCGGGCGGGGTGGCCCGGAGGGGGTGGGATGCGCGATGCGTGCCTGATGTGGAGAGCCGTGGACCGTCCTTCGGGGCGTCGGCGCCTTCGCGACCTCTCCGGACCTGGACCGGTCCATTCCCAGGAGAGCCCATGCGCACCCTCTGCTGCCTCGCAGCCCTGATCGCCTTCGCCACCGCCGCCCACGCGGAGGCGACGCAGTACCCGTTGACGCTCGAAAATTGCGGCGTCGAGGTGACCTTCGACAAGGCGCCCGCCTCGGTCTTCTCGATCGGGCAGGGCACGACCGAGATCCTGCTGACGCTTGGCCTCGGCGACCGGATCGTCGGCACCGGCGAATGGCTCGGCCCCCTGCCGCCGGCGCTGGAAGCGGAGGGCTCCAAGCTCAAGCGCATCGCCGATGGCGGCTACCCGAGCTTCGAGGCCGTGGTCGCCGAGGCGCCCGAGCTTCTCGCCGTGCAGTTCCAGGCGCGGCTCCTCGACGGCGGCGGCGTCGGCACCCGCCAGCAGTTCGCCGAGATCGGGATCCCGGGCTACGTCTCGCCGTCCGACTGCGTCGACAAGACAAGCGAGTCGAGCGGCGACGGCACCCGGACGAGCGCCTTCTCGACGGACCAGATCTATCGCGAGATCACCGAACTCTCCGCGATCTTCGACATCCAGGACAAGGGCGCGGCGCTCGTCGCCGCGCTGAAGCAGCGCGAGGCCGACGCGGTGGCCTCGGTCGCGGCGATCCGCGAGAAGCATCTCGACGTGCCCGTCGTCTACTGGTTCTCCAGCCCCGAGGTCTCGGGCGAGGCCTATCTCGCCGGCAAGAACGGGGCGCCCGCCTACATCATGAACACCCTCGGCGTGCGCAACATCGTCACGACCGAGGAGGAATGGCCGCTGGTCGGCTGGGAGACGATCACCGCCGCGGACCCCAAGGTCATCGTCATGGCGACGATGGAGCGGCGGCGCTGGGGCGCCGACGACCCGGCGATCAAGACGCAGTTCCTTCAGACCGACCCCGTGGTGAGCCAGCTCGAGGCGGTGAAGGACAAGCACTTCATCTACGTCGACGCGCAGTCGATGAACCCGACGCTGCGCACCATCGACGGCATCGAGGCGCTCGCCGACGGTCTGCGCGGCTTCGGCCTCGCGAACTGATGACGAGGGCGGCGGTTTCCGGCGGGCGGACGTTCGCCGCCGCCCTCGCGGGTGGCGTGGTCGTTCTCGTCGCTGCCATGGTGCTTGCCATGGTGGTCGGCGAGATCCGCATCGCCCCGTCGCTGGTGGCCGAGGTGCTCGGCCACCACCTCTTCGGCCTCGCCGCGCCGGAGAACCGGATGCAGGCGAGCGTCGTCTGGGAATATCGCGCCTCGCGCGCCGTGGTCGCCGCCTGCTGCGGCGCCGCGCTCGCGCTGTCGGGCGCGGTGCTGCAGGCGCTGCTGCGTAACCCGCTGGCCGAGCCCTACGTCCTCGGCATCTCCGCCGGCGCCTCGACGGGCCGTGGCGGTGATCGTCTCGGGGGTCGGGGGTGGCCTGATCGGCCTCTCGACCGGGGCGCTGGTCGGGGCCATCGCCGCCTTCGTCCTCGTCGGGCTGCTCGCGGCCGGCGCCGGCGGCACGACCGAGCGGGTGATCCTCGCCGGAGTGGCGGGATCGCAGCTCTTCAACGCCGCCACCTCCTACATCGTGACGAAGTCGGCGAGCGCCGAACAGGCGCGCAGCGTGATATTCTGGCTGCTCGGCAACCTTGGCAGCGTGCGCTGGCCCGACGTCGCGGTCGCGGCGCCGGTGGCGCTCGGCGGGCTCCTGCTCTGCCTCGTCCACGGCCGCGCGCTCGACGCCTTCTCCTTCGGCGGCGACGCCGCCGCGGCGCTCGGGGTGGAGACGACCCGCACCCGCGTCACGCTCTTCGGCCTGACCGCGGCGATGACCGCGGCGATGGTCGCGATCGTCGGCTCGATCGGCTTCGTCGGCCTCGTCATCCCGCACGTCGCGCGCTTCCTCGTCGGGCCGGAGCATCTGCGCCTGCTGCCGGCCTCGGCTTTGATCGGCGCGATCTTCCTCGTCCTCGCCGACGTCGCCTCGCGCATCCTCGTCACCGGGCAGGTCCTGCCGATCGGCGTCGTCACCGCGCTCGTGGGGGCGCCCGCCTTCGCCATCATCCTCTACCGGATGCGAGGGCGGCCGTGACCCTCGCCGCGACCGATGCCAGCTGGCTCGCCGATGGGCGCGCCATCGTCGACGCCGTGAGCCTCGCCGTCGCCGAGGGCGAGACGCTCGGCCTGATCGGTCCGAACGGCTCGGGCAAGTCGAGCCTGCTGCGCCTTCTCGCCGGCCTGCGGCGGGTGGCCTCCGGGGTCGTCACCCTCGGCGGCGAGGAGATCGGCGCGCTGCCGCGACGGTCGATCGCCCGCCGGCTGGCCTTCGTCGAGCAGCATTCGACCACCGAGGCGCCGCTGACGGTCCGGCAGGTCGTCGCGCTGGGGCGCACCCCGCACCGCGGGGCGCTGGCGCCCTGGCGCGACAGCGACGGCGAGGCGATCGCCGCGGCGCTGGCGACCGTCGGCCTGACCGGCTGGGAAGGGCGGCGCTGGAGCACGCTCTCGGGCGGCGAGCGCCAGCGGGTGCAGATCGCGCGCGCCCTGGCGCAGGACCCGCGCGAGCTCCTCCTCGACGAGCCGACCAACCATCTCGACGTGCGTCACCAGATCGAGATCCTCGGCCTCGTCGCCCGGCTGCCGGTGACGGCGGTGGTGGCGCTCCACGACCTCAACCTCGCGGCGATGTTCTGCGACCGGCTGGCGGTGCTGCGGGCCGGCCGGCTGGTGGCGCTCGGCACGCCCGAGGCGGTGCTGACCGAGGCGCGGGTGGCGGAGGTCTTCGGCGTCGCCGCCCACATCGCCCGCTCGCCGCGGCACGGCCGCCTGAGCGTCGAATTCCTGCTCGACTCCCCCGGGCCGGAGCCGTGAGCTCCCGTGACGTTGAGCAAGTGGTTTATCGGAGGCGAGCCCGCGCTTGCGGCTTCGGGGCCTACGCCGCCCGCGCCGGCTCGGTCTCGATGACGAACGGCCTGCGGTTCTTGGCGACGCTGTAGACGGCGTGGAGGAGCTTGCGGAGGGCTGCGATGAGCGCGAGCTTTGGCGGCTTTCCGGCGGCGCGCGGCCGGTCGTAGAAGGCTCGGAGCCAGGGATTGCGGCGAACGGCGCCGAGGACCGGCATCCACAGCGCGCGTCGCAGACGCGCGTTTCCCATGTGTGCGATCGGCGCGCGGATGCGGGTCGACGTCTTGCCGGACCGCCTGAGGCCCGGGACGACGCCGACGTAGGCTGCGAAGGCGGCGGCGCTGCGGAAGCGGGCCGGATCGCCGACGGCGGCGATGACGCGACCACCCCGACGAGGCCCTTGACCAAGATACCGACCGGTTGGTATGATTCCCGCCATGGCGACTCCGGCGACCCCAAAACGCGGCGATGGCCGGACGAGGCTGCTCGAAGCCGCGCGCGACATGGTCCGGACCCGCGGTTTCACCGCCACCACGGTCGACGACCTCTGCGCCGCCGCCGGCGTGACCAAGGGCGCCTTCTTCCATCATTTCCCGAGCAAGGAGGCGCTCGGGATCGCGGCCGCCGCCTACTGGGCCGAGACCACCTCCGCCTTCTTCGCCGCCGCCCCCTACCACCAGATCGCTGACCCGCTCGACCGGCTGCTCGGCTATCTCGCGTTCCGCAAGTCGATCATCGACGGCGATCTCGCCGCCTTCACCTGCCTCGTCGGCACCATGGCGCAGGAGGTCTTCGCCTCGCATCCCGCGATCCGCGACGCCTGCGCCGCCAGCATCTTCGGCCATGCCGCGACGATCGAGCCGGATATCGCGGCGGCGATGGCGGCGCATGGGATCGCGGCCGACTGGACGGCGGCCAGCCTCGCCATCCACACCCAAGCCGTGCTGCAAGGCGCCTTCATCCTCGCCAAGGCGACCGGCGACGCCGGGGTCGCGCGCGACAGCGTCGACCATCTCGCACGCTACGTCAGCCTCCTGTTCCGGCCGGAAACGCGATGACGATGCCGACCATCACCGCCTTCGAACATTCGCCGGACGGCGGCATGGGCATGGCGCGCGACATGCGGGCGCGCTGGGCGCTGGAGGAGGTGGGCCAGCCCTACGCGGTCCGCCCGGTCTCCTTCGCCGCGATGAAGGCGCCGGCGCACCGCGCGCTGCACCCGTTCGGCCAGATCCCGACCTACGAGGAGGGCGACCTCATCCTCTTTGAATCCGGCGCGATCGTCCTGCATATCGCGACCCGCCACCCGGGCCTGCTCCCGGCCGATCCCACGCCGCGGGCCCGCGCCATCGGCTGGATCTTCGCGGCGCTGAGCAGCGTCGAGCCGCCGATCCTCGACCGCGAGGCGGCGGAATATCTCGAGGCGGGCGAGCCCTTCGCGGCATCGCGGATGCGCGCGGCGGAGGACCGGATCCGCGGGCGGCTCGCCGACCTGTCGGCGCGCCTCGGCGGCGCCGACTGGCTCGACGGGGATTTCAGCGCGGGCGACCTGATGATGGTCGACGTCCTGCGCCGGCTGGCCGGATCGGGCCTGCTGGAGGAGCATCCGAACCTGCCGGCCTATGTCGCGCGGGGCGAGGCGCGACCGGCCTTCCGCCGCGCCTTCGCAGCGCAGCGCGCGTTTTTCGAGGCCCATTCCGGGGCCGAATCAGGGGAGGGGAGCGGCGGATGATCACGGTGACCGCGTTGAAATGGGTGCCGCCCTTCGCGGCCGGACAGGTGCGCGATCATCGCGTACGCTGGATGCTGAACGAGATCGGCTGGGACTATGAAGTCGATCTGATCGACCCCGGCACGCAGGCGAGCGCGGCCTATCTGGCCGAGCAGCCCTTCGGTCAGGTTCCGGTGCTGCGCGAGACCGGGCGCCCGACCTTGTTCGAGACCGGGGCGATCGTGCTCGACCTCGCGGAACGCTCGGGCCAACTCTGGCCCGCCGACCGCGACGGTCAGGCACAGGTCCGGACCTGGGTGGTCGCCGCGCTCAATTCGATCGAGCCCTCTCTCTCCGCCGTCGCCGAGGTCGATTTCTTCACCCGCGACGAGACGCTGAAGACGCTGCGGCGGCCCGGGGCGATCTCGGCGGCGAAGCGGCGGCTCGGCAAGCTCGCGGCCGCGCTCGGCGACCGGCGCTATCTCATTGGCGACGATTTCACCGCCGCCGACCTGATGCTCGCCTCGGTGCTGCGCGTCGGAGAGCACGCGGACCTGCTCGCCGATACGCCGAACCTCGCCGCCTATCGCGCGCGATGCCTCGATCGCCCGGCCTTCGCCAAGGCCATCGCCGACCAGCGCCGCGACATCGAGGCGCATGGCCCGGCGGATATGGGCTGGAACCCGGCTTTGTTCGAATCCGCCAACTGAACGACGACAGGGAGAACGCCATGGAACCGATGATCTATCTCTTTTTTCGCGGCAACTGCCTCGAAGCGATGACCCGCTATGCCGAGGTGCTCGGCGGCGAAATCACCGGTGTGTTTCGCAATTCCGACGCGCCCGACGACGAAAGCCGGATGCCCGGCGGTGGCGATCTGGTGATGAACATGGGCCTCCGGCTCGGGTCCGCCATGATCATGGCCTCCGACACGCCGGAACAGTATTTTTCCAAGCCGCAGGGCTTCCGGGTCGCGCTCGCGCCGAAGTCGCGCGCGGAATTCGACCGGATCTACGACGCGCTTGCGTCCGGGAATCCGGCCGAGGACGAGATGACCCCGGCGGAAACCTTCTGGGCCGAGCGTTTCGCCATGTTCACGGACCAGTATGGCACGCCCTGGATGCTGAATTTCGAAGGCGATCGGGCGCGCGCCTGACCAAAGCAAACCCCAAGCGGAAACTTAGCCATTCGACGAAGTTTCCGCTTGCCATCCGGCTCGGCCTGGAATAGTTAGCTGTATGGCTAAGCATGAGCCGGACCTTTCCATACTCTTCCACGCGCTCGCCGACCCCACGCGGCGGGCGATCCTCACCCGGCTGGCGGCGGGACCGGCGCCGGTGACGGCGCTCGCCGCGCCCACCGGGCTCAGCCTGCCGACGGTGATGCGGCATCTCGCGGTGCTGGAGGAGGCGGGACTGATCGCCACGACCAAGGACGGGCGGGTCCGTTCCTGCGCCATCGTGCCGGAGGCGCTGGTCCCGGTGCGGACCTGGCTCGACGAGCAGCGGGCGATCTGGGAGGCCCGGCTCGACCGGCTGGACGACTATGTGACGCAACTGATGAAGGAGCGCGAGAAATGAACGCCGATTCCACGACGGACGCGGACCGCGATCTCGGTCCGGACCTCGGTCTTGACCCGGAAACCGACCTCCACTTTACCCGAACGCTGTCCGCGCCCAGGTCGCTGATCTGGGAATGCTGGACCGACCCGAAGCATATCCCGCATTTCTTCGTGCCGCGCCCGCACAAGGTCACGGCGGTCGATCTCGACCCCAGGGCCGGCGGGCGGTTCAACACCACCTTCGACGTCGAAGGCAGCGTGATGGAGAACAAGGGCGTCTATCTCGAGGTGGTGCCGGGCGAAAAGCTCGTCTTCACCGACACCTATACCGAAGGCTGGAAGCCGGCGGCGGAGCCGTTCATGACGGCGATCCTGCTCCTCGCCGACGCGCCCGGCGGCGGCACGACCTACACGGCGATCGCCCGCCACCGCAATCCGGCGACGCGCGAAACCCACGAGAAGATGGGCTTCTTCGACGGCTGGGGCACGGTCGCCGACCAGCTGGACGAATATGCCCGGGGCCTGATGCGATGACCGGCGGCTGCGCGACCCTCGAGTTCGCGCGCGAGGTCTCGGCGCCGGTCGAAACCCTGTGGCAGGCCTGGACCGCCCCGGCCGCCCGCGCGGTCTGGGCCGCGCCGACGCCCGCGGTCACGGTGGAGTTCGTCGAGGCCGACACGGTGCCGGGCGGGCGCGAAATCTCGCTCTGCAAGGTCGAGGGCCAGCCGGACATCCGCTGCGAAATCGGCTGGCTGGAACTCCGCCGCGGGGCCCGCGCCGTGAACTACGAACTGCTCACGTCCGGGGGCGCGACATTGTCGGCGGCGCTGGTCACCGCGACCTTCACGGAGACCGCGACGGGCAGCCGGCTGGCGGTCACCGCGCAATTGTCCTCGTCGGCCGCCGACATGGAGGCGGGCTATCGCCAGGGCTTCGGCGCCGGGCTCGACAACCTCGTCGGCGTCGCCGAGCGGACCATGGTGCTCCGCCGCCTGATCCACGCGCCGCGCCCCGTGGTCTGGGGCGCCTGGGTCAATCCCGAGACGCTGCCGAAATGGTGGGGGCCGGACGGCTTCTCCTGCCGGACGAAGCGCATCGACCTCAGCGCCGGGGGCGAGTGGGTGTTCGACATGATCGGCCCCGACGGCACGGTCTATCCGAACCACCATCTCTATCGCGAGATCCGCCCCGAGGACCGACTGGCCTATACCCTGCTCTGGGGCGAGAACGGCCCGAAACACGCCGATGCCTGGGCCTCGTTCGAGGACGCGGTGGGCGGCGCCACGCAGGTGACCCTCGGCATGATCCTCAGCAC
>JBGAJI010000089.1:0-13026 GCA_044225035.1 Amaricoccus sp. | reverse complement strand
CGCCCCTCGCCGCTCATTCCCGGCACACGCCCCGGCTCCGCAGGAAGCCGAGGAGTTCCAGCAGCGGCAAGCCGAGAACCGAGAAGTAGTCGCCCTGGACCCGGGTGAAGAGTTGCGCCCCGCCCGCCTCGAGCCGATAGGCGCCGACCGTCTCGAGCAGCGCCTCGCCATGCGTTGCCATGTAGTCGTCGAGAAATCCGTCGCTGAACGGTCGCATCATCATCTGCGCCCTTCCGATATGACGCCAGACCGGCGCGCCGAGTTCGTAGATCACCGCCGCCGACAGGAGCTCATGCGTCTTGCCGCGCAGGAACGCGAGATGCGCGCGCGCTTCGGCCAGATCCCGCGGCTTGTCGAGCATCCGGTCCTCGCAGACCAGAATTTGGTCGGCGCCGAGCACCAGCCGGCCGAGCTCGCGGCCCGAAACCCGGCGCGCCTTGAATTCCGCCAGGGCGTCGGCGACGTCGCGCGCGGCCGCGCCCTCCGCCGCCATGCCCTGCTTGATCGCCGCCTCGTCGATGGAGGCCGGCACGATCTCGAAATCCACGCCGGCCTGACGCAGCAGGTCCGCCCGGGCGGCGGAGCGCGACGCGAGAATCAGCGGCGATGTCATTTCGGGCCTGGAGCCTCGCGAACCGGACGGGCCGCCGTTTTCGCCCGCATCGGGCGACGGCGCAAGAGCGCCGGGCGGCGGATGACCACGAGATTCCTCCGGATGAATCGGTGGATAAGTCGGGTAAATCGCGCGGCCGACGCGGGCGAACCGGGGAGGCGGATTTTTTCCGCGGGTTCGCCCTTCGATCATCCACAGGCACGGCGTGGTCGTCGTTAAGGATTCGCATCCTTGGGATAACTTCCAGACAGCTCGCGGTCGAGGCTTGCGGCGGCGCAGCGAGACCCTGTGAATCGTTGTCAAGTCGCAAGACAGCCCATTGTTTTCATTTTGATTTTTTCCCCGTTGCTCAACCAAAGGTTGTTTCGCCCGCGCCGGCTAAAGTTTTCCCGTCCTGTGGAAAACCATGTGGGAAATTTTTGCCAAACGTTAATCCCCAGGATTCCCCGACCTTCCTTCTTCACCAATTCTAAAGATTCAGATCTGTCTGAGAGTGGTCTTGCCCCGGGGTTGCGCGGCACGGCGCCCGTGTTACGAACCGATGAGCCGAAACGATGGAGGGGCTGGTGGGCGAGTTCCTGTCGATGGTCTATCCTTGGACCAAGGTGCTGCATATCGTGTCCATGGTTGCCTGGATGGCCGGTCTCTTCTATCTGCCGCGGCTCTTCGTCTATCACGCCGAGAGCGCGCCGCCCGGGACCGAGACCTCCGAGCTCTTCAAGGTCATGGAGCGCAGGTTGCTGCGGGCGATCATGAATCCGGCGATGATCGGCACCTGGATCTTCGGTGGCCTCCTGTTGCTGACCCCGGGCATCGTCGATTGGCGGCACGAGTTCTGGATCTATCCGAAGCTGACGGCGGTCGGCCTGCTCACCTGGTTTCACCATTGGCTCGGCCGTCGGCGCAAGGATTTCAAGGCGGATCGCAATCAGGTTTCGGGGCGGAGCTATCGGATGATGAACGAAATCCCGACGCTGGCGCTGGTGCTGATCGTGACCATGGTGGTGGTCCGGCCGTTCTGAAAGGCAATGAGGATTTGACTCGCCTTGAAACTTGTGACAAGGGACTCGAAAAGCGACGCGTTTTCGCGTGGTCGCCCTTCCCCCATCTTTCCCCATCCCCGAGGAATGTCTGATTACTCCGATGGATTTATCTTCTGATTTCCAGCAGCTTTCGCTCGCGGACCTGAAAGCCAAGAGCCCCGCCGATCTCCTGACCCTCGCCGAGGAACTCGAGATCGAGAATGCCTCGAACATGCGCAAGGGCGACATGATGTTCGCCATCTTGAAGGACATGGCCGAGGAAGGCGTCGAAATCTCCGGCGATGGCGTGCTCGAGGTGCTGCAGGACGGTTTCGGCTTCCTGCGCTCGCCGGAAGCGAACTACCTCGCCGGGCCGGATGACATCTATGTCAGCCCGAACCAGATCCGGCGCTTCAGCCTGCGCACCGGCGATACCGTCGAAGGCGTGATCCGCGCGCCGAAGGAAGGCGAGCGCTATTTCGGCCTGGTGAAGGTCAGCCGGATCAATTTCGAGGATCCGGAAAAGGCCCGCCACAAGGTCCATTTCGACAATCTGACGCCGCTCTATCCCGACGAGCGGCTGAAGCTCGAGATCGAGGATCCGACGCTGAAGGACCGGACGGCGCGGATCATTGATCTGGTCGCGCCGATCGGCAAGGGCCAGCGCGGCCTGATCGTCGCGCCGCCGCGGTCGGGCAAGACGGTGATCCTGCAGAACATCGCCGCTTCGATCGAAAAGAACCACCCGGAGTGCTTCCTCATCGTCCTGCTCGTCGACGAGCGGCCGGAGGAGGTGACCGACATGCAGCGGTCGGTGAAGGGTGAGGTGATCGCCTCGACCTTCGACGAGCCGGCGACGCGGCATGTGGCGGTGGCCGAGATGGTCATCGAAAAGGCCAAGCGGCTGGTCGAGCACAAGCGGGACGTGGTGATCCTGCTCGATTCGATCACCCGGCTTGGTCGGGCCTACAACACCGTGGTGCCGTCGAGCGGCAAGGTGCTGACCGGCGGCGTCGACGCCAACGCCTTGCAGCGGCCGAAGCGCTTCTTCGGCGCGGTGCGGAATATCGAAGAGGGTGGCTCGCTGACCATCATCGCGACGGCGCTGATCGACACTGGCAGCCGGATGGACGAGGTGATCTTCGAGGAGTTCAAGGGCACCGGCAACTCGGAGATCGTGCTCGACCGCAAGATCGCCGACAAACGTGTATTCCCGGCGATCGACATCCTGAAGTCGGGAACGCGCAAGGAAGAACTGCTGGTCGAGAAGAACGATCTGACCAAGATGTTCATTCTGCGGCGTATCTTGAACCCGATGGGCACGACGGATGCGATCGAATTCTTGATCGGCAAGCTGAAGCAGACGAAGTCTAACTCCGAATTCTTCGACTCGATGAACAGCTAGTCTGATCGTCCTTACGAATACTTGAGGGATGCTCGATACGATCTTTGCCCAGGCGACGGCGCCGGGTCGGGCAGCCGTTGCCATCGTTCGGATTTCCGGGCCCCGCGCCTTCGACGCATTGCGGCGATTGGGGGGCGGGCGGCCAGCGGACCGGCTTGCGAGCGTCCGGTGGCTGAAGGACCCCCACGACGGTTCGGCGATAGACCAGGCATTGGTTCTGTGCTTTCCCGGGCCGGGCAGTTTTACCGGTGAGGACGTCGTCGAGCTTCAGGTGCATGGCGGGCCGGCCGTGGTGCGTGGCTTGCTCGCTGTGCTCGGCGGTCTGAGCGGTTTGCGACCCGCGGCGGCGGGGGAGTTCACGCGGCGGGCGTTGATGAACGCGCGGCTCGATCTGGCGCAGGTCGAGGGGCTCGGCGATCTGCTGGCGGCGGAGACGGCCGCGCAGATGCGGCAGGCGACCGCCCTTATCAGCGGTACCTTCTCGAACCGGGCCGACGGCTGGCGGAATGCGCTGGTAGGGGCGTTGGCCTTGGTCGAGGCGTCGATCGATTTCTCGGATGAGGAGCTGCCGGATGATCCGCTCGGGCCGGCTACCGTATTGCTGGCGAATGTGCTGCGCGATCTGAGGCATGAGCTTCGCGGCGCGGGCGCGGCGGAACGGCTGCGCGAAGGGTTCGAGGTGGCACTGGTCGGGGCGCCGAACGTGGGGAAATCCACGCTGCTCAATGCCATCGCCGGGCGGGACGTCGCGATCACCTCGGAACGCGCGGGAACGACGCGGGATGTGCTGGAAGTTCGGCTGGACCTGCGCGGCCTGCCGGTGACGTTGCTCGACATGGCCGGGGTGCGGGCCGCCGATGACGAGATCGAGCGGATCGGCGTCGACCGTGCCGTGGAGCGCGCGGCGCGGGCGGATATGCGGGTGTTTTTGGTCGAGACGGATGGTGCCGTTCCGGCCGAGGTGGCGCGGGCGCCGGGGGATATCGTGGTTCGGTCCAAGGCGGATTTGACCGGCGAGGGTGTATCGGGCCTGACCGGCGTGGGACTGGGCGCGTTGTTGGATCAGATCGCGGACGAGCTCGGACGGCGCGCGGAAAGTGCGAGCTCGACGTCGCATGCGCGGCAGGCGCGGGCGATCGCGGACGCGGCGGCGGCGGTGGACGCGGCGCTTCACGGGCTGGCGCGATCGGAGGCCGAAATGGTGGCCGAGGATTTGCGGACGGCGCTGCGATGCCTTGATTTTCTGGTCGGCAGGGTGGATGTAGAGGCCGTTCTCGATGTGATCTTTCGGGACTTCTGCATCGGCAAGTGAGGGAGTGTTTCACGTGAAACATCGCGACTACGACGTGATCGTCGTCGGGGGTGGCCACGCTGGAACCGAGGCGGCGCTGGTCGCCGCGCGGATGGGCGCGCGAACGCTCCTCGTGACGCATCGCTTTGATCGGATTGGAGAAATGTCCTGCAATCCGGCGATCGGCGGCCTAGGCAAGGGTCATATCGTCCGGGAGATCGACGCGTTGGACGGGATCATGGGGCTCGCGGCCGACGCGGCCGGCATCCAGTTCCGGCTGTTGAACCGTAAGAAGGGACCCGCGGCGCAGGGACCGAGGACCCAGGCGGACCGAACGCTCTATCGCCAGGCGGCGCAGACTTACGTCCAGGACCAGAGCAACCTGGAGGTTCTCGAAGCCGAGGTCACGGATCTGATCGAGCGTTTCGGTGCCATTCGCGGTGTTCGCATCGGTGGCGATGAGGACGTTCACGGCCGCGCCGTCGCGCTGACGACGGGCACGTTTCTGAGCGGGCGCATTCACCTCGGCGACGAATCTTGGCCGGCCGGTCGCGTCGGCGATCCGGCGGCGGAACGTCTGGCCGCGCGCATGGCAGATCTCGCGCTGCCGCTCGGCCGGCTCAAGACGGGAACGCCGCCGCGGTTGGCCCGGCATTCGGTCGATTGGGACAGGCTCGAGGCGCAGGAAGGCGACGCCAAGGCGACGATGCTGTCGTTTCTCTCGGTCGCGCCGCGGGTTCGGCAGGTGACCTGCGGCATTACGCACACCAACGAGAGGGGCCACGAGATCGTCCACGCCAACCTGGGCCGTTCGGCGGTCTATGGCGGAAGGATTTCCGGTAGCGGACCGCGCTATTGCCCGTCGATCGAGGACAAGGTAGTCCGCTTCGCCGAGAAGCCGTCGCACCAGGTGTTTCTGGAGCCCGAGGGGCTGGGGTCGGACACGGTCTATCCGAACGGCATTTCAACCTCGCTGCCGGCGGACGTTCAGCTTGCCCTGGTTCGGACCATGCAAGGCCTTGAAAACGCCGAAATTTCTCGGCCAGGCTACGCCATCGAGTACGACTATGTCGACCCGCGGGCACTGGCGCCGAGCCTTGGCGTCAAGGTGATGCCCGGCCTCTACCTCGCTGGCCAAATCAACGGAACGACGGGCTACGAGGAGGCCGCCGGTCAAGGGATCGTGGCCGGGATCAACGCGGTTCGGCATGCGCGTGGCGAGGACCCGGTGGTCCTGTCGCGGTCGAACTCGACCATCGGGGTGATGATCGACGATCTCGTGACGCGGGGGGTGACGGAACCCTACCGGATGTTCACCTCGCGGGCGGAGTACCGGTTGCGTCTTCGCGCGGACAATGCCGACCAGAGATTGACGCCGCTGGGCATCGAGATCGGCTGTGTCGGGGAGGCGCGGAAGGGCATTTTTCGGAATAAAATCAACGACCTGAGCGCTGCGGAAACGGCGATGCGCTCAATTTCCGTGACGCCGACCGAAGCGGCGGCGGTCGGGATCGAGGTCAACGCGGATGGTGCGCGACGGACGGCGCTGGATCTGTTCGGCTTCCCCGGCGGGTCCGTCGAGGCGCTCATCGCGGCCTTTCCGGAACTGGCGACACATGATCCGGCCCTGATCGAGCAGTTGCGCAAGGAGGCGATCTACGCGCCCTATCTCGAGCGGCAGAGCAGCCAGGTGGCGCAACTCGAACGTGACGAAGCGGTGCTGCTGCCGGAAACCTTCGATTACGCGGAAATGCCGGGACTATCGAACGAATTGCGGGCGAAGCTGTCGCGGGTTCGGCCTGCGACACTCGGCCAGGCGGGACGCATCGAGGGCATGAACGCGGCGACGCTGGCGCTGCTTCTCGTTCGGGTTCGGCAGGCGGAAGCCGCGCGCAGGGCGTCGTGACAGCGGCGGAGACGCTGGCCGGGTATGATGTTTCACGTGAAACATTGGACCGGCTCACGATCTACCGAGATCTGCTGGAAAAATGGAACACGCGGATCAACCTTGTCTCCCGCGCTTCGCTGGAAACGGCCTGGACCCGGCATTTCGCGGACTCGCTTCAGCTGCTCGATCTCGCCCCGACGGGCGCCAGGAGCTGGGCGGACCTGGGATCGGGCGCGGGTTTCCCCGGTCTCGTCGTCGCCATCGCACGGCCGGAGCTCCAAGTCGTTCTGGTCGAGAGCGACACGCGCAAGGCCGCGTTCTTGCGCACCGTCGCGGCGGCAACGGGTGTGGCGCCGATCGTCCATGAGGCGCGAATAGAAATGCTCCCCGGCCTCGGGGCCGATATCCTTTCCGCGAGGGCTCTCGCACCGCTGCCCGTACTGCTCGCATATGCGGAAAAACACCGCGAGCCGGGGGGTATTTGCTTGTTTCCGAAAGGCGGAACGGTGCATAACGAGATCGAAGAGGCGGAGCGCCAGTGGCGGTTCGACTACCAGATTCACCCCAGCCGCACCAGTTCCGAGGCGGCGATCGTCGAAATTGGAGCCATGGCTCGTGCTTGATCCGGTGCGTGTTTCCCAACCCAGGCCGCACATCCTGGCCATCGCCAACCAGAAGGGCGGGGTCGGCAAAACCACGACGGCGATCAACCTCGGCACGGCGCTCGCGGCGCTCGGGCATCGTGTGCTGCTCATTGATCTCGATCCGCAGGGCAATGCCTCGACCGGCCTCGGCGTGCCGTCGGCGGAGCGGGACTTCACCTCCTACGACCTGCTGTTCGCCAAGGATGAGCCGGTCCAGGCGACGGAGACGCTGGTTCCGAACCTGCGCCTGATCCCGGCGACCGCTGACCTGAGCTCAGCCGACGTCGATATGGTGTCCGACCCGCGCCGCCTCCACAAGATGGAGGATGCCTTGCGCGCCGATGCGATCGACCTGGTGTTTCAGGACTATATCCTGATCGACTGCCCGCCGTCGCTCAACCTCTTGACCATCAATGCGCTGGTCGCGGCGGATTCCGTTCTCGTCCCCCTGCAATGCGAATTCTTCGCGCTGGAGGGTTTGTCGCAGTTGATGCGCACGGTCCAGACGGTGCGGGCGAGCTCCAATAAACGGCTCCGCATACAAGGTATTGTGTTGACGATGTATGATCGCCGCAACAACTTGTCCGGACAGGTCGCGGCGGACGTGCGAGAGACGCTGGGAACGCTGGTCTACGATACGATCATTCCGCGCAATGTCCGGCTGAGCGAGGCGCCGTCGCATGCCATGCCGGCGCTGATCTACGACCACGCCAGTTCGGGCAGCGTGGCCTATCAGAAACTCGCGGGGGAATTGCTCGCCCGCATGGGCGGCCAGGCCGTCGAGCCGGCGTGAAGGGGAAAGAGATGGAGAAAAAGGGTCTGGGCCGCGGTCTTTCCGCCCTCCTCGCCGACATCGCCCAGCCGGAGGAGCCGGCCGAGGCGCGTCCCGCCGCCGCGGGGTCCGGTGTGCGCCAGATCCCGATCGAGCAGATCCATCCGAACCCCAACCAGCCGCGGCGCGAGTTCGACGAAAAGCCGCTGCAGGACCTCGCCGCCTCGATCCGCGAGAAGGGCGTGATCCAACCGCTGATCCTGCGGCCGCGTCCCGGCGTGACCGGGGAATTCGAGATCGTCGCCGGGGAACGCCGATGGCGCGCCGCGCAGCTCGCCGGCGTGCATCAGCTGCCGGGTATCGTCCGCGAGCTGGACGATACCGAGGTGCTGGAAGTCGCGATCATCGAGAATATCCAGCGCGCCGATCTCAATGCGATCGAGGAAGCGCTCGGCTATCGCCAGCTGATGGACCGCTTCGGTCATACGCAGGAGCGGCTGGCCGAGGCGCTCGGCAAGAGCCGCAGCCATATCGCGAACTTGCTGCGCCTGCTAACGCTTCCCGAGCCGGTGCTCGACCTGTTGCGCGCGGGGCGGCTGACGGCGGGCCATGCGCGCGCGCTGGTCACGGCCGCCGATCCGGAGGCTCTGGCGCGGCAGGTCGTCGCGCGCGATTTGTCGGTGCGCCAGACCGAGCAACTGGCCCGCGTCGCCGCCGCGCCGGCCGCCGAGCGCGCCGCGCCGCGGCCCGTGGCGAAGGACGCGGATACGCGGGCTCTGGAGGAAGACCTGACGGCGAACTTGCGGCTGAAGGTCAGCATCCAGCACAAGCCGGGGCGGCGGTCCGGCGAAGTGCGCATCCGCTACGGCAATCTCGAAGAGCTCGACGGCCTTTGCCAGCTGCTCCAACGCTCGTGATCTCGGCCGCGCCGATCAAGCCACCAGCTTGCCGAGAACGTAGTTCAGCACCGGCCGTCCCGCCGCGGTCGCGCGCATCCGGCCGCCGTCCTGTTCGATCAGGCCGAGCGCGGTAAGCTCACCCACCGCGCGCGCGTCGAGGTCAGCCCCGGACAAAGCCCGATAGCGCTCCAGATCGATCCCCTCGCGCAGCCGCAGGCCCATCAGCAGCATCTCAATCGCCCGATCCTCCACCGCCACGACCGCGCGCTTTGAAATTCCACCTTCGCCACGCTCGACGGCGGACAGCCAGTCCTCCGGCCGCGTCGCCGTCTCGGTCGCCCAGCGAACCCCGCCGAGCGTCAGCCGGCCATGGGCGCCCGGCCCGACGCCGGCATAGTCGCCGGACCGCCAATAGGTGAGGTTGTGCCGCCCCTCGGCACCCGTCCGGGCATGGTTCGAAATCTCGTAGGCCGGCAGGCCGGCGGCGCCGCAGATCTCCTGCGTCGCGAGATAGAGGTCGGCGCCGAGATCGCCGTCGGGCAGGCCGCGCAGCCGGCCGCGGGCGGCCAGATCGCCGAACCGCGTGCCGGGTTCGATCGTCAGCTGGTAGAGCGACAGATGGTCGGCCGCCATCCCCAGCGCCTGCCCTAGTTCCGTCCGCCAGGCGGCGAGGCTCTGGCCTTGCCGGGCATAGATGAGATCGAAGCTCACCCGGTCGAAAAGCCTTCGCGCAAGGTCGAAGGCCGCCCGCGCCTCGGCGACGCTGTGCATCCGGCCGAGCGCCTTGAGGTCGGCGTCGTTCAGCGCCTGGATGCCGATGGAGACCCGGTTGACCCCCGCGTCGCGAAATCCGCGGAACCGGCCGGCCTCGACCGAGGTCGGATTGGCCTCGAGCGTGATCTCGCAGTCGTCGGCCAGCGTCCAGGCGGCGCCGATCGTCTCGACCGCCGTCGCCACGGTCTCGGGCGGCATCAGGCTGGGCGTGCCGCCGCCGAAGAAGACGCTGGTCACCGTCCGGCCGGGCACCTCCCGCGCAGCGGCGCGGATCTCGGAAACGAGCGCGGCGCGCCAGCGATCCTGATCGACCGCGGCGCGGACATGGCTGTTGAAATCGCAATAGGGGCATTTCGCCAGGCAGAACGGCCAATGGACATAGATGCCGAAGCCGCCGGCCCGCCAGTCTTCGTCGCGCCAATCCTCAACGCCCAGGTCCAGCGCCTCAGGCAAAGCAGGCGGCGACCAGCTTGGCGAAGGCATCGGCGCGATGGCTGCGGCGGTTCTTCTCGGCCGGGTCCATCTCGGCGAAGGTCACGTTCTGTCCCGCCGGCTCGAACATCGGGTCATAGCCGTGTCCGCCCGCGCCGCGCACCGGCCAGACGCAGCGGCCCTCGGCGCGGCCGTCGAACACCTCGTCATGCCCGTCGGGCCAGGCGAGCACCAGGACGCAGCGGAAGCGCGCGGTCCAGGGTTCCGCCGCGGCCGCGCGCTCCAGCTCGTTATGCGTGCGCGCCATCGCCATGGCAAAATCGCGGCCGTTCGGGGTTTCCGCCCAGTCGGCGGTATAGACCCCCGGCGCGCCGCCGAGCGCGTCGACCTCGACGCCGCTGTCGTCGGCCAGCGCCGGCAGGCCGCTGGCACGCGCCGCCGCGTGCGCCTTGATCCGGGCATTGCCGATGAAGCTCGTCTCGGTCTCCGCCGGCTCGGGCAAGCCGAGCGCCTTGGCCGAGACGATCTCGACCGGATAGGCCGAGAGCAGCGCCCGGATCTCGTCGAGCTTGCCGGCGTTGTGGGTGGCGACGACCAGCCGCGGCGCGGTGAACCGGCGGCTCACGCGATGGCCGCCTTCTGCGCCGTGACCAGCGCCGCGACGCCCGTCTCGGCGAGATCGAGCAGCTCGCCGAGTTGCGCCCGGCTGAAGGTGGCACCCTCGGCGCTGCCCTGCACCTCGATCAGGCCGAGCGACCCCGTCATCACGAAATTCGCGTCGGTGCCGGCGACGCTGTCCTCGGCATAGTCGAGATCGAGGATCGCCTGCCCGCCATAGACCCCGCAGCTGACCGCCGCGACATGCGCGGTCAGGGGGTCGCTCTTGATGTCCCCGGCCTTCAGGAGCTTGTTCACCGCCAGCCGCAGCGCGACCCAGCCGCCGGTGATCGAGGCGCAGCGCGTGCCGCCGTCGGCCTGGATCACGTCGCAATCGACGGTGATCTGTCGTTCCCCGAGCGCCACCCGGTCGACGCCGGCGCGCAGCGACCGGCCGATCAGCCGCTGGATCTCCTGCGTGCGGCCGGACTGCTTGCCCGCCGTCGCCTCGCGCCGGTTGCGGGAGGTGGTGGCGCGGGGCAGCATGCCATATTCCGCCGTGACCCAGCCAAGCCCGGTCTTGCGCAGGAAGGGCGGAACCGTTTCCTCGAGGCTCGCGGTGCAGAGCACATGCGTGTCGCCCATGCGGATCAGGCAGGAGCCTTCCGCGTGGCGCGAGACGTTCGGCTCGATGCTGATGGAGCGCAAGGCATCGTTGGCGCGGCCGGACGGACGCATGGGCGGTTCTCCTTGGTTGCGGGCCAGGGCCGCCACATATCCCGCGCGCCCGCCGCCGTCCAGCGTGGCGAGGGGATCCGGCGGACGGGGCGTGCCCGCGGGGAGCGCCTCGCCCGGCCTCAGCCGCGGCGAGCCGCCTCGATCGCCGCGACGTCGATCTTCTTCATCTTCATCATCGCCTCGAAGGCGCGTTTCGCCGCGTCGCCGCCGGCGGCCAGCGCGTCGGTCAGGACGCGCGGCGTGATCTGCCACGATATGCCCCATTTGTCCTTGCACCAGCCGCAGGCGCTCTCCGCGCCGCCGTTGCCGACGATGGCGTTCCAGTAGCGGTCGGTCTCCTCCTGATCCTCGGTGGCGATCTGGAACGAGAAGGCTTCGGTATGTTTGAACGCCGGCCCACCGTTGAGCCCGAGGCAGGGGATGCCGGCGACGGTGAATTCCACGGTCAGCACGTCGTCCTTCTTGCCGGAGGGAAAATCGCTCGGCGCGCGGTGCACGGCCGAAACCGCGCTGTCGGGGAAGGTCTCTGCATAGAACCGCGCGGCGGCCTCGGCGTCCTTGTCGTACCAGACGCAAATCGTGTTCTTCGCCATTGCGAGCTCCCTTTCGCGCGACATTCCGTGGCCTTGATGCCACCTTGCCAGACCGCGTCACATAGTAGTCCCGTCGCCACCCGCGTCGAGTCCGCGCCTATCCCGGCGCCCGCTCCGGCGACGCCGCCGGCAGCGACAGGGTGACCTCGAAGCCGGGCGCGGCATTGGCAAGCTCGAGCGCGCCGCCCGCGGCGCGGGCGATCTCGTCGGCGATGGCGAGGCCGAGGCCGTGGCCGCCGAAGCGCGAGTCGAGCCGTTCGCCGCGCGCACGGATTCGGTCGAGTTCAACCTCGTCGACGCCGTCGCCATCGTCCCGGATCACGATGGCGATCCGCGGGCCGCGGGGCTCGGCGGCGACGACGACATGGCGGTTCGCGTGGCGGGCGGCGTTCTCGATCAGCGCGCCGAGCGCCTCGGTCAGATCAGCCGGATCGATGCGCAGGCGGAGCGACGGCGCGACCGCGACCGACCAGTCGATCCGGCGGCCGGAGGGCGTGCGCCGGATGACGGCGAGGATGCCGGCGATCGCTTGCTCGGGCGAGGCGCAGGCGGCGTGCGTCGTGCTCGCGACGCGGGATCGGGCGAGCTCCCGCGCGACATGGCGGTCGATCGCGGTCGCCACCTCCTCGATCCCCGCCGCCGCCGCGTCGCCGCCTGCGGCGCGCAGCCGCGCGGCCTCGCCGATCAGCGCCTGCAGCGGCGTCTTCAGCGCATGGGCGAGGTCGCCGGCGCGGGCGCGGGCGCGCGCGACATCACCCTCCCGCGCCTCGAGGAGGGCGTCGATCTCGGCGGCGAGCGGGCGCACCTCGGCCGGGAAATCGTCGCCGAGGCGCGCGGCCCCGCCCGAGCGCAGCCGGGCGACGCGCTCGCCGATGTCGCCGAGTGGCCGGAGGCCGATGGCGACCAGCGTCCAGCCGGCGGCGAGCAGGGCGGCCGCGAGGATCGCGAGATAGGGCATGAGGTCGCGCAGGAAGGCGCGCCGCGCGGTGGTGAGCTCGGCGCGGTCCATCGCCACCGCGACATTGACCACCGTCTCTTCCGGCCCGACCCGCAGCGCGCGCTCGACCGCCAGCAGCGGCTCGCCGCGCGGCCCGGTCGCCGGGGTCTCGCGAAGGTTGGGGTCGCCGGGATCGCGCGGCGGCAGGGTCAGCGTCTGGTCCCAGAGCGAACGCGAGCGCAGGCGCCGCTCCTGGGTGGTGACCTGCCAGTAGGCGCCCGACAGCGGCTGATCGTAGCGGGGATCGCCCGGTAGTTGCCGGAGCCCGATCCCGTCCGGACCGGTGTCGAGACCGCCGGCGAGCGCGTCGAGCCGGGCCGAGAGCTCCGCCACCGCCCGCCGCTCGACATGGCGCTCGAAG
>JBGAJI010000088.1:0-13070 GCA_044225035.1 Amaricoccus sp. | reverse complement strand
CGCCTCGGCGGCCGCCGCCGCCTCGGCGCCGTGGCAGAGGGTGGTGACCTCGTTGGCGAGGATCACCTTGGCGGCGTTCACCTCGGCCCCGCCGAGCGCGCCGAGGCGGTCGCATTCCGCGACCGGCAGCTCGGTATAGAGCTTGAGGAAGCGGCCGACGTCGGCGTCGGTGGTGTTGCGCCAGAACTGCCAGAAGTCATAGGCGCTGAGCAGGTCGGCGTTGAGCCAGATGGCGCCGCCCTGGCTCTTGCCCATCTTGCGGCCGTCCGAGGTGGTGAGGAGCGGCGAGGTGAGGCCAAAGACCTCGGCCCCCGCGACGCGGCGGGTCAGATCGATGCCGTTGACGATATTGCCCCACTGGTCCGAGCCGCCCATCTGCAGGAGGCAGCCCTCGCGGCGGTGGATCTCCAGGAAATCATAGGCCTGGAGGATCATGTAGTTGAATTCGAGGAAGCTGAGGCTCTGGTCGCGGTCGAGCCGGGACTTCACGCTTTCGAAGGAGAGCATCCGGTTGACGCTGAAGAAACGGCCGATGTCGCGCAGGAATTCGAGATAGTTGAGCCCGTCGAGCCATTCGGCATTGTCGAGCATGATGGCGCCGCCGTCGCCGTAGGTGAGGTATTTGGCGAAAACCCCTCGGATCGTGGCGATATTGCCGGCGATCTGCGCGGGCGACAGCAGCGGGCGCTCGTCGGAGCGGAAGGAGGGGTCGCCGACCTTGGTGGTGCCGCCGCCCATCAGCGTGATCGGCCGGTGGCCGGTCTTCTGCAGCCAGCGCAGCATCATGATGTTGAGCAGATGCCCGACATGCAGCGACTGCGCGGTCGCGTCATAGCCGATATAGGCCGGGACGACGCCGGCCATAAGCTTGTCGTCGAGGCCCTGCAGGTCGGTGCAATCCTGCATATATCCGCGCGTGACCATGACCTGGAGGAAGTCGCTTTTCGGGACATAGGTCATGGCTAGGCATCCTTTCGCGCGGGCGTGCGCCGTTCTATAGCGGTTGGCGATGTGAAATAAAGGGGCGGGGATGCGGGTCCTGGGGCTGATGTCGGGCACCTCGATGGACGGGGTGGACGCCGCCGTGCTGGAGACGGACGGCGAGGCGATCCTCGGCTTCGGGCCCAGCGGCTTTCGCGCCTATGCGCAAGAGGAGCGCGCCGTGCTGCGGGCGGGGCTGGGGCTCTGGCCGGGGGCGGAGGGGCTCGACGCGGTCGAGGCGCTGGTGCGGGGGGCGCACGCGGCGCTGGTCGCGGGGTTCGAGGCGGTGGATCTCGTCGGGTTTCATGGCCAGACGCTGGCGCATGATCCGGCCGGGCGCGGCACGCACCAGATCGGGCGGGGCGACCTGCTGGCGCGGGAGACCGGGCGGCGGGTGGTCTGGGATTTCCGGTCCGCGGACGTGGCGAGCGGCGGCGAAGGGGCGCCTTTGGTGCCGTTCTTTCATTTCGCCTGCGCGCGCTGGATCGGCGCCGGGGCGCCGGTCGCCTTTCTCAATCTCGGCGGGGTCGGCAATGTGACCTGGGTCGATCCGCGGGCGGCGGCGCCGGAGGCGCCGGGGGCGCTGGTCGCCTTCGACACCGGGCCGGGAAACGCGCTGATCGACGATTTCCTCGGCCAGCGGCGCGGCGCGGCCTATGACGCGGAGGGCGCGGTGGCGGCGCAGGGCAAGGTGGTGGAGGCGGTGCTGGCCGACCTCGGCGCGCATCCCTATATCGCCAGAAAGCCACCGAAGTCTTTGGACCGGAACGATTTTCATTCCTACCTCGATCGGGTTTCCCGGGCTGTCGACCGAGGATGGCGCGGCGACCTGGCCGCGCTGACGGCGGCTTGCGTGGCGGCGGGGGCGCGGCATTTCCCGGAAGCGGCGACGCGCTGGCTCGTCTGTGGCGGCGGGCGGCGGAACCGGACGGTGATGGCGATGCTCGCCGCCTTCACCAACGCGCCGGTGGAGCCGGTCGAGGCGGCGGGGCTCGATGGCGACATGCTGGAGGCGCAGGCTTTCGCCTATCTCGCGGCGCGGGTGGCGCGGGGGCTGCCGACCTCGGCGCCGGGCACCACGGGCGCGCGGCTGCCGGTCAGCGGCGGCCGGATCAGTGCGCCCGGCTGAACAAGAGGCGCGCCGCGAAGGCGGTGAAGATCGACGCGCAGAGCCAGTCGACGACGCGCGCGATCCGGGGGCTCGACCGCATGGCGCGGGAGAACCGCTCCGCCGCCAGGACCATCGGCAGGCAGATGACCGTCGCGATCACCACGAACACGCCGCCGAGCACGAGCAACTGCGCCGTCGCATGCGGATCGTCGGCGGCGACGAACTGCGGCAGGAAGGTCATGAAGAACAGCGCGACCTTGGGGTTCAGGATATTGATGCCGACGCCCGACGCCCAGGTCTGGGTCAGGCTGGCGCGCTGGCCGCCGCCCGCCGGCAGGCTGAGCGCCGAGCCGTGGCGGATCGCCTGCCAGGCGAGCCAGACGAGATAGAGCGCGCCGACCACCTTCAGCGCGAAAAAGACCTTCGGCGCGGCGACGATCAGCGCCGAGAGGCCGACGGCGACGAGCACGGTATGGATCATCACGCCGGTGGTCGCCCCGGCGAGCGCGGCGAGGCCGGCGGCGCGGCCTTGCGTCAGGGCGCGGCCGAGGAAGAAGGTCATGTCCGGCCCCGGCGTCAGGGCGATGACGACGACGGCGAGGGCGAAGGGCCCGAGGACGGCGGGATCGGGCAGCATGTCAGCGCGAGGATTCGGTCAGGCGGCGCCGGACATAGCCATCGACGGTCGAGATCATCTGTTCCATGCCGGGATCGAAGAAATGGCTGGCGCCCTCGATCGTGGAATGGGTGATGGTGATGCCCTTTTGCTGCTTCAGCTTGTCGGCGAGATTGGCGACATCGGCGGGCGGCACCACCCGGTCGGCCGAGCCGCCGATGATGAGGCCGGACGAGGGGCAGGGGGCGAGGAAGCTGAAGTCATACTGGTTCGCGGGAGGCGCCACCGAGACGAAGCCCGCGATCTCCGGCCGCCGCATCAGCAGCTGCATGCCGATCCAGGCGCCGAAGGAGAAGCCGGCGACCCAGCAGGAGCGCGCGTTCGGATTGAGCGCCTGCAGATAGTCGAGCGCCGAGGCGGCGTCGCTGAGCTCGCCGATGCCCTGGTCATATTCGCCCTGGCTGCGGCCCACGCCGCGAAAGTTGAAGCGCAGGCAGGTGAAGCCGATGTTATGGAAGGCGTAATGCAGGTTGTAGACGACCTTGTTGTTCATCGTGCCCCCATACAGCGGATGGGGATGCAGGATGATCGCGATCGGCGCGTCCTTGGACTTCTGCGGATGGTAGCGGCCTTCCAGACGACCATCAGGTCCGGGGAATATCACCTCGGGCATCGGATCGTTCTCCTGAAACGGCCAAGACGCGAACTTGACGGAATCGCTCAACCAACCTAGAAGAATTCTAAGATTGACGCGGGCCGCCGAGCCAGCACGCTAGTTAAGCGCTCGAAGCGGAAGCGTCAACACCGCGGACGAGGCGAGCCGCGCGCCAGTGGCGCGGCGATGGAAGGACGCAGGATGAAGCTGAGCACCAAGGGCCGCTATGCGATGATCGCGCTGACCGATCTCGCGGGGCAGGGCCCGGATCGCCTCGTGTCGCTGAGCGAGATCGCCGAGCGGCAGGATATCAGCCTCGCCTATCTCGAGCAGCTGTTCGTCAAGCTGCGCCGCGCCGAGATCGTGGATTCGGTGCGCGGTCCGGGCGGCGGCTATCGACTCGCGCGGCCGGTGGAGCAGATCCGGGTTTCCGAGGTGCTGTCGGCGGTCGACGAGACGATGGACGCGCTGAGCCGGGGGGCCGGCGCGTCCGGCGCTTCGCGCGGTACGCGCGAGCAGGATCTGACGGACAAGCTCTGGGAGCAGCTGTCGGCCAATATCTATGTGCTGCTGCACCAGACGCGGCTGTCGGACGTGGTCTGCAACCAGCTCGCCCCCTGTCCGGCGGTGCCGAGCTTCGTCGCCGTGGTGGACGCGGTGGACGAGGCGGTGTGAGCGCGTCGATGAGCCGCGTCTATCTCGACTGGAACGCCACCGCGCCGCTGCGTCCCGAGGCACGGAGCGCGATGCTGGCGGCGATGGACGTGGTGGGTAACCCCTCGTCGGTCCATGCCGAGGGGCGCGCGGCGCGGGCGATCGTCGAGCGGGCGCGGGTCGAGGTGGCGGAAGCGGTCGGCGCGGCGCCGGACGAGGTGATCTTCACCTCCGGCGCCACCGAGGCGGCCGCGCTGGCGCTCGCGGATCGCGGGTTGGTCGGCGCGGCGGTCGAGCATGACTGCGTGGCGGCCTGGGTCGATGCGAGCCTGCCGGTCGGCGCGGACGGCGCCGTCGCGGTCTCGGCGCCGGAGCGCACGGCCTTGCAGGCGGCGAATTCGGAGACGGGCGTGACGCAGCGCCTGCCCGCGGGGCTCGCGCTGATCGACGCGACGCAGGCCGTCGGCAAGCTGCCCTTCGCCTTTCGCTGGACGGGGGCGGAGGCGGCGATCCTGTCGGCGCACAAGTTCGGCGGACCGAAGGGCGTCGGCGCGCTGATCCTGCGCGCGGGCGCGGATCCGGCGTGGCGGCCCCGCGGCGGCGGGCAGGAGATGGGGCGCCGGGCGGGGACGGAGAACATCGTCGGGATCGCCGGTTTCGGCGCGGCGGCGGCGGCGGCGGCGCGCGATCTGGCGGACGGCCTGTGGGACGGCGTGGCGGAAGTTAGAGATATTCTAGAAATGGCTCTGGACTCCGCGGCTCCGGAGACTATTTTTGTCGGGAAAGCGGGGGCGCGGCTGCCGAACACCAGTTGCTTCGCCGCGCCGGGCTGGAAGGCCGAGACCCAGGTCATGCGGATGGATCTCGCGGGCTTCGCCATATCGGCGGGCTCGGCCTGTTCGAGCGGCAAGGTGCGGGCGAACCGGGTGCTGGCGGCGATGGGTCTGGCGCCGGAGGTCGCGTCTTGCGCGGTCAGGGTGTCGATCGGGCCGGCGACGCGGCGGGACGAGGTGCTCGCCTTCGCCGAGGCCTGGACGGACGGGCTCAGGCGGTTTCGGGCCAGGGCGGCGTAAGCGGCCGGGCCCAGGTGCCGGGCGGGGGTGATTTGGAGAGACGGGACATGGCGGCATTCGAGGAGATCGGCGTTCGGGAAGGGGTCGACCAGGAGACCGTGGACACGGTCCGCTCGGTCGGCGAACGGTACAAATACGGCTTCTCCACGGATATCGAGACCGAATACGCGCCGAAGGGGCTGAACGAGGATATCGTCCGGCTGATCTCGGAGAAGAACGGCGAACCGGATTGGCTGACCGACTGGCGCCTGAAGGCCTTCGAGCGCTGGAAGACGCTGGAGGAGCCGACCTGGGCGATGGTTCATTACCCGAAGATCGACTTTCAGGATCAGTATTACTATGCCCGCCCGAAGAGCATGGCGGTGCGGCCGAAGTCGCTCGACGAGGTGGATCCGACCCTGCTCGCCACCTATGAGAAGCTCGGGATTCCGCTGAAGGAACAGATGATCCTCGCCGGTGTCGAGGGCGCGGGCGATACGCCGGTCGAGGGGCGCAAGGTGGCGGTCGACGCGGTGTTCGACTCGGTCTCGGTCGGCACCACCTTCCGGGCGGAGCTGGCGAAGGCCGGGGTGATCTTCTGCCCGATCTCCGAGGCGGTGCGGGAATATCCCGAGCTGGTGCGGAAATATCTCGGCAGCGTGGTGCCGGTCAGCGACAACTTCTATGCGACGCTGAATTCCGCCGTGTTTTCCGACGGTTCTTTCGTCTATATCCCACCGGGCGTGAAGTGCCCGATGGAGCTCAGCACCTATTTCCGCATCAATGCCGAGAATACCGGCCAGTTCGAGCGGACGCTCATCATCGCCGACAAGGGGTCTTACGTCAGCTATCTCGAAGGCTGCACGGCGCCGAAGCGCGACACCGCGCAGCTGCACGCCGCGGTGGTGGAAATCGTCGTGCTGGAAGACGCCGAGGTGAAATATTCCACGGTGCAGAACTGGTATCCCGGCGACGAGGAAGGCCGGGGCGGGGTCTATAATTTCGTGACCAAGCGCGCCGATTGCCGCGAGGCGCGGGCCAAGGTGATGTGGACCCAGGTCGAGACCGGCTCGGCGATCACCTGGAAATATCCCTCCTGCCTGCTGCGCGGCGATGGGGCGCAGGGCGAGTTCTATTCGATCGCCATCGCCAACAATGCCCAGCAGGCCGATACCGGCACCAAGATGATCCATCTCGGCAAGAACACCAAGAGCCGGATCGTCTCGAAGGGCATCTCGGCGGGGCGGGCGCAGAACACCTATCGCGGCCTCGTCTCGATGCATCCCAAGGCGAAGAACAGCCGCAACTATACCCAGTGCGACAGCCTGCTGATCGGCGGCACCTGCGGCGCTCATACCGTGCCCTATATCGAGGTGAAGAACAATTCCTCGCGCGTGGAGCACGAGGCGACCACCTCGAAGGTGGACGAGGATCAGCTGTTCTATTGCCGCCAGCGCGGCATGGACGAGGAGGAGGCGGTGGCGCTCGTCGTCAACGGCTTCTGCCGCGAGGTTCTGCAGGCCCTGCCGATGGAATTCGCCATGGAGGCGCAGAAGCTGGTGGCGATCAGCCTTGAAGGGTCGGTGGGGTAATGACCGGGGAAACGGAGAGTCTGGTCCTTGAGATCCTGAAGCGGATGCAAGCCGAGTTCACGCTGATGCGGCAGGACATGGGCGGGATTCGGTCCGAAATGACGGCGATGAAGCAGCATATGGGCGCCTTCGTGTCGCATGAGTTGAAAACGGTCAGCGACGTCGAGGCGATCCAGCTGCGCCTGGAGCGTATCGAGCGGCGGCTCGATCGTCACGAGGGGTAGGCCGATGGGCGTGAAGGACATTCGCGACCACCTGGGCGAGGATCTGCGCCGGGGTTTGCGCGTCGGCCTTGAAGATCGGGCGATCGGCGGGCTCGTCGCGCTGCCGTTCGCCGGCGCGCTCGGCATCTGGTTCAACGCGCTGACCTCTGCGCCGAACCCGGTGACATGGGCGATCACGCTTCTGATCTGGCTGCCGCTGGCGACCTGGATCGCCGGCCATCTCGACCGCGCCAACGCGGGCTGAACCGACATAGGCGGCCGCCGCGCGCTGGCCGGAAACCGAGAGATATAATGCTGAAAATCGACAATCTTCATGCCCGTCTGGAAGAAGAGGGCAAGGCGATCCTGAAGGGCGTCACGCTGGAAGTGCCGGCGGGCGAGGTTCATGCGATCATGGGGCCGAATGGCTCGGGCAAGTCCACGCTGTCCTATGTGCTGGCGGGCCGCGACGGCTACGAGGTCACCGAGGGCACCGCCATGCTCGGCGATTTCGACCTGCTCGACCACGAGCCGGAGGAGCGGGCGGCGGCCGGGCTGTTCCTCGCCTTTCAATATCCGGTCGAGATTCCGGGCGTCGGCAACATGACCTTCCTGCGCACCGCGCTGAACGCGCAGCGCAAGGCGCGCGGCGAGCCGGAGGTGAACGCCGCCGACTTTCTGCGGCTGATCCGCGAAAAGGCGAAGACCTTGAACATCGACGCCGAGATGCTGAAGCGCCCGGTGAATGTCGGCTTTTCCGGCGGCGAAAAGAAGCGCAACGAAATCCTGCAGATGGACGTGCTCGAACCCCGGATGTGCATCCTCGACGAGACCGATTCCGGGCTCGACGTCGATGCGATGAAGCTGGTGGCGGAGGGGGTGAACGCGCTGCGCTCGCCCGACCGGGCCTTCCTTGTCATCACGCATTACCAGCGGCTGCTCGATCACATCCGCCCGGACGTGGTGCATATCATGGCGGACGGGCGCATCGTGCAAAGCGGCGGCCCGGAGCTGGCGCTCGAAGTCGAGAACAACGGCTATGCCGACATCCTGAAGTCCGTGGCCTGAGATGGCGGTCGCGGTACGAAAGACGGACGCGAGCGCCGCTCTGCTCGCGGTCTGGCCGGAACCGGCGGGAGAAGCCGCCTGGGCGTCGGCGGCGCGGGCGCGGGCGACGCGGCGGTTCCTCGACATGGGCGCGCCGATCCGGCGGGACGAATATTGGCGCTTCACCGACCCGACCAGCCTGACGGCCGAGGCGGCGCCGGAGGCGGCGGTGCTGTCGGCGGATGAAGCCTTCGCCGAGGCCGCGGGGCCGCGGCTGGTCTTCGTCGATGGCGTCTTCGCGCCGGAGCGGTCCGACGCGCTGGACGTGGCGGGCGTCGAGGTCCAGGCGCTGGGCGCCGCGCTCGCCACCGATATCCATTGGGCCCGCGACGTGCTCGGCGTGCTGGAGGCGAAGGGGCAGCATCCGGTCGATCGGCCGTTCGCCGCGCTCAATACCGCGCGCGCGACGCAAGGGTTGGTGATCCGGGTCACGGGCGCCGCCGCCGCGCCGCTGCGCCTTGTCTATCTGCGCGAGAATCCGCGGGCCGACGCGATGGTGCGCCATGTGATCCGGCTGGAGGCGGGCGCGGACCTGACGCTGCTCGAAACCGGCGCGGGCGCGGCGCGGCTGAATACCGTGCTGGAGGTGGAGATCGCCGACGACGCGGCGTTCCATCATGTCCGCACCCAGGGCCGCGACCACGAGCGGCGCGCCGCGACCGCGATCTTCGCGCGGCTCGGCGCGCGGTCGAGCTTCAAGTCCTTCACGCTGGCGATGAACGGCCGGCTGACCCGCAATGAATGCGTGATCGAGTTCACCGGCGACGACGCCCATGCCCGGGTGGCGGGCGCCTGTGTCGGCGAGGGCGATTTCCACAACGACGACACCGTCTTCATCACCCATGGCGCCGAACGCTGCGAAAGCCGGCAGGTGTTCAAGAAGGTGCTGCGCGACGGGGCGGTCGGGGTGTTCCAGGGCAAGATCCTGGTCAAGCCCGCCGCGCAGAAGACCGACGGCTATCAGATCAGCCAGGGCCTGCTGCTCGACGAGGACAGCCAGTTCCTGGCCAAGCCCGAGCTCGAAATCTACGCCGACGATGTGATCTGCAGCCACGGCTCGACCTGCGGCGCGGTGGATCCGACCTCGCTCTTCTATCTCACCTCGCGCGGCATCTCGCGGGCCGAGGCGGAGGGGCTCTTGGTGCTCGCCTTCCTCGACGAGGCGATCGCGGAGATCGAGGACGGTGGCCTCGCCGACGATGTCCGGGCGCGCCTCGCCGGCTGGCTGGCGCGCCGCGGCCGGCTCTGATCCCATGGCGGACGCCGGCCTCGTCGCGGGCGTCGTCCGCGCCTATCGCGATCCGCGCGGCGCGATGGCGCGGGCGCTCGCCGGGGGGCTGACCGACGCGCGGCTGCTGGCCTGGCTGTTCGCGGCCTGCGCCATGGGATTCGTCGCGAGCCTGCCGAACGCGGTGCGCGCCGCGCGGGCGCTCGATATCGAACAGCCGCTGGCCGGCGCGGTCGCGGCGCATCTCTTCGGCTATCTCTTCATCGCGCCGCTGCTCGTCTATGGGATTTCGGCGCTGGCGCATCTGGTCGCGCGGGTGTTCGGCGGGACCGGTGGATTCTTCGGCGCGCGGGCGGCGGTGATCCGCGGCCTGCTGCTCGCCGGGCCGCTGGCGCTGGCCGTCACGCTCGCCGGGCTGGTCGGCGCGGCGGTGTTCGGGGAACCGGTGCTCGGGCGGCTGCTCGGCTACGCCGCCACGGCCTTCTGGCTGTGGCTTTTCGCCGCCAGCTTCGCCGAGGCCGAGGGCTTCGCCGCGACCGGCCGCGTGGCTTTGGTGCTCTGCCTGCTGCTCGCCGGGGTTTCCGTGTCGCTGAGCTTGCTCCTGCGCGGCGCGCCGGTTACGGGCTGAGGACGGTCGCGCGCATGGAGGCAGGGATGACCCCGAACTGGGCGGAACTCGTCAAGGAGAGCTTCCTGCGCCCGAGAGCCGCGGCGCGCGGGGTTCTCGCCTTGCGCTTTGGATCCCATGAGCTTCTGCAACTCGCGGTGGTCGTGACCTGCGTCGGCATCCTGCTCGCCTACGCCGCGATGCGGGTCAGCGGCGGCGTGGTGGACGGCGTGGCGATGTGGATGCTGTCGACGCCGCTGATCGGCGCGCTGGTCGAATTCGCGCTGCTCGGGGTGATCGCCGTGCTCACCTATCGCATCGGGGCTTTGTTCGGCGGGACGGGAACGTTCGGAGGCGCGCTGACCCTGATCATCTGGCTCAACGCCGTGATGCTGGTGCCGCAGATGGCACAGCTCCTGATGCTGCTGGCGCTGCCGCCGCTGGCGGCGCCGGTCGCCTTCGTCGCGGTGATCTGGGGGCTGTGGGCCTTCGCCAATTTCGTGACCGAGCTGCACGGGTTCGACAATCCGGTGATGGTGCTCGGCGGCGTCATCCTCACCTCGATCGTGCTCTTCATCGGCGTGGCCATGATCCTCGCCATTCTCGGACTCACACCGAACGGGGCGGGCTGATGTACGACGTCGAGGCGGTCCGCCGCGATTTTCCGATCCTCGGCCGCCAGGTGCATGGCCGGCCGCTGGTCTATCTCGACAACGGCGCCTCGGCGCAAAAGCCGCGGGCGGTGATCGAGGCGATGGCCGGGATGTACGAGGACGGCTATGCCAACGTGCATCGCGGCCTGCACTACCTCTCGAACCAGGCGACCGACCGCTACGAGGCGGTGCGCGGAACGATCCGGCGCTTCCTCGGCGCGGCGCATGAGGACGAGATCCTGTTCACCTCGGGCTCGACCATGGGGATCAATCTCGTCTCCTACGCCTGGGCGGCGCCCCGTCTCGAAGCCGGCGACGAGATCGTGCTGAGCGTCATGGAGCATCACGCGAATATCGTGCCCTGGCATTTCCTGCGCGAGCGGCAGGGCGTTGTGCTGAAATGGGTGGATACCGCGCCGGACGGGTCGCTCGACCCGCAGGCGGTGATCGACGCGATCGGGCCGCGGACAAAGCTGGTCGCGATCACGCATATGTCGAACGTGCTCGGCACCGTGGTCGATGTGAAGGCGATTTGCGCCGGCGCCGCCGCGCTCGGCGTGCCGGTGCTGGTCGATGGCAGCCAGGCGGCGGTGCATATGCCGGTCGACGTAGGGGATCTCGGCTGCGATTTCTACGCTGTCACCGGCCACAAGCTCTATGGACCGACCGGCAGCGGTGCGCTTTATGTCCGTCGCGAGCGCTTGGCCGAGATGCGCCCGTTCCTCGGCGGCGGCGACATGATCCGCGAGGTGACGAAGGATCACGTCACCTACAACGAGCCGCCGCACAAGTTCGAGGCGGGCACGCCGGCCATCGTGCCGATGGTCGGCCTCGGTGTGGCGCTCGATTATATGACGGGGCTCGGCCTCGATAGCATCGCGGCGCATGAGCATGACCTGCGCGACTATGCGACCGACCGGCTGTCGGGCCTGAACTGGCTCAACCTGCAGGGGACGGCGCCGGGCAAGGGGGCGATCTTTTCCTTCACCCTGACGGGGGGCGCGCATCCGCATGACATTTCGACGATCGTCGACCGCAAGGGCGTCGCGGTGCGGGCCGGCCACCATTGCGCCCAGCCCCTGATGGCGCATCTCGGCGTTTCAGCGACCTGCCGGGCATCCTTCGCGCTTTACAACACGCGGGGCGAGGTCGATGCGCTGGTGGATGCGCTGGAAACCTGCCACGAGCTTTTCGCCTGAGGGAGCTCCGAAAGCGACGGTGCCGAGATAAGAACCGGCCGACGCCTCGGATGACCATTCGAAGCGTCGGTGGTGGGCGCATATTCGAGGATCAGGACGACTTGATGGACGGCACCTCTAAAACGGCCGTACCAAGAAGCAAAGCGTAGGGGCGCCGAGATATACGATTCCGATTAACGTTTTGTATTAGGGAGCGTCGATGGCTGTATGGGAGGACTAGATTAATGTCAGAACATAGTTACCAGTTGCTCCTTCAGGTGTTAAATATTATTCTTCATGAAATTAGATCAGAAAAAGATATAAGAACCGCAAATTTTCTAGCGGACGTTTTCCGAAACGTCCCGGGTAAAATCTTAGGCGGCATCAGTTCAGACGATATATACAATGGCGGATGTGCTGGAGGCCTGCCACGAGCTTTTCGCCTGAGGGCGGTCCGAGGTGAGTTGGCGGCGGGCGAGCCCGCCGCGCGCACCCCGGATCACGCGGCCTTGCCGGCCTCCTGCGCGCCGCCGAGTTCGGCGAGGAACGCCTGGTGGGTGAGCGGGCGCGAGAACATCGGGTAGTTCTTCTCGACGGCCAGCCGCTGTTCTTCCTCGCTGGTCGCGGCGGTGCAGTCGGTTAGGGTCACCACGCGGTAGCCCTTCTCATAGGCGGTGCGCATGGTCGATTCGACGCAGCAATTGGTCAGGAACCCGGCCAGCGCGACGTCGGTGATGCCCCGGCCGCGCAGGATGAAATCGAGATTGGTGCTGGCGAAGCCGTCGAGCCCGCGCTTGCCTTCGACCAGGATATCGCCCGGCTGGGGGGTGAGCGCATCGACGATCGCGGCGCCCCAGCCGCCCTTGACGAAGGACTTGCTGTCGACGACGCCCTTGAGGATGCCGTAGGGCTCGGCGCTGAGCTCGTGGTAGCCCTCGGCGAAGGTGATCGGGGCGTGCAGGATCAGCGCCCCCAGTGCCCGCGCCTCGCGGACCGTTTCGAGCGTGTTGGCGAGCATGTCCGTGCTCTCCATCACCGGCCGCACCGCTTCGTGCAAGGTGCCGCCCTGGCTGGTGAAATCGTTCTGAAACTCGATCAGAACGACGGCGGTCCGTTTCGGATCCATGATTTCCTCCCATCTCTCGCGCCGCTCGTGCGTCGAGGGGAGACTAGCGCCGCGGTCGGCGGGCTGGCAAGCTGGCAAGCTGGAGCCGGGGGTCCTTGGCCTTGACTTTTCGCTGGCCTCGGGGGCAACGCGCCGCACCTGCCTAATCTCGACGGATTTGGCCGTCGACAAATCCGTCGGCGCCTGCCTGCCCCCGGCAGGCGCGTCTGCGACGCACCAGCCAGGCAGGCGCGGACGGATTAGCGCCGTTATCCCAAGAGGATAGCCCCTTGCCCTGCGCGCTCACGCGCTTCGGGCAACGGCCCGG
>JBGAJI010000087.1:0-13172 GCA_044225035.1 Amaricoccus sp. | reverse complement strand
GCGATCGAAGCCGCCGATCGCTGTATCGCAGCTCGGACGGCGTGCGTGGTCGCGGCGCTTCCGTGAAGTATCTGGCCCATAGCTCCTCCCGGACGTGACGGCAGAAGGAACGATACGCCATCACCTCCGGGACTGAACACCTACGCAAGCTTGCTACGGGCGCGCGCCGGCGCGACCTGCCGCCGGCAGGTCGGCAAGGTGCCGGCGCGGAAGGCGCGAACCACCGCACCAGGGGCCGATGGTGGCGACCGCTCTGCGCAAACTGACACCCCCGCTTGACGGGGGCGCGGGCCGATGCCCCCTGCGCCCGGAAGACCCCGTGCGAAACGGGGCGCCGGGAGGGACGGGGATGGGCCATGTGCTCGCCATCGATCGGGGCGACCTCGAGCCGTGCGATCATCTTCGACGAGGGCCTGAACGTCGTCGCGGCGGCGCAGGAGGAATTTCCGCAGATCTTCCCCAATTCCGGCTGGGTCGAGCATGATCCGGCCGATATCTGGTCCAGCACCGCCGCCGTTTGCCGGGGCGCGATCGAGCGGGCCGGCCTCGGTCCGGAGGCGATCGCCGCCATCGGCATCACCAACCAGCGCGAAACGACGCTGGTCTGGGACCGGCGGACCGGCGAGCCGATCCCTGGCATCGTCCTCTGGCGGGACCATGATAACGCGCAAGACCGGCCTGCTGCTCGACCCCTATTTCTCGGGGACGAAGCTCAGCTGGCTGCTCGACAATGTCGAGGGCGCGCGGGCGCGGGCGCTGAAGGGCGAGCTCCTGTTCGGCACGGTCGATTGCTATCTCATCTGGAAGCTGACCGGCGGCGCGACCCATGCGACGGACGCGACCAACGCGGCGCGCACCCTGCTCTACAATATCCGCGAGGGGGCGTGGGACGCCGAGATCTGCGGGCTGCTCGGCATACCGCTCGCCATGCTGCCGGAGGTCCGAGACTGCGCGGCGGAGTTCGGCGACGCGCGGCCCTGACCTTTTCGGCGGCGCGGTCCCGATCCTCGGCGTCGCCGGGGACCAGCAGGCGGCGACGGTGGGACAGGCCTGCTTCCAGCCCGGCATGCTGAAATCGACCTATGGCACCGGCTGCTTCGCCCTGCTCAATACCGGCGACCGGCTGGTCGAGAGCCGGCACCGGCTGCTCGGCACCATCGCCTATCAGCTGGACGGCAAGCCGACATACGCGCTGGAAGGCTCGATCTTCGTCGCCGGCGCCGTGGTGCAATGGCTGCGCGACGGGCTCGGCATCATCCGCGCCGCGTCGGAGACCCAAGGCCTGGCCGAACGCGCCGACCCGAACCAGCGGCTCTATCTGGTGCCGGCCTTCACCGGCCTCGGCGCGCCCTATTGGGACGCCGAATGCCGCGGCGCGATCTTCGGCCTCACCCGCGGCTCCGGCCCGGCGGAATTCGCCCGCGCCGCGCTGGAGAGCGTCGCCTTTCAGACCCGCGACCTCGTCGAGGCGATGCGCGCCGACTGGGGCGCGGCGGGCGGAACCGTGCTGCGCGTCGATGGGGGAATGAGCGCCTCGGACTGGACCATGCAATGCCTCGCTGACATTCTCGGCGCGCCGGTCGATCGCCCCCGTGTCCGCGAAACCACCGCCCTCGGGGCGGCATGGCTTGCGGGAATGCGCGCGGGCCTGTATCCGGGTGCCGCCGAATTTGCGCGCTCCTGGGCTCTTGACCGGCGGTTCGAGCCGACGATGCCCGCGGAGCGGCGCGAGGAAATGTACGCGGGTTGGCGCGACGCGGTACGACGAACGCTGGTCACACAGGCCTGAATACCGGCCTGAATCGAGGGATATGAAAATGACGGTCAAGGTTGCAATCAACGGTTTCGGGCGCATCGGGCGCAACGTGCTGCGCGCCATCATCGAATCGGGGCGTACCGATATCGAGGTGATCGCGATCAACGACCTCGGACCCGTCGAGACCAACGCCCATCTGGTGCGCTATGACAGCGTGCATGGCCGTTTTCCCGGCACCGTCACCGTCTCCGGCGATACGATCGACGTCGGCCGCGGCCCGATCAAGGTGACCGCCGTCCGCAACCCGGCCGAACTGCCCTGGGGCGACGTCGACATCGCGATGGAATGCACCGGCATCTTCACCGACAAGGAAAAGGCGAAGATCCACCTGGAGAATGGCTCCAAGCGCGTGCTCGTCTCCGCGCCGTCGGGCGGCGCCGACAAGACCATCGTCTTCGGCGTGAACGACAAGACGCTGACCAAGGACGATCTCGTCGTCTCCAACGCCTCCTGCACCACCAACTGCCTGTCGCCCGTCGCCTATGTGCTCGACAAGACCGTCGGCATCGAGAAGGGCTTCATGACGACGATCCACAGCTATACCGGCGACCAGCCGACGCTCGACACGATGCACAAGGATCTCTACCGGGCCCGCGCCGCGGCGCTCTCGATGATCCCGACCTCGACCGGCGCGGCCAAGGCGGTTGGCCTCGTCCTGCCGCAGCTCAACGGCAAGCTCGACGGCGTGGCGATCCGCGTCCCGACGCCGAACGTGTCGGTCGTCGATCTCGTCTTCATCGCCAAGAAGGCGACGACGAAGGACGAGATCAACGCGGCGATCAAGTCGGCGGCGGATGGCGAACTGAAGGGCATCCTCGGCTACACCGACGAGCCGAACGTCTCGTCCGACTTCAACCACGACCCGCATTCGTCGGTCTTCCACATGGACCAGACCAAGGTGATGGACGGGACCATGGTCCGCATCCTCACCTGGTACGACAACGAATGGGGCTTCTCGAACCGCATGGCCGACACCGCCGTCGCCATGGGCAAGCTGATCTGAGAACACGGGGGGATCGGTCGTCCGATCCCCTTCAGACGATGCCGCCCGATCCGCCCGTCTTCGCGGGCCGGGCGGCGGTGATCCGGGCGCGGTAGCCGCTGGCGCGATAGGCGGCGATCGGATCGGCCGCGGCGCCCTTGTCGAGCCGGACCTGGGCGAGGAGCGGCGTGACATCGGTGCGGAACGCGACCTTCAGCGTCTCCGAGGCCATCAGCGCGTCGTTCGCCTCCTGGAACGCGTCGAGCGCGGCCCGGTCGACCAGCAGCGCCTGGGCATAGGCGCGCTGGATCTCCATCGCCGAATTCATCAGGCTCTCGATCGGATCGGTCACATTGTGGCTCTGGTCGATCATGTAGGCCGGCGCCGCGCCTTCGATCCCGACCAGTTCGTTGAACACGAGGAACAGGCGATACGGGTCGATCGAGCCCGAATCGAGATCGTCGTCACCGTATTTCGAATCGTTGAAATGGAAGCCGCCGAGCTTGCCGGCATGGATCAGCCTGGCGACGATCATCTCGATATTGGTGTTCGGCGCGTGATGGCCGAGATCGACGAGGCATTTCGCCCGGTCGCCGAGCGTCTGGGCGATGAGAAGGTTGCTGCCCCAGTCGGCGACCACCGTCGAATAGAAGGCCGGCTCGTACATCTTGTGCTCGGTGAAGAGCGTCCAGTCCTCCGGCAGGGCGGCGTAGATCTCGGCCGCAGAGGCGAGGTAGCGCTCGAACTGCCGCCCGAAATGCGCCTGCCCCGGAAAGTTCGACCCGTCGCCGATCCAGATGGTCAGCGCCTTGGCCCCGAGGTCCCGGCCGAGCGCGACGCAGGCGATGTTGTGGGCCACCGCCTGATCGCGCACCGCCTTGTCGGTGTGGCTGAGCGAGCCGAACTTGTAGCTGAGCGCCTGGCCCGGGCTGTCCTGGAAGGTGTTCGAATTCATCGCATCGAAGCCGAGGCCCCATTCCGCCGCCTTGGCACTCAGCTCCGCGGCCGGCGCGATGTCCCAGGGGATATGCAGCGAGACGGTGGGCGTGGCGCCGGTCAGCTGCTGGATCACGCCGCAATCGTCGAGCTTGTCGAAGATGTCGCGCGGCTCGCCCCCGCCGGGGAAGCGGGCGAAGCGGGTGCCGCCGCTGCCCACGCCCCAGCTCGGCACCGCGACGGCGAAGGCCGCGACCTTGCGCGCCACCTCGCCGATCGCGACGCCGCGGCGGTCGAGCTGCTCGCCGAGCCGGTCGTAGTCGGCGCGCACCGTGGCCTCGGCCGCGTCGTTCGCTTCCAGGATGATCCCGTTGTCGAGCATTGTTTCCTCCCCGGCGTGCGCCGTTTTCGTTGGCCGCCGTCAGCGGGTGAAGGACTGGACGTTGCCGGCGTCGACATTGACGATGTTGCCGGTCGATTTCGCCGAGGCGTCGGAGGCGAAGAAATAGTTGGCCTCGGCGATGTCCTCGGGCAGGACCGAGCGCTTCAGGAGGCTGCGCTGGCGGTACATTTCCTCCAGCCCCTCCTTGTCGGTCTTGTAGGTGGAGGCGCGCTGGTCGAGCCAGTCGCCCTCCCAGATCCGCGAGCCGCGCAGCACCGCGTCGGGGTTCACCACGTTCACCCGGATGCCCGCCTCCGCGCCTTCCAGCGCGAGGCAGCGGGCGAGATGGATCTCGGCCGCCTTGGCCGTGCAATAGGCCGACGCGTTCGGCGAGGCGGCGAGGCCGTTCTTCGAGGCGACATAAACGATCGACCCGCCGATCCCCTGCCGCCGCAGCAGCTTGAAGGCCTCGCGGCTGACCAGGAAATAGCCGGTCGCGAGAATGCCGATATTGCGGTTCCAGAGGTCGAGCGTCGTTTCCTCGACCGGCGCGGACGAGGCGATGCCGGCGTTGGAGACGACGATATCGACCCCGCCGAACTCCACCGCCAGCGCGTCATAGGCGGCGGCGACCGCCGCCTCGTCGGTGACATTCGCCACCACCGCGCGCACCACGTCCGCGCCATGGCGCTTGGCAAAGCCCGCGCGCACCTCTTCCACCGCCGTCGCATCGATATCGGCCAGCATCACACAGGCGCCTTCCGCCAGATAGCGCTCCGCCGTCGCCGCGCCGATCCCGCCGGCGGCGCCGGTGATGACCGCCACCCGCCCGGCGAGCGACTTCGGCTTCGGCATGCGCTGCAGCTTGGCTTCCTCGAGCAGCCAGTATTCGATGTCGAACGCTTCCTGCTCCGGCAGGCCCTGATATTCGGACACCGCCGAGGCGCCGCGCATCACGTTGATCGCATTGACATAGAACTCGCCCGAGATCCGCGCGGTGGCCTTGTCGAGCGCGAAGGTCAGCATCCCGACACCGGGGACGAGATAGACGACGGCGTTCGGGTCGCGAATCGCCGGGCTGTCGGACCTGCGGCAGCGGTCGTAGTAGGCGGCGTAATCCTCGCGATAGGCGGCGATCGCCGCCGGCAGGCTGGCGAGCGTCGCCTCGATATCCGGGCTCGACGGGTCGAATTCCACCACCAGCGGCCGGATCTTGGTGCGCAGGAAATGGTCGGGGCAGGAGGTGCCGAGCGGCGCGAGGTCCACGAGGGCGTGGGACCCGACGAAGTCCAGAACCGCGTCCTGATCGTCGAAATGCCCGACCTTGTGGCGCTCCTTCGAGATGAGGCCGCGGATCACCGGCATCAGCCGCGCCGCCACCGCCCGGCGTTCCGCGGCCGGCAGCGGCGGGACCTTCGGACCGCCGAAGGCCGGCACGTCGGCCGTCCGCTCCGCCAGCCATTCGGCGGCGGTATTGATGATCTCGAGCGTCGTCTCGTAGCAGGACTTGGCATCGTCGGCCCAGGTGAAGAGCCCATGGCTCTCCAGCACCGCGCCGCGCAGGCCCGGGTTCTCCGTCGCCAGCTGCTCCAGCCAGAGGCCGAGTTCGTAGCCCGGCTTCTTCCAGGGCAGCCAGCCGATGGTTCCGCCAAAGATCTCCGCGGTCAGCTCGCGCGAGTTCTTCGAGGCCGCGATGGCGATGATCGCGTCGGAATGGACGTGATCGACATGGGCGCGCGGCACATAGGCGTGCAGCGGCGTGTCGATCGAGGCGGCGCGCGGATTGAGGTCGAAGGTGCAGTGCGGCAGGTAGCCGACCATCTCGTCCTCATGCGCGACGCCGCGATACTTGCCCTTCAGCGCGCGCAGCTTGTCCATGTAGAGCGTGGAAAACCCGTCGAGCTTCATCGAGCCGATGTCGCCGCCCGAGCCCTTGACCCACAGCACCTCGACCGCCGCGCCGGTCAGCGGATCGGTCGCCGCGACCTTGGCCGAGGTATTGCCGCCGCCGTAATTCGTCACGCGCTTGTCCGAGCCGAGGAGGTTCGAGCGATAGAGCAGCTTTTCCGGCTCGCTCATCCGCGCGGCGACGGCGTCGTCCCAGACGTTGTGAATCCGAAGCTCCGGCGACTTGTCCAGCATCTGGCATCCCTCTCTGCGCGCACCCCTGTTCGCGGACCCGGGGCCTGATCTCCTTTCGCGCAGGCCGGGCCTCAAGTCAATCAGAAACGATCATGATCTTTCATGTTGCGACTGCGAAAGATTGGTTTTGATTTTTTCTGATTGACGGACAGCCGAAATATCGCCAAGGTCGGCGGCGAGGGAGACAAAGATGCACGAAACCGAGCGCCACAGGGTCATTCTATCCGCCGTTCAGGCGAAGCCCTTCGTGTCGGTTTCAGAGCTCGTCGAACTGACCGACAGTTCGGAGGCGACCACCCGCCGCGACATCGCCACGCTGCATCTGAAGAAAAAGCTGCGCCGGGTGCGGGGCGGGGCGGAGGCGATCGCGCCGATGCCGGTGACCAGCCTGACCGGGCGGCCCTTCGCGCTCAATGCTTCGATCAATATCGCGCAGAAACGCGCGATCGCCCGCGCCGCCGTCGATCTCTGCGAGGATGGCGACGCGATCATCATCAACGGCGGCACCACGACCTTTCAGATGGTGCATCCGATGGCCACGCGCCGGCTGCAGGTCTTCACCAATTCCTTTCCGATCGCCGAGCATCTGCTGCACCATTCGCGCAATGTCGTGATGTTGTCGGGCGGAACGATCTACCGCGAGCAGAACATCGTGCTGTCGCCCTTCGAGAACGACGTCACCCGCAATTTCTATGCGCGGCGGATGTTCATGGGCGCGCAGGGCGTCGCGCCGCTCGGGGTGATGGAGGCGGATCCGCTGATCATCCAGGCGGAGGAGAAACTGATCGGCCAGGCCGACGAAGTCGTGCTGCTGGTCGATTCCTCGAAATTCACCAAGCGCTCGGCGCTGATCCTCTGCCCGCTGTCGCGGATCCAGACGGTGATCACCGACGACGGGCTGGAGGATCGCCACGCCGCCATGCTCGACGAGGCGGGGGTCAGGCTGATCGTCGCGCCGTCCGGCGCGGCCAAGCAAGAGGACGGTACCGGCACGGCGAGCGCCTGAACAAAGAACAAGCGCCTGGACAACCGGGCGCCCCTGACGACCAAACAACGGGAGGCTTTCAATGAACAGATTCTTCACCGGCGCGACGCTCGTCGCGGCGCTTCTCGCCTCGACGGCGGCGATGGCCGATCCGGTCAAGGTGGCCATCGTGGCGAAATCGCTCGGCAACGGCTTCTTCGAGGCGGCCGCGCGCGGCGCCGAGGAGGCCGCGAAAGAGATCGGCAACATGGAGATCATCTACACCGGCCCGACCTCGACCACCGCCGAGGGCCAGATCGAGGTGATCAACGCGCTGATCGCGCAGAAGGTCGATGCCATCGCCATTTCCGCCAACGATCCCGACGCCGTCGTGCCGGCGCTGAAGAAGGCGATGGATCGCGGCATCACGGTGATTTCCTGGGATTCCGGCGTCGCGCCCGAGGGCCGCGAGATGCATCTCGCGCCGTCGTCCTCGCCGCTGATCGGCCAGACGATCATCAAGCTCGCCGCCGACGAGATGCCCGAGGGTGGCGAAGTCGCGGTGCTCTCGGCGACCTCCACCTCCACGAACCAGAATGAATGGATCGCGGAGATGAACAAGGTCATGCCCGAATATCCGAACATCAAGGTCGTGGCGACGGTCTATGGCGACGATCTCGCCGACAAGTCCTACCGCGAGACGCAGGGCCTGTTGCAGACCTATCCCGACCTCGACGCGATCATCGCGCCGACCAGCGTCGGCATCGTCGCGGCGGCGCAGGCGGTTTCGGACGCGGGCAAGATCGGCAAGGTCAATGTGACCGGCCTCGGCCTGCCCTCGGAGATGGCGGGCGCGATCGAGAGCGGCGCTTCGAAGAGCTTCGCGATCTGGAACCCGGTCGATCTCGGCTACGCGGCGGCGACCATCGCCTACGAGCTGGCCACCGACAAGGCGGTGGCGAAGCCCGGCGCCGAAATCCCGATGGGCCGGCTCGGCACCGCGCAGCTCGACGATACCTACTCGGCGGCGATGGCGACGCCATTCAAATACGACAAGTCCAACATCGCCGAGTTCAAGTCGATCTTCTGATCGTCCGACCCTTCGCGAGGCCCTGGGCGGGCCTCGGCGCAGAGAGGCGAGTCCCGGGCATCGGCCCGGGACGACGACTTCCCAGAGGATTTCCCATGCATGCGTTTCAACCGCCGCGCGGCGCGGTCGCGCCCGCGTCAGCCGACCCGGATCTGGCCGCGAGGCCGATCCTGTCGCTGCGCGGCGTCGCGAAATCCTTTCCCGGGGTCCAGGCGCTGGCCGGTGTCGATCTCGACCTCTATCCGGGCCAGGTGACCGCGCTCGTCGGCGAGAACGGCGCGGGCAAGTCCACCATCGTCAAGATCCTGACCGGCATCTATCAGCCCGACGAGGGCGAGATCACCGTCGGCGGCGCACCGGCGTGCTTCCCGGAGGCGATCGACGCGGCGCGGGCGGGCGTCACCGCGATCCATCAGGAAACGGTGCTGTTCGACGAGCTGACGGTGGCGGAGAACATCTTCCTCGGCCATGCGCCGCGCGGCCGCTTCGGCCTCATCGACTGGCGGCGGATGAACGAGGAGGCGGCGGCGCTGCTCGGCCGCGTCGGGGCGGTGGTCGATCCGAAGACGCCCCTGCGCGAGCTCGGCATCGCTTCGAAGCATCTGGTCGCCATATCGCGCGCGCTCTCCATCGACGCGCGGGTGGTGATCATGGACGAGCCGACCGCCGCGCTCAGCCAGAAGGAGATCGAGGAGCTCTACGAGCTGATCGAGCGGTTGCGGGCGGACGGCAAGGCGATCCTCTTCATCAGCCACAAGTTCGACGAGATCTTCCGCATCGCCGACCGCTACACCGTGTTCCGCGACGGCCGGCTGGTCGGCGCCGGCCTGATGGCGGAGGCGACGGAACGCTCGCTGGTCGCGATGATGGTCGGGCGCGAGATGGACCGCATCTTTCCCACGCGCCAGCCGGTGATCGGCGACGAAGTGCTGCGCGTCGCCGGCTATTCGCATCCCACGGAATTCGCCGACATCAACTTCACCCTGCGCCGGGGCGAGATCCTCGGCTTCTACGGCCTGGTCGGCGCCGGTCGGTCGGAATTCATGCAATCGCTGTTCGGCGTTACCCGGCCTGCCAAGGGCGCCTGCCGGATCGATGGACAGATCGCGGTCATCCGCTCGCCAGCCGAGGCGATCCGCCGCGGCATCGTCTATGTGCCGGAGGACCGCGGCCTGCAGGGCGCGATCCGGCCGATGCCGATCTACCAGAACATGACGCTGCCCTCGCTCGCCCAGGTCTCGCGCCACGGCTTTTTGCGCATGGCCGAGGAATTCGCTTTGACCCGCGCCTATGCCGAGCGGCTGGAGCTGCGTGCGGCCAGCCTCGACCAGCCGCTCGGCCTGTTGTCGGGCGGCAACCAGCAGAAGGTGGTGATCGGCAAGTGGCTCGCCACCCGGCCGAAGGTCATCATCCTCGACGAGCCGACCAAGGGCATCGACGTCGGGTCCAAGGCGGCCGTGCACGAGTTCATGGCCGAACTCGCCGCGCAGGGGCTGGCCGTCATCATGGTTTCGTCCGAGATCCCGGAAATCCTCGGCATGTCCGACCGCGTGATCGTGATGCGCGAGGGGCGGATGGTCGGAACCTACGACCGCGCCGGCCTGACGCCCGAACGCCTCGTCCGCGCCGCCGCCGGCCTCGCCCATGAGGAAGTCCAATGAGCCGTTTTCTCCGCTCGCGCGAGGCGATCCTCGCCGCCGCCATCCTGGCGCTGATCCTGCTGGTCGAGACCCGCTTCAGCGGCTTCGCGGCACCTGGCAATCTCGCCGCGATCTTCAATGACGGTTCGATCCTGATCATCCTGGCGCTCGGCCAGACGGCGGTGATCCTGACGAAATGCATCGACCTGTCCGTCGCGGCCAATGTCGCGCTGACCGGGATGGTGGTCGCCATGCTGAACGCCGCCGCGCCCGGCCTGCCGGTGCCGCTGCTCATCGCCGTCGCGGTGCTGCTCGGCACATCCCTGGGCGTGGTGAACGGGCTGCTGGTCTGGAAGCTCGGCCTGCCGCCGATCGTCGTCACGCTCGGCACCATGACGATCTATCGCGGTGCGATCTTCCTTTTCGCCAGCGGGGCCTGGGTCAATGCCCACCAGATGAGCGAGGCTTTCAAGGGCTTTCCGCGCACCATGATTCTCGGCCTGCCGGCGTTGTCCTGGATCGCCGTCGTCACCGTGGTTCTCGCCGCGATCCTGCTCACCCGCGCCCCGCTCGGCCGGGCGTTCTACGCCGTCGGCGGCAATGAGCACGCGGCGGTCTACGCGGGGATCTCGCCCGGTCGGACGCGGTTCTTCGCCTTCGCGCTGATTGGCGGGCTCGCCGGCCTCTGCGGCTATCTCTGGGTCAGCCGCTACGCCGTCGCCTATGTCGAGGTGGCGGCGGGGTTCGAGCTCGATGTCATCGCCGCCTGCGTCATCGGCGGCGTGTCGATCGCCGGGGGCATCGGGTCGGTCGGCGGCGCGGTGCTCGGCGCGCTGTTTCTCGCCGTCATCAAGAACGCGCTGCCGGTCGCCGGCATCTCGCCCTTCTGGCAGATGGCGATCTCCGGCCTCGCGATCCTGCTCGCCGTCGCCTTCAACGCCCGGGCCGAGCGGCGGGACGGCCGCGTCATCCTCAAGTCCGCGGAAGGAGCGAGCGCATGACCACGGCGAGCATGGCCCCCCGCGCCGTCCGGGTGATCCCCGACCGGCTGACCACCACGCGCCAGCGCGTCCTGCGCTCGTGGGAGGCGCTGCTCGTGCTGGTGGCGGTGCTGATCTTCACCGCCAACGCCTTCGCCTCGCCCTATTTCCTCGACCCCTGGAACCTGTCGGACGCCAGCTTCAACTTCACCGAAAAGGCGATGATCGCCTTTGCCATGGCCTTGCTCATCATCTCGGGCGAGATCGACCTGTCGGTCGCCGCCATCGTCGCCCTTGCCTCGACGGCCATGGGCTACGCGGCGCAGATGGGGGCGGGAACCCCGGCGCTGGTGGCGATCGGGCTCGGCACCGGCCTGATCTGCGGTCTCTTCAACGGAACGCTGGTCACCCGCTTCGGCCTGCCGTCGATCGTGGTGACGATCGGCACCATGAGCCTCTTTCGCGGCATCTCCTACATCGTGCTCGGTGATCGGGCGTTCAGCGGCTATCCCGACGGCTTCGCGTTCTTCGGCCAGGGCTATGTCGGCTGGGTCATCACGTTCGAGCTGGTGCTCTTCGCCGCGCTGGCGATCGGCTTCGGTGCGCTGCTCGGCCGGACCACCTTCGGGCGGCGGGTCTATGCCATCGGCAACAATGCGACCGCCGCCCGCTTCTCCGGGGTCAAGGTCGAGCGGATCAAGATGATCCTGTTCCTGCTGACCGGCCTGCTGTCCGGGATCGCCTCGATCTGCCTGACCTCGCGGCTCGGCTCCACGCGGCCGTCGATCGGCGCGGGGATGGAGCTCGAGGTGGTGACCATGGTCGTCCTTGGCGGCGTCTCGATCCTCGGCGGCTCCGGCTCGATCTTCGGCGTGGTGATGGCCGCGCTGATCATGGGCATGGTCACCTTCGGCCTCGGCCTGCTCAATGTGCCGGGCATCGTCATGTCGATCTTCATCGGCCTGTTGCTGATCGCCGTGATTTCCGCGCCGCAGCTCGTCGCCATGATCCGGCGCTGAAGGGCCGCGCCTTGGATCCGTCGCACGTCGCCGTCATCGACTTCGGCAAGACGAATGTGAAGCTCGCCATCGTCGATCTCGCCGCCGAGCGCGAGGTCGGCGAGCGGCGGATATCGAACGAGGTCCGCCGCGACGGGCCGTTTCCCCACTACGACACCGAACGCCATTGGCAATTCCTGCTCGACGCGCTGAGGGAGCTGGGCGCCGCCTGGCCGATCGGGGCGATCGCCATCACCACCCACGGGGCGACCGCCGCGCTGGTGGACGCGGCGGGCGAGCTGGTCCTGCCCATTCTCGACTACGAGCATCCGTTGCCGACCGGCGAATACGACGCGATCCGCCCGGACTTCGCCGAGACCGGCTCGCCGCGGCTCGGGTCAGGGCTGAACCTCGGGGCGCAGCTGCATTGGCTGTTCACGCAATTCCCCGAGGCGGAGCGGACGGCGCATATCCTCACCTATCCCGAATATTGGGCCATGCGCCTCAGCGGCGTCGCGGCGGTGGAGGCGACCTCGCTCGGCTGCCATACGGACCTCTGGAACCCCGCGGCCGGCGACTATTCGACGCTGGTCGATGCGATGGGCTGGCGCGCGCGCCTGCCGCCGCTCCGCCGGGCCGGCGAGGTTCTGGGGCCGCTCCGGCCGGAAATCGCCGCCCGGACCGGTCTTTCGCCCGAGGTGCCGGTGCTCTGCGGCATCCATGACAGCAACGCCTCGCTGCTCGCGCATCTGCGCCGCTGGCCCCCGCCCTTCGCGGTGGTCTCCACCGGAACCTGGGTGGTGGCGATGGCGATCGGCGCCGAGCCGCGGTCGCTTGATCCGGCGCGCGACCTGCTGGTCAATGTCAACGCGCTCGGCACGCCGACGCCCTCGGCGCGCTTCATGGGGGGCCGGGAATACGAGATCATCCGCGCCGGCCGCGATTTCGCGCCGGACGAAGGGGCGCGGGAGCGGGTGCTCGGCGGCGGCCCGATGCTGCTGCCGGCGGTGGAGCCGGCGTATGGTCCCTTCCGCGGCCGCCGGGGCGGCTGGACCGCCCGTCCCGCGGACGCGGGCGAGGAAGCGGTGGCGCTCGCCTTCTATCTCGCGCTGACCACGGCCGAGGCGCTCGACCTGCTCGGCGCGAATGGTCCGGTGCTGGTCGAGGGGCCTTTCGCCCGCGACGCGAACTATCTCGACATGCTTGGCGCCGCGACCGGCCGTCCCGCCCTGGCCGCCGCGG
>JBGAJI010000086.1:0-14798 GCA_044225035.1 Amaricoccus sp. | reverse complement strand
GGTCGAGATTGCCGGAGGTCGGGTCCTTGATCGCCTCGACGAGGAAGGTCGGCGCCTTGTCGCCCTCGCGCGGTTTCAGGTCACCGCCCATCGGCACGCCGCCGCTATAGGCCGCCTGGACCCAGTCGGCGCCCTTGGTCAGGTCGGGCGCATAGTCCCAGCCGCCGAACATGCGGATCTGGATATGCGGGCCGCTGGTGGCGAAGGTTTCCTTGCGCTGCATCGCGTCGAAGAGCGAGGCGCGGGTATTTTCCTCGGCCCAGATGCCGGTCAGGCCGGCGGGATTCTCGAAGCGCACGTCGAGGCCGGCGAAATTGTGGCCACCCATCCGCTCCTTGACCGTGCCGTCGAGGCTGGCGTGGCCGCCGAAGAAATTCTCCTGCCGGTAGGGCACGGCGGTGTTATGCGAGTCCGAGCCGCCGACGAAACCGGTGCGGTAGGGGTTGTAGCCCTCGGCGCCCTGCATCGCGAGGCCGTCCTTCAGCGCCTGTCGCACATAGCTGCCGGCGACGGTGATGAACTGGCCCTGCGGGTCGCCGAGCAGGTAGTTCAGCACCTCGAAATTGGCGAATTCGTCGTTCGGGGAGAGGAGCGGATGGGTCTCGGACTGGCCCTTGATCTGCTTGATCTCGGTCAGCCGCTCGTTGCGGTCGCGCGAGTCGGCCCAGGCCTGGTCGATGGGGCGGCCCTTGAAATCAACCTCGGTCGGATACATGAGGCCGCCGGAGAGGTTCGCATTGTGCGAGATGGCGAGGAGCTCGTTGCCCGCCGCCCGCTCTTTGTCCATCCAGTCCCAGAGGTCTTCCGGCGCCTGGCTCTCGAGCGAGCTGAACGGCCGGTCCGGCACCTTGGCGCAATCCTTGAAGAAGACGTTGCGGTGCATGTTGCGGAAGTCGGGATTCGAGGTCCATTCGTAGGAGCAGAAGGCGGTGAACTTCCCCGGCTCGTTCGCCGCGTCTGCGGCGGCGTTGTTCGCCTTCCAGACGGTGTCGGAGATTTCGGGCTTCACCAGCGCCTCGACCGGCTTCATCTCGATCATGCTGGTGCCGAGCCAGAGATAGATGCGCTGGATGTCGGCCGGGTCCTTCACCTTGAGCTGCGCGGCGATCGGCAGCTTGCTGATCGGCGAGGACGGGTCGTTGGAGAGGCGGACGACGCCGGCGTATTCGGAATGGTCGGTGACGCCCATCCAGTCGAGCGGCGTGGTGATCTTGACGTCGTAGCCGAGCGGGTGCGGGATCGGCTCGCCCTTGGCGTATTTGTAGGCCTCGGCCGGGCCGGTGACATGGTTGCCGAAGATATAGGCGTCGAACGACCAGCTGGTATGGACATGCGTCTCGCCATACCAGGCGTGCCGGTCCTGCGCCGCCGCCAGGGTGGCGGATCCGACGATCAGCGCCAGAGTGCTCGTTGCAATGCGCGACACCACCTGCGTCATCTTCTATCCCCTTTGGTCAAAACCCGCCCGTTCCGACGCGGTAATCCCCGATTCCGGTTCCCGCGCGGCGAGTTTAGAGCAGTCCGCGACGAAGCCCGCTATTCATTTCGCGCCAAGATCCGGGGGAATTCGACGGCGGGGGATCCGCTGTTCCGTCGGCGCCGCGACATGCTAAGAAACGACGCTTCGCCTTGCGCTCGGGGGACCGGACGGTGGCTTCATGGTGAACGGACCCGTCACGCATTTCGCGCCGATCCCGCGCAAGGCGCCGCGCATGGTGGCGCGCGGCGTTCCGACGGTCGTCTCGGTCGCGGCGCTGGCCGGCGTGTCGGCGATGGTGCGCGAGGCGTTCGGCGACCGGGTGCTGGAGCGGGCGAACCGCGCCGCCATGCTCGATATCGAGGCGATCGAGGATGAGAACTGTTTCATCCCGCATGCCACGATGACGAGCTTTCTCGCCGAGATCGGCCGGCAGGCCGGCGAGGCCGACCTCGGCCTCCTGATGGCGCCCCAGCTGTCGCTGGCCCGATACGGCGATTGGGGCGCCTATGTCCTCGGCGCCGAGACGCTGGGCGAGGCGATCCGCCGCGCGATCGCGACGCTCGGCTATCACAGCCAGGGCGACCGGATGGAGATGGTGGCAACCGAGAGCGGGGTCCGCGTCGGCTATCGCAACGCGGGGCGCGGCCATCCCGGATATGTCCATGTGGCCAGCGGCACCCTCGGGGTGCTGCTCAGCCTCTTCCGGTGGTACCTGCCGGCGGACTGGCGGCCGCGGCTCGTCCAGCTCGATGTGCCGCGGCCGGCCAGCGCGACCGGCTTCGAGGATGTGTTCGGCTGTCCGGTGACCTTCGGCGCGCCGGCGATCTCGATGCATCGACCGCGCTGCTCGACCGACGGGCGGCGCGGCGACCGCCGGCGCGTCTGGTCACGCTGGGCGAGCTTGCCCGTGCCCGGCTGGAGCCCGACAGCCTGCGGCGGTTCCGGGGCGTGGTCATCGCCCAGATCTGGGCGCAGATCCTTTCGGGGTCGGTTTCGGTCGAGACCACGGCGCGGACCCTCGGCATGGGCGCGCGCAGCCTGCAGCGCGCGCTGCATCAGGACGGGACGGACTTTCGCCAGCTGGTGAATGTCATCCGCGCCCAGCGCGCCAAGGAACTGCTGACGGAGACGGCGGCCTCGATCACCGAGATTTCCGACACGCTCGGCTATTCGGCTCCGGCGAATTTCGCGCGGGCCTTCCTCCGGACCACCGGCTCCTCGCCCCGGGATTTCCGGCAGCGCGGCACGCCGGGTCAGGGTCGCTAGAGTATTGATTTTGCGCGATGTCTTGACCACCAGACGATTTCGTCCGGTGGGAAGTCGCGCTAGCCGCGTCCGTCCCCCGACAGCGCGCGCAGGCCGTCGGCGACCGCGTCGGGGGCGACGTCGCCGAGGAGGGCCGACTGGACCACGAAGCCGAGGATCGCCGACAGGATCAGCTTCGCCACATCCGCGTCGCGCGCCTCCGCCGCCACCAGACCGGCGGCGCGCCAGTCGGCCGAGGCCGCCTCCAGCCGCGCGCGGAAGGCGCGGTAGAAACCCTGCATCGTCTCGCGCAGCCGCTCGTTGCGCTGCGCCTCGGCCCAGCCGAGCAGCGCGATCCGCCGCAGGTCGTAGGTCTCATGCACCGTGTAGCCGGTCACCGTCGCGGTGATCCGGCGCACGAGCTCTTCCGGGCCCGGCGCCGGCCGCGTCTCGAAGATCGGGGCGACGAGATCGCGAACATCGCCGAGCGAGGTGGTGACGGCGGCGAGGATCAGGTCCTCCTTGCTTCGGAAATAGGAATAGACCGCCCCGGCCGACAGGTCCGACGCGCGGATGATGTCGTCCATCGTCGTCGCATGCAGCCCCTGCCGCTGGAAGCAGGCCCAGGCGCCTTCGAGAATTTGGGTGCGCCGCGCCGCGCGCCGCTCGTCGGAGATCTTTGGCATGCCCTTTGGAGATCTTTGGCATGCCCTTTCCTAAAACGAACGATCGTTCTTTACAAGGGCGACGGGTCGGCGCATAAAACGAACGATCATTCGTTTTCAGGAGGCGGGCGTGATCCGGGTTACGGCGATCGAGACGGGCAAGGCTCGGATGAAGTCGGCGCAACGCGTCGGGCGGGACGGGCGCGGCGCGATCGGGCGCAAGCTCGATATCTTTCGCGATCGCCAGTGGATCGGGCCGCTGCCGATCCTCTGCTTTCTGATCGAGCATCCCGAGGGGCGGTTCCTGGTCGATACCGGCGACACCTGGCGGAACTCGGCCCCCGGCTATCTGCCCTGGTACAATCCCTTTTACCGGCAGGTCTCGATCCGGGTCGCGCCCGAGGAAGAGGTCGGGCCGCGGCTAACGGCGATGGGGATCGATCCGGCGCGCGATCTCTCGGCGGTGGTACTCACCCATTTTCACCATGACCATACCGGCGGTCTCGACCATTTCCCGCACAACCGGATCATCGGCCCGCGCGAGAATTTCGCGCTCTCCACAGGGCTGAAGGGGACGATGACCGGCTGCCTGCCCTGGCGCTGGCCGATCTGGCTGAGGCCGGATCTCGTCGAGATGGACGGGCCGGCGGTGGGGCCGTTCCCGGCCTCGCACGCCCTGACCTCCGACGGAAGGATCGTCATGGTGCCGACGCCCGGACATGTCGCGGGGCATTGCTCGATCCTGGTGATGGACGACGACGTCACCTATTTCCTGGCCGGGGACGCCACGTACTCACAGGAAAACCTGCGGGCCGGACTGACCGACGGCGTCACCAACGCCCCCGACGTCTCCAGCGCCACCCTCGCCCGGATCCGCGATTTCGCCACCAGCCGGCCGACGGTGGTGCTGCCCGCCCACGATCCCGACGGGCCGCGGCGCCTCGCGGAACGCGAGACATATCGCTGAGGCCCAGAAGCGAAAAGGCCCCGGTCTCCCGGGGCCTTTTTGATTACCAGTCCTCGCGGGCGACGAACCGGCATTTGATCGGCAGCTTCATCGCCGCGAGGCGCAGGGCCTCCTTGGCGACGTCCTCGGCCACGCCGTCGATCTCGAACATCACCCGGCCGGGCTTCACTTTCGCAGCCCAGAACTCGACGGACCCCTTGCCCTTGCCCATGCGGACCTCGGTCGGCTTCTTCGAAACCGGCACGTCCGGGAAGACGCGGATCCAGACCCGGCCCTGGCGCTTCATGTGGCGGGTGAGCGCCCGGCGCGCGGCCTCGATCTGGCGCGCGGTGATCCGGTCGGGCTCGGTCGCCTTCAGGCCGTAATGGCCGAAGCTGATCTCGGTGCCGCCCTTGGCGTCGCCATGGATGCGGCCCTTGAACTGCTTGCGGAACTTGGTGCGCTTTGGTGAAAGCATCTCGTATCTCCCGAGGGCTTAGCGTGCGTCGCGGGAACGCTGCGGGCGCATGCCGCCGCCTTCCTGCAACTCGGCCTGCCGACGATCGCGGGCCTGCGGATCATGCTCGAGGATCTCGCCCTTGAAGATCCAGACCTTGATCCCGATGATGCCATAGGCGGTCTTGGCCTCGGCGATGGCATAGTCGATATCCGCGCGCAGCGTATGCAGCGGCACCCGCCCCTCGCGATACCATTCCGTCCGCGCGATCTCGGCGCCGCCGAGGCGGCCGCCGACATTGATGCGGATGCCGAGCGCGCCGATGCGCATCGCATTCTGCACCGCGCGCTTCATCGCCCGGCGGAACGACACGCGCCGCTCCAGCTGCTGCGCGATGTTCTCGGCGACGAGGGCGGCGTCGATCTCGGGCTTGCGCACCTCGACGATGTTCAGATGCAGCTCGGACGTGGTGAATTGCGACAGCGCCTTGCGCAGCGTCTCGATATCGGCGCCCTTCTTGCCGATGATGACGCCGGGACGGGCGGCGTGGATCGTCACCCGGCACTTGCGGTGCGGGCGCTCGATGATCACGCGGCTGATGCCGGCCTGGGCGGCGTTCTTCTTGATATACTGCCGGATCGCCAGATCCTCATGCAGCAGCTTGCCGTATTCGCGGCCGTCGGCGAACCAGCGGCTGTCCCAGGTGCGGTTGACCTGCAGACGCAGGCCGATCGGATTGATCTTCTGTCCCATCAGGCATGCTCCTCGACGGCTACTTGCCGAACCTTGATCGTCACCTGGCTGAACGGCTTCAGGATCTTGCCGAAGCGGCCGCGGGCGCGCGGGCGACCGCGCTTCAGCACCATGTTCTTGCCGACGAAGGCCTCGGCCACGACGAGCTCGTCCACGTCGAGACCATGGTTGTTCTCGGCATTGGCGATCGCCGACTGCAGCGTCTTCTTCACGTCCTCGGCCACGCGCTTCTTGGAGAAGGTGAGGTCCGACAGCGCCTTGTCGACCGGCTTGTTGCGGATCAGCGCGGCGACGAGATTCAGCTTCTGCGGGCTGGTGCGAAGCATCCGGCTGACCGCCATCGCCTCGTTGTCCGCGACGCGGCGGGGGTTCTTTTCCTTGCCCATGGCTTACTTCCGCTTCGCTTTCTTGTCGGCCGCGTGACCGTAATAGGTCCGGGTCGGGCTGTATTCGCCGAATTTCTGGCCGATCATGTCCTCGGTGACATTCACCGGGATATGCTTCTTGCCGTTATAGACGCCGAAGGTCAGGCCGACGAACTGCGGCAGGATCGTCGAGCGACGCGACCAGATCTTGATGACTTCGTTGCGGCCCGACTCGCGGGCCTTCTCGGCCTTCTTCAGAACGAACGAATCGACGAAGGGGCCTTTCCAGACAGAGCGTGACATGAGGGCTCCTTACCGCTTGTTCTTCTTCAGGTGGCGCGAGCGAAGAATGAACTTCGTGGTCGCCTTGTTGGTCCGCGTACGCGCACCCTTGGTCGGCTTGCCCCAGGGCGAAACCGGATGCCGGCCGCCCGAGGTACGGCCCTCGCCGCCGCCATGCGGGTGGTCGATCGGGTTCATCACGACGCCACGAACCTTCGGGCGATAGCCGAGATGCCGCATGCGGCCGGCCTTGCCGAAATTCTGGTTCGAATTGTCGGGGTTCGAGACCGCGCCGACCGTCGCCATGCATTCCTGCCGCACGAGGCGCAGCTCGCCCGAGGAGAGGCGGATCTGCGCATAGCCGCCGTCGCGGCCGACGAACTGGGCATAGGTGCCCGCCGCGCGCGCGATCTGGCCGCCCTTGCCCGGCTTCATCTCGACATTATGCACGATCGTGCCGATCGGCATCGCGGTGAAGGGCATGGCATTGCCCGGCTTGATGTCGGCCTTGGCGCTGGCGATCACATTGTCGCCGACCGCGAGGCGCTGCGGCGCCAGGATATAGGCCTGCTCGCCGTCGGCATAGCCGATCAGGGCGATGAAGGCGGTGCGGTTCGGGTCGTATTCGATGCGGATGACCTTCGCCGGCACGTCGAACTTGCGCCGCTTGAAGTCCACCACGCGGTAGAGCCTCTTGGCCCCGCCGCCGCGCCGACGCATGGTGATCCGCCCGGTATTGTTCCGTCCGCCCTGTCCGGTCAGGCCCTCGGTGAGGGACTTGACGGGGCGGCCTTTCCAAAGCTCCGAACGGTCGATCAGAACCAGCCCGCGCTGGCCCGGCGTCGTAGGTTTGTACGATTTCAACGCCATCTTGCTGTCTTCCGTTTGCTTGTCGCCCCGGAGGGGCGCTTTTTATGTCGCCCTCGCGGGCGCTTGTCTCTCAGGTCTACTTGTCGCTCAGAGGCCGGTCGACACGTCGATGGTGTTACCCTCGACCAGCGTGACATAGGCCTTCTTCACGTCGTTGCGGCGGCCGGGGCGGCCGCGGAACTTCTTCACCTTGCCCTTGGTCAGGACGGTGTTCACCGCCTTGACCTTGACATTGAACAACGTCTCGACCGCTTCCTTGATCTGCGGCTTGGTCGCGGACATGTGCACCTCGAACACGACGGCGCCATGCTCGGACGCCATCGTCGCCTTCTCGGTGATGATCGGCTTGCGGATCAGGTCGTAATGTTCCGGCTTCGCACTCATTTCAGCCGCGCCTCCAGCGCTTCCACACCGGCCTTGGTCAGCACGAGCGTGTCGCGGCGCAGGATGTCATAGACATTCGCCCCGATGCTCGGCAGCACGTCGATGCCGTCGATATTGCGGGCGGCCAGCGCGAAATTCGCATTGACCTCGGCCCCGTCGATCACCAGCACCCGCTTCCAGCCGAGGTTCTTCACCGCCTGGGCGAGCGCCTTGGTCTTGGCCTCGCCGAGATCGGCGCTCTCGATGACGACGAGGTTTCCGGCGCCGGCCTTGGCCGACAGCGCGTGGCGCAGGCCGAGGGCGCGGAACTTCTTCGTCAGGTCATGCGCGTGGCTGCGCGGGGTCGGGCCCTTGTAGGTGCCGCCCTTGCGGAAGGTCGGCGCCTTGCGCGAGCCGTGGCGGGCGCCGCCGGTGCCCTTCTGGCGATAGATCTTCTTGGTCGAATAGCTGACGTCCGACTTGCCGAGCGTCGCATGCGTCCCCGCCGGCGCTTGGCCAGCTGGTAGCGCACGACGCTGCCGCGGTGCAGGATGTCGGCGCGCAGGACGAGCGGGTCGCGTCGTCGAACTCGCGCGATCGACTGACGCGGACGACCAGCTTGATCACATCGGTCTTCATTTCTCCTCGCGCCGAGGGCCGCGTCATCGGTCGAGCCTTCGGACGGCGCGCGGCGCGGCCTCGGCGGCCTCGATCGCGGCCTGCTCGGCCTCGGCGGCGGCGCGCCTCGGCCTCGGCGGCACCCGGCCTCGGCGGCGGCCTTCTGCGCGGCGGCGTGCGCGGCCTCGGCGGCGGAACGCAGCACGGCAGGCAGGATGACGTTATCGGCGTCGCCTTCTTGACGGCGTCCTGGTGGCCAATACGCGCCCTTCGAGCCGGGACCGCGCTACCGGCCGCGTCGGCGCCCGGTCGGCGTCGGTGCGCGACCTCGGATGCTGCGTGGTCGCGGACCGAGCCCATGTGGCCGGCCATCTTCTTGCCCTTGAACACCTTGCCCGAGGTCCTGGCACTGGCCGATCGAGCCGTGCGACCGGTGGCTGACCGACGCACGCCATGCGACGGCGAGCCGCCGAAATTGTGCGCCGCTTCATGCCGCCGGCAAGCCCTTGCCGATCGAGGTGCCGGCGATATCGACATACTGGCCGGCGAAATAGTGATCAGCGATTTCTCGCCAACCTCGATCAGGTTCTCGGGGCTGACCCGGAACTCGGCCAGCTTGCGCTTCGCTCGACCTTGGCGGCGGCGAAGTAGCCGCGCATCGCCTGGGACGTGCGCTTGGCCTTGCCAGCGCGCCGGCGCCGAGCTGCACGGCGGTGTAGCCGTCACGCTCGCCGGTGCGCTGCGCCACGACCTGGACGTTCTCCATGTGCAGGACGGTGACCGGAACCGCCGCCCGTCCTCCAGGAACAGCGGGTCATGCCCAGCTTCTTTGCTAATACTCGGAACGCATCTTTCCCAGTCCTCAGGCCGATTTCAACGTCCGCCACGCCCGGCGGGTCGAGCTTCATCAGCGCGTCCACGGTCTGCGGCGTCCGGATCGACGATATCGAAGAGGCCTTGTCGTCGGTTCGAACGCTCGCGGCTCTTCTTGTCGATATGCGGGCCACGCAGGACGGTGAATTTCTCGATCTTGTTCGGCAGCGGAATCGGCCACCGCGCGCCCGGTCGTACATTGCGATCTCCGAGCGTGCTGGCATCGAGCACGCGGTAGTCGAAGGCCTTCAGCCAGTTGCGGATAATCCGACATGCATTTCTTCGCCTGCTGGCTGTCGTTGATGCGCACAGCCGGACGGAATCCGGCCGCGTTGCCCTTCGGCGATTTACTCGATGATCTTCGAGACGACGCCGGCGCCAAACGGTGCGGCCGCCTTCGCGGGCCGGCGAAGCAGGCTTTTCTTCGCGCCCGTGGCGATCGGCGAGATCAGGGTGACCTCGAACTTCCGGGTTGTCGCCCGGCATCACCATCTCCCAGTGCCGGCCGGCAGGCCAATGGTGCCGGTCACGTCCGTGGTTGATGAACTGCAGGCAAGTAGTTGGCGAAGAACGGCGTGTGCCGGCCACCCTCTTCCTTGGTCAGGATATAGGCCTCGGCCTCGAACTTGGTGTGCGGCTTGACCGAACCCGGCTTGCAGAGCACCTGGCCGCGCTCGATGCCCTCGCGGTCGATGCCGCGCAGCAGCAGGCCGACATTGTCGCCCGCCTGGCCCTGGTCGAGCAGCTTGCGGAACATCTCGACGCCGGTGCAGGTGGTCTTCTTGTTCGGGCGGATGCCGACGATCTCGATCTCCTCGCCGACCTTGACCACGCCGCGCTCGATGCGCCCGGTGGCGACGGTGCCGCGGCCGGAGATCGAGAACACGTCCTCGACCGGCATCAGGAACGGCTGGTCGACCGGGCGCTCCGGCGTCGGGATATAGTCGTCGACCGCCGCCATCAGCTTGCGGACCGCGTCCTCGCCGATCTCCTTGTTGGAATCCTCGAGCGCCGCCAGCGCCGAGCCGGTGATGATCGGGATATCGTCGCCCGGGAAGTCGTAGGAGGTGAGCAGCTCGCGCACCTCGAGCTCGACGAGCTCCAGGAGCTCGGGATCGTCGACCTGGTCGATCTTGTTCAGGAACACCACCATCGCCGGCACGCCGACCTGCTTCGCGAGCAGGATATGCTCGCGGGTCTGCGGCATCGGGCCGTCGGCGGCGGAGACGACGAGGATCGCCCCGTCCATCTGCGCGGCGCCGGTGATCATGTTCTTCACATAGTCGGCGTGGCCGGGGCAGTCGACATGGGCGTAGTGCCGGTTCGCGGTCTCGTATTCCACATGCGCGGTCGAGATGGTGATGCCGCGCGCCCGCTCTTCCGGGGCGGCGTCGATCTGGTCGTAGGCCTTGTATTCGCCGAAATACTTGGTGATCGCCGCCGTCAGCGACGTCTTGCCGTGATCGACGTGACCGATCGTGCCGATGTTCACATGCGGCTTATTCCGCTCAAACTTTGCCTTCGCCATGATGGCCTCCTGTCATTCCTCGTTGGCGGCTCTCGGCCGCCGCGTTTTCCCGCGTCAGGCGAACTTCGCCTGGATCTCGTCCGAAATGTTCTGCGGCACAGCCTCGTAGTGGCTGAACTGCATGGTGAAGTTCGCGCGGCCCGAGGACATCGAGCGCAGCGTGTTGATATAGCCGAACATGTTGGCCAGCGGCACCGTCGCATTGATCGCGATGGCATTGCCGCGGCTGTCCTGGCCGCCGATCTGGCCGCGCCGGCTGGTCAGGTCGCCGATGATGCCGCCGGTATAGTCTTCCGGGGTCACCACCTCGACCTTCATGATCGGCTCGAGCAGCTTGGCGCCGGCCTTCTTCAGGCCGTCGCGCATCGCGGCGCGCGCGGCGATCTCGAAGGCGAGCACCGAGGAGTCGACGTCGTGGTAGGCGCCGTCGATCAGCGCCACCTTGAAGTCGATCACCGGGAAGCCGGCGAGCGGGCCGGAATCCATCACCGACTGGATGCCCTTCTCGACACCCGGGATGTATTCCTTGGGCACCGAACCGCCGACGACCTTGCTCTCGAACGAATAGCCCTCGCCCGGCTCGGTCGGCTCGATGACGAGCTTGATGCGGGCGAACTGGCCCGAGCCGCCGGTCTGCTTCTTGTGGGTATAGTCGATCTCGGCCTTGCGGCTGATCGTCTCACGATAGGCAACCTGCGGCGCGCCGATGTTCGCCTCGACCTTGAACTCGCGGCGGAGGCGATCGACGAGGATGTCGAGATGCAGCTCGCCCATGCCCTTCATAATGGTCTGGCCGCTCTCGCGGTCGGTCTCCACACGGAAGGACGGATCCTCGGCGGCCAGACGGGCCAGACCCGCGGCCATCTTCTCCTGGTCGTTCTTGGTCTTCGGCTCGACCGCGATCTCGATCACCGGCTCGGGGAAGGTCATGGTCTCGAGGACCACCGACTTCACCGGATCGCAGAGCGTGTCGCCGGTGGTGGTGTCCTTGAGGCCGGCCAGCGCGATGATGTCGCCCGCGAAAGCCTCTTCGATCTCTTCCCGGTTGATCGCATGCATCATCATCATGCGGCCGACGCGCTCGCGCTTGCCCTTGGTCGAGTTGAGCAGCTGGTCGCCCTTCTTGATCTGGCCCGAATAGATCCGGGTGAAGGTGAGCGAGCCCACGAAGGGGTCGTTCATGATCTTGAAGGCGAGGCCCGAGAAGGGCTCGGCATCGTCGGCGTGGCGCGAGATGTTCCGGGTCTCGGTCTCGTCGCCCGGCGCGAAGCCCATATAGGCCGGCACGTCGAGCGGACCCGGCAGGAAGTCGACCACGGCGTTCAGCATCGGCTGCACGCCCTTGTTCTTGAAGGCCGATCCGCAGAGCACCGGAACGAAGGCCATCGACAGAGTGCCCTTGCGGATCAGGCCGCGCAGGGTGTCGACGTCCGGTTCCTCGCCCTCGAGATAGGCTTCCATCGCCGCGTCGTCCATCTCGACGGCGATCTCGATCATCTGGTTGCGCATCTCGGCCGCCTGGTCGGCGAGCTCGGCGCGGATCGGCTGACGGGTCCAGGTCGCGCCCAGATCCTCGCCCTTCCAGGTCCATTCTTCCATGGTGACCAGGTCGACATGGCCTTCGAGCGCGGTCTCGGCGCCGATCGGCAGCTGGATCGGACAGGGCGTGGCGCCGGTCCGGTCCTTGATCATCTTCACGCAGTTGAAGAAGTCGGCGCCGATCTTGTCCATCTTGTTGACGAAGACGATGCGCGGCACCTTGTAGCGGTCGGCCTGACGCCACACGGTCTCGGTCTGCGGCTCCACGCCGGCGTTCGCGTCGAGCACGCAGACGGCACCGTCGAGAACAGCGAGCGAGCGCTCGACCTCGATGGTAAAATCGACGTGGCCGGGGGTGTCGATGATGTTGAAGCGGTATTTCGGCGAATTGGTCGAAACGCCGTCCTCGGTGCGCTCCCAGAAGGTGGTGGTCGCCGCCGAGGTGATGGTGATGCCCCGCTCCTGCTCCTGCTCCATCCAGTCCATCGTCGCGGCGCCGTCATGCACCTCGCCGATCTTGTGGCTCTTGCCGGTGTAATAGAGAATCCGCTCGGTCGTCGTGGTCTTGCCGGCGTCGATATGCGCCATGATCCCGAAGTTGCGGTAATGGTCGAGAGGATATTCGCGGGCCATCGTCGTGTTTCCTGCTTTCGCCGTTACCAGCGGTAATGGCTGAACGCCTTGTTGGCGTCGGCCATCTTGTGGGTGTCTTCACGCTTCTTCACGGCGGTGCCGCGCATGTTGGCGGCGTCGAGCAGTTCGCCGGCCAGACGCTCTTCCATCGTGTGCTCGTTGCGGGCGCGGCTCGCCTTGATGAGCCAGCGGATCGCCAGCGCCTCGCGGCGCTCGGGACGCACCTCGACCGGCACCTGATAGGTGGCACCGCCGACGCGGCGCGAGCGGACCTCGACCGACGGCTTGATATTGTCGAGGGCCTCGTGGAACACCTCGATCGGCTCGCGGCGCAGCTTCTGCTGCACGCGCTCCATCGCGCCGTAGACGATACCTTCCGCGACCGACTTCTTGCCGTCGTGCATCAGGTTGTTCATGAACTTGGTCAGAACGCGGTCGCCGAACTTGGCGTCCGGCAGGACTTCGCGCTTCTCGGCGCTGTGACGACGCGACATTGCCTAACTCCTTATTTCGGACGCTTCGCGCCGTACTTCGACCGGCGCTGCTTGCGGTTCTTGACGCCCTGGGTGTCGAGCACGCCGCGCAGGATGTGATAGCGCACGCCCGGAAGGTCCTTCACGCGGCCGCCGCGGATCAGCACGACCGAATGTTCCTGCAGGTTGTGGCTCTCGCCGGGGATGTAGCTGATCACCTCGAAGCCGTTGGTCAGACGGACCTTGGCGACCTTGCGCATCGCCGAGTTCGGCTTCTTCGGGGTCGTGGTGTAGACGCGAGTGCAGACGCCGCGCTTCTGCGGGCAGGACTGCAGATGCAGCGACTTGCTCCGCGTTACTCTTGGCTGCCGCGGCTTGCGGATCAGCTGCTGGATCGTTGGCATTCGGTTCTAACCCCGTCTTACCCGTTTCTGTTCCGCGGCACGCCGCGCATCGCATTCCCGCGGCACGCCGCGCCCCTGCGCGAAATGCCAAAAGTGCCGCGTTCGGACCCGCTTTCGGGCCCGACGCGGCGAAATTCCAGAGGACTGGGGTCCGGGACCCGAGTCATGACCGCCCAAGACTGGCTTGTGTCCGGAGAGAGACATGCCCTCCCCAGAGCGCGCGGAAGCTAGGCTTAACGCCCGGCGATGTCAACCGCGTTCCAACGCCGGCGGCGCGGAAGGTCATCCGCGCCGCAAGTAACTGTGATAGAATGCAAAAGCCGCGATTTCCGCCGGCTCCCGGCCGGTGTCAGCCGAGCGGGCTCGTCCTCTGGCGCGGAAAGGATTCGCCGAGGCCGAGTGCCAGGACGCCGATCATCAGATGCACCGCCTGGGCCAGCAGGGGCGGCACGAGGGAGTGCCAGCCGAGCCCCTCGCCCATCGCGGCCAGCGCCATCAGCCCATAGCCGACCGACCAGACGAACCAGGCGAGCGGCCGTTCGCGCGCGGGATCGAGCACCACGCCGCTCAGGGTCGGCCAGGCGGCGGTCACGGCGGCGAGGCCCGAGAGGAGGACGAAGACCAGCCCCGCGTCGGCCTCGAAGCCGCTCTCCGCCGACGGCCCGGCGAGCGCGAGCAGGCTCCAGAGCACGATGCCGGCATTGCCGAGCAGCGGCGGCCAGTCGCCCGCCGCCTCCCCCGGGCGCCGCCGCGACCAGTGCGCCGCCGCGACCGAGAGCGCGCCGATGAAGACGACGGCGTAGGAGGCCAGGATGGCGCGCGGCGCGCCGGCCCCGGCGCCCGCGAAGAGCGGCAGCGCCCCGCCATAGCTCCACATGATCCAGCTGGCGCCGTTCGGCCGGCTGACCCCGCGCGCGGTCTGCCCGGCGTAGATCGCGAAGCCGACCGCCAGCGTCGCCGCGGCGGCGAGTGCGAAAAGCGTTCCGGTATCGATCATGCCCATGGCCAGCGTCCCCCGCGGGACGCGCCCCCGCCCCCGCCTCGAACCCGACGCTAGAGAACCGGTCGTGACGGCAGCGTGACTCCATATAGTGGCGTCGCGGGGGCGCGCGCCCTTGAGCCTTCGGCGCGGGGGCATCGCATTCTCCGGAGCTCTCGATCGTGGCGGGTGTGCCGGCCCGTCCGTTGAAACCGGGCGATCCCCGGCGGGGCACGCCCGTCACGATCTCGCCGACGGTCGATATCGTGTGAAGGGAAGGCTGCGACGGCGCGCGCGGTCCAGTCCGAATGCGCCCCCCTTGGGC
>JBGAJI010000085.1:0-13390 GCA_044225035.1 Amaricoccus sp. | reverse complement strand
GCCGGCCACACTGTCGCCCGATCTCGCGTTTCAGGAGCCGCTGCCCCGGCTCGACCGGCCAAGTCTCGACGCCGCGCGGCGGCTGCTCGCCTCCGGGCCGAGCGTGGAAGGTTTCATCCAGGGCGTGCTGGCCCCAGCGCCGAACGCGCAGGCGACCACGGCGCCCAAGGCGCAATAGCAAAGGCCGCGCCCGGGGGCGCGGCCTTCTCGTTCACGCCGCGGGATAGGATCAGGCGGCGACGGCCAGCGGCTCGCCCTGTTCGTCGAACGCGACCTCGCGGTTCAGGACCGCCGTCAGCTGGTCCTGGTCGAGCTCGCCTTCCCAGCGGGCGACGACGATCGTGGCGACCGCGTTGCCGATGAAGTTGGTCAGCGCCCGGACCTCGGACATGAACCGGTCGACACCGAGGATCAGCGCCATGCCGGCGACCGGGACCGAGGGAACCACCGAGAGGGTCGCGGCCAGGGTGATGAAGCCGGCGCCGGTGATGCCCGCCGCGCCCTTGGAAGACAGCATGGCGACGAGGAGCAGGGTGATCTGGTCGCCGAGCGACAGGTCGATGCCGCAGGCCTGGGCGATGAAGAGGGCGGCCAGCGTCATGTAGATATTGGTGCCGTCGAGGTTGAAGCTGTAGCCGGTGGGGACCACGAGGCCCACGACCGAACGCTTGGCCCCCGCCTTCTCCATCTTTTCCATCAGCGACGGCAGGGCGGCCTCCGAGGAGGAGGTGCCGAGCACGAGCAGCAGCTCTTCCTTGAGATAGCGGATCAGCTTGAAGATCGAGAAGCCGTTCCACCAGGCGACGGTACCGAGCACGACGACCACGAAGATCAGAGCGGTCAGGTAGAAGGTGCCGACCAGCATCGCGAGGTTGATGACCGAGGCGATGCCGTACTTGCCGATGGTGAAGGCCATCGCACCGAAGGCGCCGATCGGGGCCGCCTTCATCAGGATCTCGACCAGCTTGAACATCGGCGCGGTCATCGACTGCAGGAAGTTCAGCACCGGCGCGCCACGCTCGCCGACGGCGGCGAGGCTGATGCCGAACAGCACCGAGAAGAACAGCACCTGGAGGATGTCGCCCTTGGCGAAGGCGTCGACGACGGTGGTCGGGATGATGCCGGAGAGGAAGCCCACGATGGTGGTGTCATGGGCCTTGGCGGCATAGTCGGCCACCGCCGCGCCGTCGAGGGACGCCGGGTCGATGTTGAGGCCCGCGCCGGGCTGGACGAAGTTGCCGACGATGAGGCCGACGATCAGCGCCAGCGTCGAGAAGGTGATGAAATAGGCGAAGGCCTTGCCCGCGACGCGGCCGACCTTCTTAAGGTCGGACATGCCGGCGATGCCGGTCGTCACGGTCAGGAAGATCACCGGCGCGATGATCATCTTGACGAGCTTTACGAAGGCGTCGCCGAGCGGCTTCAGGCTGGCGCCGATGTCCGGCCAGAAATGGCCGATGGTGATGCCGAGGCCGATGGCGAACAGCACCTGGAAATAGAGTTGCGCGTAGAACGGCTTGGGGGGACCGGCCTCGGCTGGCGCGGAATGGGTCGCGGGAAAATGCATGTTCGTTCCTCCTATGCCCGGGCCGGCTCTTTCCGATCGCCCGTCGATTTTGCTCCCAACCGGCTGCCGCTCGGTCGCATATGGGTCAAAGCAACCCTCGTGCCAAGTTTGAAGATTCAAAAATCCTTTTTCGAAACAAGTACATACCCAAAACCGCGCGCTCGCTTCTCCGTGCGGTTTTTCGCACTGAACCCTGTTCGCGCGCGGTGAACCGCACTAGTCTCGGTCGCGGAGGAAGATGGCTGGCCGATGGCGATGCGCGTGAACGACGCGGGAACGGGGACCGGCGGAACCACGTCGCGCATCGGCGCGCCGGGACTCGGGACGGCGCTGGTTCTGTCGCTGATCCTCGCGGCCATCGCGCTCGCCGTCGTGACGGCGGGCCGCGTCGCGCGCGATCGGGCGATTGCCAACCTGAACGAACAGGCCGTCGCCGCGCTGCCCCTCGCCGCCGCCGCGCTCAGCAGCGTGATCGAGAAGCAACGGCTGATCCCCACGGTGCTGGCCCGCGACCCGGAAGTCATCGCCCATCTCGCGGCGCCCGATCCGGCCGCCGAGGCGCGGCTCGATGCGAAGCTGGCCGATATCGCCGCCGAATCCGGCGCCACTGTCATCTATCTCGTCGACAAGGACGGCGTGGCGATCGCCGCCAGCAACGCCGGCGAGCCGGGCAGCTTCGTCGGCAGCGACTACGGCTTCCGCGCCTATTTCTCGCGGGCGATGCGCGACGGATCCGCCGCGGAATTCGCGCTCGGCACGGTCAGCGGTCGCCCCGGCCTCTATCTGTCGCGGCGGGTCGACAGTGTGATGGGCCCGCTCGGCGTCGTGGTGGTCAAGCTGGAGTTCGATGCGCTGGAAGCGCGCTGGCGCGACAGCGGCTATGTCGCGGTGGTCACCGATCCGGCCGGCGTGATCCAGGTGACGACCGTGCCCGACTGGCGTTTCAAGGCCGTGCCGGCGCTCGCCGCCGGTGGCTCGGCACCGTCGGACACGTCCGTCGCCCCGCTCTCGCTCGGCGGGCCCGGCCTCGCGCGCTTCACCCGGGATGGCGCGACCGCGCAATATGCGCGCGCCACCGGGCCGGTCGGACCGGCCGCGCCGGACTGGACGATGACGTTGCTGGCCCCGGCCGGCGCCGCGCCGCTCGCGGCCGCGCGCAATGCGCAGACGATCGTCATTCTGATCGGAACCCTGCTCGCCGCCGCCGGATGGGCCGTCGTGCGGCGACGGCGCGGCGCGCTCGCCCGGCAGGCGGCGCTCGCCCGGATGAACGCCGAGCTCGAGCACCGGGTCGCCGAGCGGACCGAGGATCTCAACCGCTCGAACAGCGCGCTGGCCGCCGAGATTACCGAACGCGCCAGCGCCGAGGATCGCGTGCGCCGGCTGCGCGACGATCTGGCCCAGGCGAACCGGCTGTCGATCCTCGGCCAGATCGCCGCGGGCGTCGCGCACGAGATCAACCAGCCGGTCGCCGCGATCCGCGCCTATGCCGAGACCGGCGGCCAGTTGATCGACGGCGGCCACATGCCGGCGGCGCGCGAGAATTTCGGCGAGATCGTGCGGGTGACCGAACGGATCGGCGCCATCACCCAGATGCTGCGCGGCTTCGCGCGTCGCGGGGCGGGCGCGACCCGGCCGGTGGCGGTGGACGAGGCCATCGAAGGCGCCCTCTCGCTGCTCTCCGGGCGGATCCGCGACGCGGCCGCCCGGATCGAGCGCGAGCCGGTCGAACCCGGGCTCGCCGTCCTCGCCGGGCGCATCCGGCTGGAACAGGTGCTGGTCAACCTGCTGCAGAACGCCCTCGACGCGCTGCGCGGCCATGCCGATCCGCGTATCGCCATCTCGGTCGCGGCGACGGCGACGACCGTCGCGATCAATGTGCGCGACAACGGCCCAGGCCTCACACCCGAGGTCGAAGGCAATCTCTTCATCCCCTTCGCCACCACCAAGGCGACCGGCCTCGGCCTTGGCCTGGTCATTTCCGGCGATATCGCCCGCGAGTTCGGCGGCGACCTGCGCCTCGACCCCGGCGACGGCCCCGGCGCCTCCTTCACGCTGGAGCTGCCGCGCGCGTCATGACGGTTTGCCCGCTCATCTTCGTCGATGACGATCCGGACCTGCGGCGGGCGACCACGCAGATGCTGACGCTCGCCGGCTTCGATGTCCGGGCGTTCGACTCGGCCGAGGCGGCGTTGCCGGCGATCACCGCCGAGTTCGAGGGACCGGTCGTCACCGATATCCGCATGCCGCGGATGAGCGGCCTGCGGCTTTACGAGCGGATCCGCGCGATCGACCCCGACCTGCCCGTGATCCTCGTCACCGGCCATGGCGACGTCGATCTCGCGGTCGCGGCGCTCAAGGACGGGGTCTATGACTTCATCTCGAAGCCGTTCGAGAGCGCGCGCCTCGCCGGCACCGTGGCCCGCGCCGCCGAGAAGCGGCGGCTGGTGCTGGAAAACCGCCGCCTGCTCGCCGCGGCGGCCGAGCCGCCGGCCGACCTGCCGCTGATCGGCGACACGCCCGGCATCCGCCGCCTGCGCGAAATGGCCCGGCAGGTGGCGGACGCCGATGTCGATGCCCTGATCCTCGGCGAGACCGGCTCGGGCAAGGAGGTGGTGGCGAACCTGCTGCACCATTGGAGCCGGCGGCGGGCGCGCAATTTCGTCGCCCTGAACTGCGGCGCGCTGCCCGAGACCGTGCTGGAGAGCGAGCTTTTCGGCCACGAGGCCGGCGCCTTCACCGGTGCCGTGAAGCGCCGGGTCGGGCGGATCGAGCACGCCAGCGGCGGCACCCTGTTCCTCGACGAGATCGAATCGATGCCCCCCGCGTTGCAGGTGAAGCTGCTGCGCGTGCTCGAGACGCGCGAGGTCGAGCCGCTCGGCACCAACGAGCGGCGGCGGCTCGACCTGCGCGTCGTCGCGGCGACCAAGGTCGATCTCGGCGACCCGCAGGCGCGGGGCAATTTCCGCGCCGACCTCTTCTTCCGGCTGAATGTCGTCACCCTGCGCATCCCGCCGCTGCGCGAACGGCGCGGCGACATCCCGACGCTCTTCGCGCATTTCCTGCGGCGCGCGACGGAGCGGTTCGGCCGGCCGATGCCGGACCTGTCCCCCGCGGTGCGCGCCCATCTCGAAACCCACGACTGGCCGGGCAACGTCCGCGAGCTTGCCCACTACGCCGATCGCGTCGCCCTCGGGCTGGAGCCGGACCCGGGATTCGCGCCCGCGCCCGCCGCGGTGACGGAGGACGGTGCCCCGCTCGATCCCTCGCCGCTCGCCGATCAGGTGGATGCCTTCGAAGCCGAGGTGATCCGCCGAACCCTCCGCGCCCACAAGGGCGATGTGCGCCTGACCACCGAGGCGCTCGGCCTGCCGCGCAAGACGTTCTACGACAAGCTGAAACGCCACGGGATCGTGCGATCCGACTTCGGCGGCGAAGACTGAGGAGACGCCCATGTCCCGACCCGCGCCGGATGCCCTCGCGTCGCTCCTTGCCGAATTCGGCGCCAAGCGCGTGCTGTCCGCGCCGGAGGCCATGGCGCCGTTCCTGACCGACTGGTTCCGCGACGTCACCGGCGCGGCCCTCGCCGTCCTCCGCCCGGGGACGGTGGTGGAGGTGCAGGAGATGGTGCGCGCCTGCGGCCGGCTCGGGCTCGGCATCGTGCCGCAGGGCGGCAATACCGGCCTCGTCCACGGCGGGCTTCCGATGGAGGTTGGCCAGATCTGCCTCAGCCTCGGCCGGCTGAACCGGATTCGCGCCATCGATGGGGACGACTACGCGGCGATCGTCGAGGCCGGCTGCGTCCTGCAAACGGTGAAGGAGGCGGTCGCCGAACGCGATCTCTTCCTGCCGCTGTCGATCGGCTCGCAGGGCAGTTGCCAGATCGGCGGGGTGATCTCGACCAACGCGGGCGGCATCAACGTGCTGCGCTACGGCATGATGCGCGAGCAGGTGCTGGGGCTCGAAGTGGTGCTGGCCGATGGCACGCTCTGGAACGGGCTCAGCACCTTGCGCAAGAACAACACCGGACCGGATCTGAAACAGCTGTTCATCGGGACCGAGGGCGCCTTCGGCATCGTCACCGCCGCCGCGCTGCGCCTGATGCCCCGGCCCACCGCCCGCGCCGCCGCGCTGATCGGCCTGCCCGACCTCGCCGCGACGCGGAAGGTTTTCCATCTCGCCCGGCGCGCCTGTTCCGATCTGCTGTCGGCCTTCGAATTCATGACACCGGCGGCGATGGAGATCGCGGCCGGCGCGATAGAAGCGCCGCCGACGCTTCAAACATCGGCCGGGGCCTATGCGCTGATCGAGCTCTCGGCGCCCGGCCCGATCGATCTCGACGCGCTGCTCCGGGACTTTCTCGAAACCGCGATGGCCGAGGGGATGGTCAGCGACGGGCTGGTCGCGGCAAGCGCCGCGCAGGCGGATCGGATCTGGGCGCTGCGCGAGGCGATCAACGAGGGCGAGGCGCGGCGCGGCCCCTTCCTGCGCAGCGATGTCTCGGTCGGGCTCGCCGACCTGCCGGCCTTCGTCGAGGAGACCTCGGCGGCGATCGAAGCGGCGCTGCCGGGCGCGCTGGCCGTCGCCTTCGGCCATTTCGGCGACGGCAACGTGCATCTCAGCGTGCATCCGCCGCGGGGGATGGGCCCGGCCGAGGCGGCGGACCTGCTCCATCGGGCGAAGGAGATCCTGAACGGCCACGTCGATGCCCATCGCGGCGGGATCAGCGCCGAGCATGGCATCGGGCGCCTGAAGCGCGCCGACCTCGAGGCCCGGCTGACCGAGCCCGCCCGAAGCCTCAGGTCCGGCCTGAAACGGATGCTCGATCCCGAGGCGCGCCTGAACCCGGGCAGCCTCTTTCCGTGACGGGAAACCCGCGCGGCGCGAGCCGGGTCCGGTTTTCGGCCCGGCGCAATTCCGCGTGGCCGCACTACCTCCGGCGCGCGCGGCTGTGCTAAGAGGCGAAAAACGGTTCGGGAGGGCCGGCTGAATGACCGAGCGCTATGCCACGTTCCACGATCTGGCCGGTCAAAGCGTCTTCATCACCGGCGGCGGGTCGGGGATCGGCGCCGCCCTGACCGACGGCTTTCTCGCACAAGGCGCACGGGTCACCTTCGTCCAGCGGTCCGACGCCTCGGGCTTCGTCGCGGAGATGGCGCGCAAGCACGGCACCGAGCCGCTGTTCGTCCGCTGCGACATCACCGACATTCCCGCCCTCCAGGCCGCCGTGACGCGCGCCGGGCAGGAGCGGGGACCGGTGACGGTCCTTGTCAACAACGCGGCGAACGATTCGCGCCACGCGCTGGAAGAGCTCGATTCCGACGGCTGGGACCGCAATCAGGCGATCAATCTGAAGCCGCATTTCTTTTCCGCGCAGGCGGCGATCCCCGGAATGAAGGCGGCCGGCGGCGGGTCGATCATCAATTTCTCCTCGATCTCCTACATGATGGGCAATGGCGCCTATGCTTCCTACACGGCGGCGAAATCCGGCATCCTCGGCTTGACCCGCTCGATCGCCCGCGACTTCGGCCCGTTCAACATCCGCGCGAACGCCCTGATGCCGGGCTGGGTGCTGACGCAACGCCAGCTCGATCTCTGGGCGGAGCCGGAGGCGCTGGCGGCGCATCTGGCGCGCCAGTCGATCAAGCAGCATCTCATCGAGCGCGACGTCGTCGATACGACGCTGTTTCTGGCCTCGAAGGCGTCCCGGATGATGACCGGGCAGGCCTTGGTGGTGGACGGCGGCGTGGTGGTGACGGGATGAGCCCGGCCAACGACTGGGTGGCGGCGGACTGGATCGCGGTCGACTGGGGCACATCGAGCCTGCGCGTCTGGGCGATGGGCGCCGACGATCGGCCACTGGCCGAGGCCTCGTCGCAGGCCGGCATGTCGAGCCTGACCCGCGACGAGTTCGAGCCGGCGCTGCTGGACCTGATCGTCGGCTGGCTCGATCTGACGCGGGTGACCGATGTCGTCGCCTGCGGGATGGTCGGCGCGCGCCAGGGCTGGGCCGAGGCGGAATATGCCACCGTGCCCGGTCCGCCGCGGGGACCGCAGGCCTTCACGCGCCCGCGGGCGCGGGACGCCGGCATCGCGGTGCATATCCTTCCGGGCATGCGCCAAAACCAGCCGCCCGACGTCATGCGGGGCGAGGAAACCCAGATCGCCGGGCTGCTGGCGCGCGAGCCGGGATTCGATGGCGTGGTCTGCCTGCCCGGAACCCATACCAAATGGGTGCATGTCAGCGCCGGCGAGGTGGTGAGCTTCGTCACCTTCATGACCGGAGAGCTTTTCGCGCTGCTTTCCACCGCCTCGGTCCTGCGCCACACGGTCGCCGCCACCGGCTGGTCGGACGAGGATTTCGTCCTCGCCGTCAAGGAGGCGATGGCCCGGCCCGAGCGGGTTACCGGCCGGATGTTCGGCCTGCGCGCCGAGGCGCTGCTGTCCGATCTCTCGCCGGAAAGGTCGCGGGCGCGGCTGTCAGGCTATCTCATCGGCATGGAGCTGGCCGGCGCGCGGCCCTACTGGCTCGGCCGGGATATCGTGATGATCGGGGCGCGGCGGATGACCGAGGCCTATGTCACGGCGCTGCGCCTCGGCGGGCTGGCGCCGCGCATCCATGATGCCACCGAAATGACGCTCGCCGGCCTCGCCGCCGCGCACAAGCAGTTGCTCGACGAAAGACACCACCGATGACCCGCCGCCTGATCGCCATCCTGCGCGGGCTCGATCCTTCCCGCGCGCTCGAAACGGCGGAGGCGCTGATCGAGGCCGGCATCGTCTGGATCGAGGTGCCGCTGAACTCGCCCCGGCCGCTCGACAGCATCGCGGCGATGCAGCGGCGGTTCGGGGCGCGCGCGCGGATCGGCGCCGGAACCGTGCTGACCGAGGACGAGGCGCGCGCGGTGGCCGATACCGGGGCGACCTTCATCGTCTCGCCGAACTGCGACACGGCCGTCATCGCCCGGACCAAGGCGCTCGGGCTCGGCTCCTTCCCCGGGGTCTTCACGCCGAGCGAATGTTTCGCCGCCCTTCGCGCCGGGGCGGACGCGCTGAAGGTGTTTCCGGCTGGAATGATGGGGCCGGACGGGCTGCGCGCGATCCGCGCGGTTCTGCCGGCCGGAACCGAGGTCTATGCCGTCGGCGGCGTCGGGCCCGCCGATTTCGCCACCTGGCGCGCGGCGGGCGCCGCCGGCTTCGGTCTCGGCTCGTCGCTGTTCCGGCCGGATTGGCCGGTGGCGCGCGTCGCCGAGGCCGCGCGCGCCAGCGTCGCCGCCTACGACGCCGCCGGCTGAGCCCTTACCCGAGCTCCATCGTCGTCTCGCCGAAGATCGCCGCCGGCTTGCCGAGCGGCGGCGCGCCCTTGTACATGCGCGCGACCTCGAACACCGGCTTGAAACCGAGGTGCTCGGCCATGGCGAGCGCGGAGGGATTGGACTCCGGCATGTCGATCAGCACCGAGCGCGTGCCGATGGCGGCGGCCAGCGCGCGCAGCAGCGATTCCGCCTCCGCGACCTTCGGCGCGATCAGCGGCCCGACCTTGTAGCCCTCGCGGCAGGCCCGGATGGTGCCGACGCCGGTGATCTCGCCCGAATCGACCAGCGCCAGCGTGCGGCGCGTCGGCGTGTCGGTGAACCACGCGCCGAGGTAGGCCGCGCGATCCTCGCCCGAGACGAAGGCGTCGAGACCGATCAGGTCCCGGATCATCCCCGGCTCGACCCGGCGCGCATGCGGCCAGGGGTCTGGCGGCGCCGACGCCGCGAAGCGAATCGTGCGGTGCGACAGTTCGAAGCCCGCGCGGGCATAGCTTCCCTGTTGTGCGAGCACCCCGTCGAGCCCGACGGTCCGGTCGCCGAGATGGGCCATCCCGGCTTGCCACAGCTTGCCGCCCACCCCCTGCCCGCGCCATTCCGGGCGGGTGATGAAGAGGCCGAGAAAACCATAGCGCGGATTGTGGCGCACGACCGAGATCGCCGCCACCGGCTCGGCTCCGACCCAGCCCATCAGGAAACCTTCCGGATCGACGGCGTGGAAGGCCGCCGCGTCGTCGACCCCCGGGTTCCAGCCCTCGTCCGCCGCCCAGTCGAGCACACGGTCGAGATCGGTCAGCGACATCGGCGCGATCCGCATCACCGGCGCCTCTCGCGCCGGGACCCCGGATGACCTTGAATGAACTCCTTTGCCAGACACCCCTCCCCCGCCGCGATGGCGCCATCAATCCCCGCGCCTACGACTTTCGCACAAGGTGGCGCGCCTTTTCCAGTGGAGGGCGACCATTCATCCGCCCCGCGCGATGACGCGTTCGGCGAATGTCCGCTCGAAAGGGGCTTGCCGGCGGGTCAGCCGCGCCAGGGCCAGAAGCGAAACGCGTCGGTCGCGTAAGGCGCGACGAAGCCGGCGCGCTCGGCGGTGGCGATCGCCTCGTTCATCGCGCCCTCCGAGACGAAGGGCCCGATATAGAACCGCGAGCCAAGCGACTCGGCGCCCATGGCGCGCGTCCCGTAACCGAGGTTGCGGAAAAACACCGTCGCCCGGGTGACATCGGTCAGGCTGGTCAGAACCCCGACGCTGACCGCCGTTGGCGGGATCGTCGCCCCGGAGTCGACCGGCGCGCGAAAGCCGAGCGTGGCACCCAGCTGCTCCAGCCCGTTCAGATCGTCCGTCGTCGTCACGCAGCCGGCGTTGCGCAGCCGCTGTGCCTGACGGCTGACCTGTGAATTCTGGATATATCGGTCGGACGTGGCATTGTAGCTATCGGTCTGGAAGGCGTTCGAGAGATAGTCGTAGTGCTCGAACAAGGCCACGCATTGCGCGCGGCCCGTTTCCGGCTGGGGCAAGCTGGCGCAACCGGCCAGCGCGGCGGCGAGGGCGAGCGGGGCGAGGACGGCGCGCATCAGATCAGCGCCGGATAAGGATAGGCGAAGCCCGCCTGCACCGCCAGCGTCCGCGCCGCCTCCAGCTGGCCGGCGGTGGCGAAGGGACCGACATAGATCCGCCGGCCGAGCAGCGCCGCGCCGACGCTGCGCGCCGCCAGGCCTTGCCGCTCGAAAAAGGCGCGCGCCCGCGCGTCGTCCTCGCTCGAGGTGACGATGCCGGCGTGCAGATAGGTGGGGCGGATCGCCGGGCCGGATGGGGTTCGCGCCTTTTCCCCGGCGCTCGCCGGGATCGCGTCCATCCCGGCGATCGCGCGCGAGAAGGTCAGGCATTTGGCCATGCGCAACTGGCGCGCCGCGTCCATCACCGGGCCCGGCGCGTCCCGTCGTGGATCGCGCGCGTTCGATCCGTACGCTCTCGCCGTGGAATCGTAGAATTCGAACCAGAAGGGGCATCGCGCATTGTCGACGGATTGCGCGCTGGCCGAACCCGCCGAAAGGGCGATCAGGTCGAAGGCGACCAAGAGACCGAGTTTCGCGCGTGGCATCGCGGCCTTCTCCTTGCTCCCTATTGGCAAACTATGTATGCCGCCGTCGGTTCCTCCGCAACGGGGACCGCGAACGGCCAATCGAGGAGGATCGGCGGCATGGAACGGTCGAACGCCCATACCCGCGACTGGATCGCCACCGCCCGCACGCTGAGCGAGGCCCTGCCGTTCCTGCAGCGCTACGACGGCGCCACCATCGTCATCAAGCTCGGCGGCCACGCCATGGGCAGCGACGAAGCGATGGACGAGTTCGCCCGCGACGTGGTGCTGATGAAGCAATGCAACGTCAATCCGGTGGTCGTGCATGGCGGCGGCCCGATGATCAACGACATGCTCAGGCGGCTCGACATCAAGTCGGAATTCGTCGAGGGCAAGCGCGTCAGCGACGCCGCCACCGTCGAGGTGGTCGAGATGGTGCTCTCCGGCCGGATCAACAAGCGCATCGTCCAGGCGATCAACGCGCAAGGCGGCAAGGCGGTCGGCCTTTCCGGCAAGGATGCGAGCCTGATGATCTGCGAAAAGGATCTCGGGTCCGTCCTGCGCGACGGCGTCGAGACCGAGGTCGATCTCGGCTTCGTCGGCCGGCCGGTCGAGATGCACCCCGAGGTGCTGCGCACCTTCCTCGGCTCGGACTTCATCCCGGTGGTGGCGCCGCTCGGCATGGGGCGGCATGGCGAGACCTACAATGTCAATGGCGATACCGCCGCCGGCGCGATCGCCGCGGCGATGAAGGCCGACCGGCTGCTGCTGCTCACCGACGTCTCGGGCGTCAAGGACGGGCGGGGCGAGCTGCAGACGCAATTGACCGCCGCCGACGTGCTGCGCCTGACCGAGGAAGGCGTGATTTCCGGCGGCATGATCCCGAAGACCCAGACCGCGCTCGATGCGATCGGCGGCGGGGTGCGCGCCGTGGTCATCCTCGACGGCCGCGCGCCGCACGCCGTCCTGCTGGAGTTGTTCACCGCCCACGGGGCCGGCACGCTGATCAAGGCGTGACCGGCCAGACGCCCGGCGCCTCCGAGATCGCCGCGGCGGTCGCGGCGCGCGGGCTCGCGGTGCTCGGCGTCCTCCATCCCGAACCGGCGGAGGAGGGCGGCACATTGCTGCTCCTCGGGCCGGGGACGGATTTCTGGCCGATCTTCTCCACCAGCCCCGAGCGGGCCGACGGCGCCGCCGACCCGCTCGACCGCTGGTCGGCGCGGGTGGCCGGCGCGCTCGCCGAGACGCTCGGAGCGCGCGCGCTCTTTCCCTTCGGCGGCCCGCCCTACCAGCCGTTTCTCGCCTGGGCCCGCCGCAGCGGGCGGGCCTGGCCGTCGCCGGTCGGCATGCTGGTCCATGCCGAGGCCGGGCTCTTCATCTCCTACCGCGCCGCCCTCGCCTTTTCGTCGCGGATCGCCGCCGTGGAGCCGTGGGCGGAACCGGCGGCGATGCCCTGCCCCACCTGCGCCGCGCCCTGCCTGACCGCCTGCCCGGTCGGCGCGCTGACCGGCGCCGGCTATGACCTGCCGCGCTGCCACGCCTTTCTCGACACCCCGGCCGGCGCCGACTGCCTCGATCGCGGCTGCCGGGTTCGCCGCGCCTGCCCGGTCGGCGCCCTCGCGCGGTCGCCCGCGCAATCGGCCTTTCACATGGCGGCGTTCCATGGCAGGCAGGGGCCATGAGACGGCTGATCCTGATGCGTCACGCGAAATCGAGCTGGGCGGATCCGGGCCAGTCCGACATCGACCGCCCGCTGAACGATCGCGGCCGCCGCGACGCCCCCGCGATCGGCGCCTGGCTGCGCGATCGCGGCTACCTGCCGGATCAGGCGCTGGTTTCGCCGGCGGTCCGCACGCGCGAGACCTGGACCGGCGTTGCCTCGGCGCTCGGCGCCTGCCCCGCTTCGTTCCCGCCGGCGCTCTATCATGCCGAGCCCGGCCGCATGCTCACCACCCTCCGCGAGGCCTCCGGCGCCACGGTGCTGATGCTCGGCCACCAGCCGGGGATCGGCGCGCTCGCCGAACGTCTGCTCGCCACCCCGCCCGCCGACCCGGAGTTCGAGCGCTATCCGACGGCGGCGACCGCGATCATCGATTTCGAGACCGACTGGCCGTCCCTCGGCTGGCGCTCCGGCACCCTGGCCGATTTCATCATCCCGCGCCGGCGGGACTGAGCCGCTCCGACGCTTCGGCCCTGTACCGGCGCTCGCAGAGGAAGATGGCGAACAAGGCCACCAGCGTCAGCGCGCAACCGAAAAGCGCCGGTCCGCTCAGGCGCTCCCCAAGCAGCAGGGCCGCTAGGACGGCGGCCACGACCGGCTCGACCATCGTCGCCGCGAGCCCCGCGCCGGCCGAGGAGCACCAGCGCATGCCGAGCATGAAGGCCAGGTAGGCACCGCCGGTCGCCGCGGCGCCGATATAGCC
>JBGAJI010000084.1:0-13571 GCA_044225035.1 Amaricoccus sp. | reverse complement strand
GAACCTTCACGTTGTAGTCGATTACCCGCTTCACGGGCACGAGGATCTTCATGGCTCAGCTCCCTCAGAAGAAGGCCTGCAGGCCGGTCTGGGCGCGGCCGAGGATCAGGCTGTGAACGTCGTAGGCGCCCTCGTAGGTGTTCACCGTCTCGAGGTTCACCATGTGGCGCATCACCGGGAACGCGTCGGAGATGCCGTTGCCGCCGTGCATGTCGCGGGCCATGCGCGCGATGTCGAGCGCCTTGCCGCAGTTGTTGCGCTTGATGACCGAGATCATCTCCGGCGCCCAGGTGCCCGCCTCGAAGAGGCGACCGACGCGGAGCGCGGCGTGCAGGCCGAGGGTGATCTCGGTCAGCATGGTGGCGAGCTTGGCCTGGTAGAGCTGGGTCTGCGCCAGCGGCCGGCCGAACTGCCTGCGGTCGAGCCCATATTGCCGCGCCGCGTGCCAGCACGCCTCCGCCGCCCCCATCGAGCCCCACGCGATGCCGTAGCGGGCGCGGTTCAGGCAGCCGAAGGGGCCGGCGAGACCCTCGGCGTCGGGCAGGAGCGCGTCCTCGCCGACTTCGACGCCCTCGAGGACGATCTCCCCGGTGACGGAGGCCCGCAGGGAGAGCTTGCCCTCGATCTTCGGCGCGGAAAGGCCCTTCATGCCCTTCTCCAGCACGAAGCCGCGGATCTTGCCGCCGTGGGCGTCCGACTTCGCCCAGACGACGAAGACGTCGGCGATCGGCGCGTTGGTGATCCACATCTTGGAGCCGTTGAGCACATAGCCCCCCGCGGTCTTCGTCGCGCGGGTCTTCATGCCATTCGGATCGGAGCCGGCGTCGGGCTCGGTCAGGCCGAAGCAGCCGATCCACTCGCCGGAGGCGAGCTTCGGCAGGTACTTGCGCTTCTGTGCCTCGGAGCCGTAGGCGTTGATCGGATGCATGACGAGCGAGGACTGCACGCTCATCATCGAGCGGTAGCCGGAATCGACGCGCTCGACCTCGCGGGCGATCAGGCCATAGGCGACGTAGCCGGCGCCGAGGCCGCCGTATTCCTCCGGGATCGTCACGCCGAGCAGGCCGAGTTCGCCCATCTCGGTGAAGATCGCCGGATCGGTCTCCTCGTCGCGGAAGGCGTCGCGCACCCGGGGCGCGAGCTTGTCCCCGGCGTAGGCGCGCGCGGTGTCGCGCATCATGCGCTCTTCCTCGGTCAGCACCGCCTCGAGAAGGAGGGGGTCGTCCCAGGTGAAGATCGTTCCGTCTGCCATGTCGTTTCCTCCTCGCGTCTCAGACGCGTTCCATCAGGATCGCAGCGCCCTGTCCGACGCCGATGCACATCGTGGCGATCGCATAGCGCCCGCCGGTCTTCCGGAGCTCGAGCGCCGCCGACCCGGCGCTCCGCGCGCCCCACATGCCGCGCGGGTGGCCGAGTGCGATCGCGCGCCGGGGGGGCTCGCCCGCCTGATTGGCGCAGCCCATCCAGACCTCATCGACCGCGGCCGGATCGCGCCCGGGATTGCGCGCGAGGCGCATGGCGAGGAGGAGCGCGCCCAAGTCGTCGGGGCGAACCGGGGCGAGGGCGCCGCCGTAGCGGCCGATGGGCGTGCGAACGTCGTCGCAGAGGAAGGCGTCTGGCATGATCACCCCACGGTATCGTCGAGACCGCGGCCGGATTCAACAGCGTGGCGCAGCGGGTCGGGGATGCCCGGGGACAGGGGCGCGGCGGCACGGGGGGCCTCGATACGGGCCATGACATCGGCGAGGCCGGTCCGCTCGGCATGGTGCATCGGCCCGCCCCGCCACCGCGGGAAGACATAGCCATGGCTCATCACCAGGTCGATGTCCGAAGCCTTTCCGGCGATGCCCTCCTCCTGGATGCGGACGCCTTCCTCGGTCATCGCCGCCTTCAACCGGCGCATGGTGAGCCCGACGAGATCGCCGACGCCGCCGCCTTCTTCACCTCCGGCGCCGCCGGGTTCGTGACCGGCGAGACCCTCGCCGTTACCGGCGGCGTCCTCATCGACGATCCGGGCTGATCGAGACCTATCGCAAGGGCCCGCCCGACCGGTTGGGGCGCAGGCGTCGGCCACGACGGCGAGTGGATCGAGATCTGGCACCGGAGCGTCGGCGCAAGGGTGGTACGCCCGTTTTCAACCGGCGAGCCGTGCACACCCGCCACGATCGGAGCCCTCCAATCTCGCCCCCTCGCGCCCGACGCAAGCTTCGGGCGCCCGGAGCCTTCGTCAGTCGATGCCGACCATGACGTCGCTCGCCTTCACCACCGCGTAGGCGGCCGCGCCTTCCGTCAGGCCGAGGGCGGCGACGGATTCGTTGGTGATCGAGGCGGTCACGGTGACGCCGCCGACGTCGATCAGGACATGGCTGGTCACCGCGCCCTTGGTGATGCCCACCACCTTGCCGGGCAGGACGTTGCGTGCGCTGATCTTCATCTGCTCTCTCCTTCGGGGTCGTCGGCGAATCGGCGTTATTCCGGCTTCGATGGTAACTTTCACGTCGGCCGGCGGGGCAAAATACGGCGCGGAGGTGACGAGCAAACCGCAGCCAGTCGCCGCGTAGGTGGCGTTGGCCGCGGTGATGCCGCCCGCGACCAGGGTCTGCGCCACCTTCCAGGCGCGACGCAGCGCGCCCGCCGGCCCCTCGGCGATCAGAAGATCTCGCCCGCCGCCATGCCGCCGCCGGCGACGGGTTGAATCGAGGCGAGGAGCCGCGCGGCCTCCGAACAGGGCGAGCGTCATCGCCCCGCGCGCGGCGAAGGTAACGCGGCCGGGCAGGTGGGTGATCCCCAGTGCCTCCGTGGTGAGGGCGCCATGCGGCGGGTCCTGCGCCCGCCGCGCGTCGAGCAGCGCGTCGCTGAGCATCAGGTCTCCTCCTCGGGATGGGGGAGGGAGATGAGGGCGACGCCCTTGATCTGGGCGAAGATCGGCTGGCAGGGGCCGAGGCGCAGATGGTCCCAGGAGCGGCGGGTGACGCGGGCGAGGATGCGGGCGCCGGCGCCGTCCGGCCCGAGGGCCAGCACCACGGTCATCATGCCGGGTCCGTGCGGCGCGGCCTCGAGGACGCGGGCGGCCGGGCAGTTCAGAATGCTGCTCGACCGCGGCGGATCGCGGACCAGGGCCACGTCGGCCCCGGCGATGCGCAGGCGGCGGTGGCTGCCCGTCGGGCCGAAGCGGCCGGGGGCGAGCAGGCGGGCGCCGCGGACCGCGAGCGTGGTGAGGTGATAGGTCGGGTCATACGCCACCACCTCGGCCGCGAGTGTCACCGACGCCTCGGGCATCCGGGCGAGCGGCAGGTCGGGGCGGGCCTGCATCTCGGCGAGCGGACCTGCGGCGGTGACGCGGCCGTCGGCCATCAGCACGATATGATCGGCGAGGCGCTCCACCTCGGCGAGGTCGTGGCTGACGTAGAGGGTAGGGAGGCGGAAGCTGTCGCACAGCCGCTCGAAATAGGGAAGGATCTCGTCCTTGGCGAACCGGTCGAGGGCGGAGAGCGGCTCGTCCATCAGCAGGAGCTTCGGCTGGGTCAGGAGCGCGCGGCCGAGCGCCACCCGCTGGCGCTCGCCACCCGACAGCGTGGCGGGCGCGCGGGCGAGCAGCCGAGAGAGGCCGAGCAGGTCGACCACATCGTCGAAGCGGATGGTTTCGGGCGCGCCGGCCCGTAGCGCGCGGCGGCGGCCGTAGTCGAGGTTCCGCCGTACGTCGAGATGCGGGAAGAGGCTCGCTTCCTGGAAGACGTAGCCGATGGGACGGTGGTGGACCGGGCGGAAGGTCGCGCTGTCCTGCCAGACGTCTCCGTCGAGCTCGAAGAGGCCGTCGGGGAAGTGGTGCAGGCCGGCGACGGCGCGCAGGACGCTGGTCTTGCCGCAGCCGGAGGGGCCGAAGAGCGCCGTCACGCCCCGGCCCGGCGCGTCGAAGGCGACGTCGAGATGGAAGCTGCCGAGTCCGCCGCGGAACCGGGCGGCGAGGCCGAGATCCGGGGCGGACATGTCCCTCATCGCCCGATCCGCCCCATCCGCTTTTCGAGCACCATCATCGCGAGGATCACGAGGAAGGAGAAGACGAGCATCCCCGCGGCCAGCAGATGCGCGGCCCGCCACTGCATGGTCTCGACCAGCTCGTAGACGGCGATCGACATCACCTTGGTCTGGCCGGGGATGGCGCCGCCGATCATCAGCACGACGCCGAACTCGCCGACCGTATGGGCGAAGCCGAGGACGCCGGCGGTCAGGAAGCCGGGGCGGGCGAGGGGCAGGGCGACGGTCCAGAAGCCGTCCCAGGGCGAAGCGCGCAGCGTCGCCGTCACCTCGAACGGGCGCTCGCCGATCGCCTCGAAGGCGTTGCGGATCGGCTGGACGACGAAGGGCAGCGAGGCGACGACGGAGGCGATGACGAGCGCCGTGAAACTGAAGGCGAGCGTGCGCCCGCCCCAGAGCCCGGCGATCCAGCCGCCGGGGCCGCTGGGGCCGAGCGCGATCAGAAGGTAGAAGCCGAGGACCGTCGGCGGCAGCACCAGCGGCAGGGCGACCAGCGCCGCCACCGCCTCCTTCCAGCGCGCCCGCGAGCGCGCCAGCCACCAGGCGAGCGGGGTGCCGAGCACCAGCAGGATCGCGGTGGTGACGGTCGCGAGTTCGATCGTCAGCCAGATCGGCTGCCAGTCGATCGCCATGTCAGCCGGCCACGCCCTCGAGTTCCGGGGCGAGCGCGTAACCGAAATCCTTGATGACGCCGCGCGCCTCGGGGCCTTTCAGGAAGTCGAGAAACGCCTTCGCCGCCGCGTTGTCGGCGCCGGTCTTCAAGAGCACGGCGTCCTGCTTGATCGGCGTGTGCAGATCCTCCGGCACGTCCCAGCGCGAGCCGCCCTCGGTCTTGATGACCTGGGCGAGCGCCACGAGGCCGAGCTCGGCATTGCCGGTGGCGACGAATTGCTGGGCCTGGGCGATGCTGGTGCCCTGGACGATCTTCGGGCTCAACGTGTCATAGAGGCCGAGGTTCCTCAGCGTCTCGATCGCGGCCGCGCCATAGGGCGCGGACTTCGGATCGGCGATGGCGAGATGCTGGAAGGCGCCCGCCTTCAGCGTCTCCGGTCCGGTGACGAGGCCTGGGTCCTTGCTCCAGAGGACGAGCGTGCCGATGGCGTAGGTGAACTGGCTGCCCTCCACGGCGAACCCGTCGGAGACCGCCTTGGCAGGGCGGGCGGCGTCGGCGGAGAGGAAGACCTCGAACGGCGCGCCTTGGGTGATCTGGGTCAGGAACTGGCCGCTGGCGCCGAAGCTGAGCGTCGCGGTGTGGCCGGTCTTCTCGGCGAAGAGCTTGGCGATCTCGGTCGCGGGCTCGGTGAAGTTGGCAGCGACGGCCACCTGGACCTCGTCGGCCTGGGCGGCGGTGGCGGCCCAGATCAGCAGGAAGGCGGCGACGGATTTCTTCATGGGCGGATCTCCTTCATTCGACGGCTAGAATGACGTGGGCGGGGTCGATCAGCGCGACGGCGCGGTCTCCGGGCGCGAAGCCGACCCCGGCCGGGAGGATGGCGCAGAGCGTCTTGCCCTCGCCGATGTCGAGGCTGATCTCGGTCGAGGTCTCGTCGGCCACCACGCCGATGACGAGGCCCTCGATCCGGTTGGCGGCCGAGGGTTCGGCGGCGGGTTCGGCGGCGGGCATCAGCGCCACCATCGGCGCCTTGATGAGCGCGATCGCCGGGCGGCCGGGGAAGAGGCCAAGCTCGCGCAGGCTGCGGCTGGTCAGCGTCACCTTGAGAACCGCGCCGTCGGCGATGCGCAGGTTGACTTCGGCATTGACCGCGCCCTCGGTGGTGGCGGTGACGATACCGCGCAGCGCGTTGCGGGCGCTGGTGCGGAGAAACCCGCCGAACATCAGCCGTTCCGCGGAGACGCCGCCGCCGAGGTCGGGCGAGAGGGCGTTGAAGGCGCGGGCGGTCTCGGCCTGCAACCGGCGGAAGGCTTCGACAAGCCGCACGCCATCCTCGGTCAGCCGGGCGCCGCCGCCCTGCCGGCCGCCGGTCTGGCCGGCGACGAGCGGGCGCCCGACCAGGTTGTTCATCGCCGCGATCGCGTCCCAGGCGCCGCGATAGCTGATCCCGAGCGTACGCGCCGCCGCCGAGATGCTGCCCGTCCGCCCCACCGCCTCGAGGAGCGCGATCCGCGGCGCGCCGAGCGGGGCGGCGTTGGGCGCGGCGAGCGCGATCTCGGCGTGCAGCGGCATCGTTCCCCCGTTATGCGGCCCCTCCGCATAACGTCGACCGTGCGTCAATCGCGCGGGCGCGGCAAGCCTCATTCTCAGCTCGCCAGCGCCAGCTCGGCGCCGATCGCGCGGATCAGCGCGTGGTCGGCGCCGAGCGGCGGGGCGAGGCCCATCCCCCGCGCACGGGTGCCGCGATCCGCGCGGGGGCCGGAGTGGAAGCGGTTCGGCTTCGGCCCGCCGCCGCGGCGCCGAAGACGCAGGCCGCGGAGACGGGCAGGGCGCCTTCGGCCACCATCGCCGCGAATGAGCTTGTCGGGAGAAGCCATGCAAGCTTCCATGCCACGGAATTTATGAATGTTTTTCAAAATGCTGGCGCTGGTGGCAGACTCCCGCGCCGCGGCACCTTGGCGGGCCTTCCGTCACGGCCCGCGAGCGCCTATGCCGAGGCGCGAGGCATGTCCAGGGAGCAACGGCGATGGGCGACGAGAACGACGACTATGTCTATGACGAGGCAAGCGGCGAATGGCGCCCGGCCGCCGAGGCCGCGGCCTTGTCCGCGCGTGTGGTGCGCGACTCCGCCGGCAACGCGCTGGCGGACGGCGACGCGGTGGTGCTGATCAAGGACTTGAAGGTGAAGGGCGCCGGCCAGACCCTGAAGCAGGGGACGGTGATCAAGTCGATCCGCCTGACCGACAATGACGAAGAAATCGACTGCCGCCACGACGCGATCAAGGGGCTGGTGCTGCGAACGGAGTTCGTGCGCAAGCGGTGAGAGGGAGACTGCGAGCGGCTGTCCCAGAGAGGCGGCCGCCGGCCCCTTCCCGCCGGCGCGGTCGGAGGAGGTATTCGGCATCCGTGACGGGCGAGCCAAAGACGATCGAGGAAACGGACGCGGCCGCCCCCTGGGAAGCCAAGCGCAGCCGCCGGGCGGGCTATTGACGTCCTATGCGAACACCAACGCGGGATCGGCCGCCGCCACCTCGGCATAGGGATAGCGGCGGGGCTTCTTCGTCGGGTCTTCGTGGCGGTTCATGACCAGGATCGAGAAGGGCTCGACCCAGTTCCAGAATTCTTCCCGCGCCGTCTCGGGATAGTCGACGTCGGCGAAGGCGAGCCACAGGCTGCGCAGCCAGACCTTGCGAGCGTCGATGTCGACGGCCACCCGGCGGTGGAAGGTGCCCATGGAGGGCTTGCCGAAGCGCGCGGTGAAATCGGCCGGGCCGCCGGTCGATTCGATGAAATAGGCGGCCTGGCGGGTGATAAGCGCGTCGAAGGCGCGGTCGCTCACCGGGAAATAGTGCCCGATCTCGCTCGCCCGCATCCGCTCGTGCATCCGGCGGATCAGCGCGGCGGTCTTTTCTGTGCCCGCCGCCCGGTGGATCGCGCGGGAGGGGAAGGGGATGGCCGGGATGCCCGGCCGCGCCTCCTTCCAGCGGAGTTCCTCGCCGACCTCGATCGGCGACGCCTTGCGGACTGGCCCGTTCATTGACGCGGATCCATCAGTGCGGCTCCTTCGGCGCGAAACAGTCCGCCCGCTCCCGGCAATCGTCGCAGGTCGGCGAGGTGCAGAGAAGGCGTCCCCGCGGACCTGGCGATAGAAGAGTTTCTTCCACCGCATACCCTGCGCATTCGCCGCCACCAAGGCGGGAAAATGCCGCGCCAACAGGCCGCCGAGCGCGGCCCGCGACGGCGGGCCCCGATCTTCCCACGCCCGCCGCTTCATTGCCCGGCGGGTGATCGCCTTCGCGAGCCAGGGCGATTCCTCGCTGACCGGCCGCCCGCGCCAGCGGATCAGCGGTTCGAGCTGTTCCTGCTCCTTCGCCACCGGCCCGCGCTCCAGCTCCAGACCGGGCAGCCGCGGGGTGGGCGCACCGTGGTGTCGCCCCTGTTCAACCGGACTCCTCGGCGGGTTGATGGGGGCGCCCGAACGCGCAAGGCGGGCGCGTTCGCAGCCCGGAATGAGGATGGTTCTCGGTGTCGCCTTGTCTCGCATCCGCCGTCAGCGGCCGGGGACGCGGAGCAGGCGGGTTCGCCGGTTCAGGACGTGCACGATCAGATAGAAGGCAAGGCCGAGCGCGACGGTCACGGTCCAGTCGTTGCTGTATCCACCCTCGAAATAGTCGGCCGAGATATCGATGATGGCGAGGGCGACCACGGCGGCGAACCAGGTGGGATATTCCCGGCGCAGCACCGCCCGCGCCGAGAAGCTCATCGCGGGCGGGCGCCAGCCGTGAAAGCGCGGCAGGAACACCGGCACCTCCGCCGCCCAGCGGCGGTATTCGTCGCCGAAGCGTTCGAGCAGGAAGGCTTCCTCGGCGAGGATGATGCGTTCGTAATAGACGATGAGAAACAGCGTGAAGGCGAAGGTGAGCAGCAGGTCCTGGCTGTAGAGAAGGACGCCGACATAGGCCATGCAGTTCGCGAGATAGAGCGGGTTCCGCGTCAGCGAATACATCCCCGTGACATTGAGCGACGCGGCGACCTGGCCATGCGTGTTCCGGCCCGATGTCTTGTTCGGCACCGACCCGACGGTGAAGGCCCGCAGGCCGAGCCCGGCGATCACGAGCAGGATGCAGCCCGCCTCGTAGATCTCGCCCCAGAAGCCGCCGAGGGCCTGCTCGACCGGCTCGCCGGCATGGACGGCCATTGCCAGCAGCGGCAGGAAGATCATCAGCACGAAGCTGCGCCAGCGGAAGAGTTCCGCGCCGCTCGTCCGCATCCGTTCACTCAGCAGCATGGCTTGTCCCTTCCCGATTTCCGTCGCGTTCCTTCGGCCCATATCCCGCCAAGTTAGACGAGCGCCGGGCGGGAGGGAACGCACGACGCGGTGTCCGGGCATCGATTCCGGCCCGAATATGCGGGTCCCACGCGGCGTTTCGGGTTGCATCGGGCGGGCGCCGCGTCTATAGGGCGCGCTCACCTAAGGATCTCCATCGGAATCAGGTGACCCGTTCGCGGGGCCGACCGGTGATTGTTGAAAGGAAGAGGCCATGAAAGCGGCCGATCTGCGGGAGAAGACTCCCGACCAGCTGCGCGACCAGCTCGCCCAGCTCAAGAAGGAATCCTTCAACCTGCGGTTTCAGCAGGCGACCGGCCAGCTGGAAAGCACCGCGCGCATGCAGACCGTCCGCCGCGACGCGGCGCGGGTGAAGACCATCCTGAACCAGAAGGCCGCCGCCGCGGCCGCCGACGTCAAAGCGGAGGCCTGAGATGCCCAAGCGGATCCTGACCGGCACCGTGACCAGCGACAAGAACGAGAAGACCATCACGGTTCTCGTCGAGCGCCGTTTCACCCATCCGGTGCTGAAGAAGACCGTGCGCAAGTCCAAGAAGTACCGCGCGCACGATGCCCTGAACCAGTTCAAGACCGGCGATATCGTCCGCATCCAGGAATGCGCGCCGATCTCGAAGAACAAGCGCTGGGAAGTGTTGGTCGACGCGCCGGAGGCCCCCTCCGCCGCCTGAGACCTGAATATCGAAACCGCGGGGCCCGGGATCACGGCGTCTCCGCAGGTCGGGAGTAACAGACTATGATCCAGATGCAGACCAATCTGGATGTCGCTGACAATTCCGGTGCCCGCCGGGTTCAGTGCATCAAGGTTCTCGGCGGCTCGCACCGCCGCTACGCCTCCGTTGGCGACATCATCGTGGTGTCGGTGAAGGAAGCGATCCCGCGCGGCCGCGTGAAGAAGGGCGATGTGCGCAAGGCCGTCGTCGTGCGCACCGCCAAGGAAGTGCGCCGCGAGGATGGCACCGCCATCCGCTTCGACCGCAACGCCGCCGTCATCCTCAACAACCAGAACGAGCCGGTCGGCACCCGTATCTTCGGGCCGGTCGTGCGCGAGCTGCGGGCGAAGAACTTCATGAAGATCATCTCCCTCGCGCCGGAGGTGCTGTGATGGCCGCCAAGCTCAAGAAGGGCGACCGCGTCGTCGTCCTGACCGGCAAGGACAAGGGCAAGAAGGGCGAGATCGTCCGCGTCATGCCCAAGGACAACAAGGCCGTGGTCGAGGGCGTCAACGTCGCGATCCGCCACCAGCGCCAGACCCAGACGACGCAGGGCGGCCGCGTGCCGAAGCCGATGCCGATCGACCTGTCGAACCTCGCGCTGCTCGATTCCAAGGGCGAGGCGACCCGCGTCGGCTTCCGCTTCGAGGGCGAGACCAAGGTTCGCTTTGCCAAGACCACGGGGGAGGCGATCTGATGCTCGACGCCACGACCTATACGCCGCGCCTGAAGTCGGTCTACCGGGACACCATCCGGGCCGCGCTGAAGGAAGAGTTCGGCTACAAGAACGAGATGCAGATCCCGCGGCTCGACAAGATCGTCCTCAACATGGGCGTCGGCGAAGCCGTCTCGGACAGCAAGAAGATCCGCTCGGCCGAGGCCGATCTGGCGCTGATCGCCGGGCAGAAATGCGTGGTGACCAAGGCCAAGAAGTCGATCGCCGGCTTCAAGGTGCGCGAGGAGATGCCGCTCGGCGTCAAGGTCACCCTGCGCCGGGACCGGATGTACGAGTTTCTCGACCGCCTGATCACCGTGGCGATGCCGCGGGTCCGCGACTTCCGCGGGGTCAACCCCAAGAGCTTCGACGGCCGCGGCAACTACGCCCTGGGCCTCAAGGAGCACATCGTCTTCCCCGAGATCAATTTCGACAAGATCGATCAGGTCTGGGGCATGGATATCGTCATCTGCACCACCGCGACCACCGACGCGGAAGCGAAGGCATTGTTGAAGCATTTCAACATGCCGTTCACGGCGTGACGGGCGGGAGAGAGTAGAAATGGCCAAGGCAAGCATGATCAACCGCCAGAAGAAGCGCGAAGCTCTGGTGGCGAAATACGCGGCGCGCCGCGCCGAACTGAAGGCGATCGCCCGCGACGACAACGCCTCGCGCGAGGATCGCTTCAAGGCGAGCCTCAGGCTCGCGAAGCTGCCGCGCAATTCGTCGGCGACGCGTCTGCACAACCGCTGCGAGGTGACGGGCCGTCCCAAGGCCTACTACCGCAAGCTGCGCATGTCGCGCATCGCGCTCCGGGACTATGCCTCGATGGGGCAGATCCCCGGCATGGTCAAGTCGAGCTGGTAAGGGGGAACGGACATGTCGATGAATGATCCCCTGGGCGATATGCTCACCCGCATCCGCAACGCCTCGCTGCGCGGCAAGTCCACGGTCCGCACCCCGGCCTCCAAGATCCGCGTCTGGGTCCTCGATGTGCTGAAGGCCGAGGGCTATATCCGCGGCTACGAGGAAGTGAAGTCCAAGGACGGCCACCCCGAGATCGAGATCTCGCTGAAGTATTTCGACGGGGCCCCGGTCATCCGCGAACTGCGCCGCGTCTCGACCCCCGGCCGCCGCGTCTATTCCGGCGTCAAGGAGATCCCGCAGGTCCGCCAGGGCCTCGGGATCGCGATCATCTCGACGCCGAAGGGCGTCATGTCCGATGCCCAGGCTCGCTCCGTCAATGTCGGCGGCGAAGTCCTGTGCACCGTGTTCTGAGGAGAGGGCAATGTCTCGCATTGGCAAGAAACCGGTCGAGCTGCCCGGTGGCGTGACCGCGACCATCTCCGGCCAGAAGATTTCGGTGAAGGGGCCGAAGGGCACCCGCGAGTTCACCGCGACCGACGATGTGACGATCGCGCTCGACGGCGACGCGGTGAAGGTGACGCCGCGCGGCACCTCCAAGCGCGCGCGCCAGCAGTGGGGCATGTCGCGGACCCAGGTCGCGAACCTCGTCACCGGCGTCACCTCGGGCTTCAAGCGCGAGATGGAGATCACAGGCGTCGGCTATCGCGCCGCGGTGCAGGGCAAGGTGCTGAAACTGTCGCTCGGCTATAGCCACGACGTCGATTTCGAGATCCCGGCCGGGGTGACCATCGTCACCCCGAAGCCGACCGAGATCGTGGTCGAGGGCATCGACCAGCAGATCGTCGGCCAGGTCGCGGCCAACATCCGGGAATGGCGCAAGCCGGAGCCCTACAAGGGCAAGGGCATCCGCTACAAGGACGAGTTCATCTTCCGCAAGGAAGGCAAGAAGAAGTAAGGAGCGCTCATCATGGCGAACAGCAAGAGAGAGTTGTTCCAGAAGCGCCGCCTGCGCGTCCGGAACAAGCTGCGGAAGATGGCCAATGGCCGTGCCCGGCTCAGCATTCATCGGTCCAGCAAGAACATCTCGGTCCAGTTGATCGACGATCTTCAGGGCCGCACCCTGGCCGCCGCCTCGACGCTCGAGGCGGGTCTGGGGTTCCAGGGCAAGAACAACAAGGAAGCCGCCGCCAAGGTGGGCGCCGAGATCGCCGCGCGCGCACGCGCCGCCGGCATCGAGGAGGTCTATTTCGATCGCGGGGGCTTCCTGTTTCATGGCAAGGTCAAGGCCCTTGCGGATGCCGCCCGCGAGGGCGGTCTGAAGTTCTAGGGGAGAGACCGGAATGGCAAGAGAAGACAACCGCGGCGGTGGTCGGCGCGACCGGGACGAAAACCCCGAGTTTCAGGACCGTCTCGTCGCGATCAACCGCGTCTCCAAGACGGTGAAGGGCGGCAAGCGCTTCGGCTTCGCGGCGCTCGTCGTCGTCGGCGACCAGAAGGGCCGCGTCGGCTACGGCAAGGGCAAGGCCCGCGAAGTGCCGGAGGCGATCCGCAAGGCGACCGAGCAGGCCAAGCGGCAGATGATCCGCGTTCCGCTCCGCGAGGGCCGGACGCTGCATCACGACATGAACGGCCGTCATGGCGCGGGCAAGGTCGTCATGCGGGCGGCGCCGGCGGGGACCGGCATCATCGCCGGTGGTCCGATGCGCGCCGTCTTCGAGATGCTCGGCGTCCATGACGTCGTCTCGAAGTCGCTGGGCAGCCAGAACCCCTACAACATGATCCGCGCGACCATCGACGGGCTGCAGAGCCAGACGAGCCCGCGTCAGGTCGCACAGCGCCGCGGCAAGAAGGTCGCCGACATCCTGCCGCGGTCGGATGCCGGATCGAGCGTTCCCGCCGAAGCCAGCGAGGCCTGAGAGACATGGCAACCATCGTCGTGAAGCAGATCGGCTCGCCGATCCGCCGCCCGGCCGTTCAGCGCGCCACGCTGATCGGCCTCGGGCTGAACAAGCTCAACCGCACCCGCGAACTGCCGGACAATCCGTCGGTGCGCGGCATGGTCGAGAGCATCCCGCATCTCGTGACAATCGTGGAGGAGCGCGCCTAAAGCGCTCCCACCTTGACCCGCGGCGGCGACGTCGCGGGTTTTTCATTTCAGGCGTCACGCCCCGGCGGTGACGATCAGGGCGAAAGCCTCGCCGGTGACCGGCCCCGATCCGAATTCCTGTTCGACCGCCCGGGCCACGTGCTCGGTTACCGCTTCGAGCGCCGCGCCGCGCGCAT
>JBGAJI010000083.1:0-13604 GCA_044225035.1 Amaricoccus sp. | reverse complement strand
CAGCGCCTCGGTCGGCGGCGCGGGCGGGGCTGACAGCTCCCAAAGGCCATGCGACCTCGGGTCGTTCAGCATGGGTCTGATCCTCGGCGGCGGGGGTCAGCCCGGGAATCTAAGGGAGGCCGATCCGGATTGGAATGGCCCCCACCGCCCGGTAAGGGATCGAATTTCATGTTCCGCCCATCAGGCGTTGCCGGTCAAGATATCTCCGCGCCCGCATTTTGCCGACCTGCCAGTGGCAGGGCGCGCGGGCGCGAGGGGTCCAGATTTCTCCGGAGCTCTCAATCGGGACGGGTGTGCCCGGCTCGACCGTTGAAAACGGTCGTGCCGTCACGCCGAAGGCGTGCCTCCGGCACGGCAGGGCACGCCCGTCACGATCTCGCCGACGGTCATATCGTGAAGGGAATGCGGCGGCGTCGCGAGCCGTATAATCCAAATGCGATCACCCCGCCGCCGATGCCGGCCCGTCAGAGAACCTCGCGCACGAGCCCCCGTTCCTTGGCTTCCTGCGCCTCGATATACCAGTTGAACGGCGCCCTTTCGAGCACCTGCTCCATGGTGACCGAGGATCCCCGAACGAGGTTCTCGAACCCCTCGTTCTGGATCGCGATCGACGCCTCGATCTCGTGCAAGGTCGCCTTGACCGACGCGCCGCAGGTGGTGAGCGGCCCGTCGATCTCCAGGGTCTTCTTCAGCTTGCGCTCATGGATCATCAGCCGCGCGCCGCGGGTGAGATAGCGATTGTCGCGGGCGAAGAACGACATGAAGGTCGTGCCGGCGGAATAGATCGCCGCCTTGCCCAGAAACACGAAATGCCGCTTGGGGTCGAGGTCGCTGTGAAAGCGCACATCCTCGCCCATCATCCGCGCCACCTCGGGATCGCCGCCGAGGGTGGAAATCTCGATCACCACCAGCCCTTTTTCCGGCGCGCTTTCGATCTGCCGGCGGAAATCCCGGTACATATCATAGTCCACCCCGCCCGACAGCGAAACGGCGGGGTTGCGAAAATCGTTTGGTTCCAGTGCCTTGGGCATTCCATCTCCGAATTGCGTCGCGCCGGTCGCCCGGCCATCGGCCCCCAACGCGCAACTCGGGACTTGGTGCCTTTCCAAGGCGTTCGAAATCCTCAGCCCGGCACGCCCCCGGCCGGGCCACGGCGGCGCGCCGGAACCCGGTGGCGCAGGAAGAAACGCGCCATCTCGCGCGAGGCGTCGGGCCCGGCGGGCTCGGTGAAGCTGCCGGCCCGGCTGCCGCCGGACCAGCCATGGCCGGCGCCGATCACCACCCAATGCTCGCAAAAGGATTTCGACCCGGCGCCCCGGTGCGTGGTGCGCACAAATTCTTGCCCGCCGGCCGAGCGTCCGCGCTTTTCCGTTCGGCGCAGCGCGGGATAGGCGCCGACCGCGCGGGCGATCACCGACCGGCCGTTGCGCGGATTGACCACGGTGTCGCGATCGCCATGAAAGACGATCGTCGGCTGCGGCAGGGCCCGCGGCTCGCCATAGGCGCCGTGCGTCATGGCGAGCACGGCCTGCCCCGCGTTGCGCGCGGCGCAGGCCGGCAGCCCGGAATGCACGCCCAGGGCGGCGAACAGCTCGGGATAGAGCGCGGCGACCGTGGCCGCCATCGCGCCGCCGGCCGACAGCCCCGCGATATAGACCCGCGCCGGATCGACGGGCTGGTCGCGCAGGATCCGGCGGGTGATCCCGGCGATCAGCGCCGGCTCGCCGAGGTCGCGCGCCTGATCCTCGGGGCGGAACCAATTCCAGCAGCGGTTGGCATGCTCGCCGCGCGGCTGCGCCGGATAGGCGACGAAGAAGCCGAGCTCCGCCGCGAGCTGGTTCATCCGGGTGCCGGCGGCGAAATCGTCCGGCGTCTGCATGCAGCCGTGCAGCATGACGATCAGCGGCAAAGCCGCGTCCGGCGACGCCCCGGGTGGCGCATAAAGCTTGTAGTCGCGCTGACCCTGGTCGCCGGTGAAGCTCAGCGCGCGGAACGAGGCGCGGCGCGGCCTGACGGGGGCGAGCGGCGCCACCCGCGGCGCGGCGGGCACCGGCGCCTTCGCGACCCTCGGGGCGCGCTGTTTCGGCGGGGTTTCCACCATGGCCTCGAACAGCTCCGCCATCACGGCGGAGGTGGCGCGCACACTCTCCACCCCGGCGCGCCGCGTGGCCCGCGCCATGGCGCTGTGGAACCGCTTCATCATCCGCGCACCGTCGACCCGCTTCTTTTCCCGGAGGCGCCATATTCGCGCGCGCCCCGGCCGGGCGCAAGGCAGGCGCGGCGCTCATCTTCCCGCGATGCGCCGCTCCCCCGCTTGACCTCCGTCTCCGGCCGGTCCTAGGCTCGACCGCTCGGCGTGGAGAGGCGGGGGCGCATGACCGTCGAGACTCGCGAGGAGCAATGGGCCGACTGGATGCGGCGCGCCATGGCCGGCGACGCCGAGGCCTATGACAGCTTTCTCACCGCCGTCGCGCCGCGCCTGCGCGCCATGGCGATCCGGCGGTGCGACGCGTTCGGCGCCGCCCGGGCCGAGGCCGAGGACGTGACGCAGGAAGTGCTGCTCGCCATCCATCTCAAGCGCGGCACATGGGATCCGGCGCGCCCGATCGGCCCGTGGCTGTCGGCGATCGTGCGCAACAAGATGATCGACAGCCAGCGTCGCCGCGGGCGGCGGGTCAGTGTGCCGCTCGAAGATGTGATGGGCACGCTCGAGGCGGCGGAGGCGGGCGCGGTGACCGACCGGCTCGATGTCGAGCGCGCGCTCGGCCGCCTGCGCGATCCCCAGCTCTCGATCGTCCGCGCGATCTCGCTCGGCGGCGAGAGCGTGCGCGACACGGCGGAGCGGCTCGGGATGAGCGAAGGCGCGGTTCGGGTCGCCTTGCATCGGGCGCTGCGGGCGCTGGCCGCGTTCCACAGGGGGGCGATCGAATGAGGACCGAGGATCTGATCGGCCTTCTGGCACAGGACGCGGCGGCGGGGCCGTCGCTCGGCGACCGGCTGGCGCTGCGCCGTCGCCGAGCGGGTGGGCGCCTCGGCGCTGTTGCTGCTGGCCACGGTCGGGCTCCGTCCCGACCTCGCCGCCGCGCTCGGGACGGCGCGGGTGCTGTTCAAGATCGGCGTCACGCTCTTGCTGGCGACGGGCGCCTGCGCTTTGGTGTTCCGCGTCGGCATGCCCGGCCTGCCGCTCGGCGCGCGCGCGGGGCTGCTCATCGCCGCGCCGCTCCTGCTCGGCGCCGGCGTGGTGGTGGAGCTGATCGCGGTGCCCCCGGCCGGCTGGGCGGCCAGCCTGACCGGGCAGCACGCGGCCTTCTGCCTCGCCTTCATCCCGGCGCTCGCCCTGCCGCCGCTCGCCGGCCTGCTCTGGGCGCTGCGCTTCGGCGCGCCGGAGAGCCCGGGCGGCGCGGGGGCGGCGGCCGGCCTCGCCGCCGGCGCGCTCGCCGCCGCGCTCTATGCCTGGCATTGCCCCGACGACAGCCCGCTCTTCGTCGCGACTTGGTACGTGATCGCCATCGGCCTCGTCACCACCGCCGGCTGGGCGATCGGCCGCCGCCTCCTGCGCTGGTAGGGCGTTAGTCCCCCTCCAGCACCGCGATCAGGTCGCCGGCCCGGACGGTGCGGCCCGGGGCGACGCGGAACTCGCGCACCCGCCCGGCGCTCGGGGCTGGCACCGACATTTCCATCTTCATCGACTCGATGATCGCCAGCGGCTGGCCGGCTTCCACGCGATCCCCGGGCGCCGCGAGCGTCTTCCAGACGCTGCCCGGCACCGGGCTCTCGGCGCCGACGCAGCCGTCGGGCAGCGCGCCGTCCGCGCTGGCCGCCTCTTCGGCCGGGACGAAGGAATCGAGCCCCTCGGCCTTCCAGCGGGCGCGCTCGGCCTCGAAGGCCGCCTGCTGAGTCGCCTTGAACGCCGCCACCCCGGGCGCCTCCGCCGCGAGCCGGCGCTTTTCCTCGGCCCAGGAGAAGGTGGTTTCCTCGATCCGCACCGGATAGCCGCCATGCGGGAAGGCGGCGCGCGCCTCGGTCAGCTCGGCGTGATCGACCGGGAAGAAGCGGATCTGGTCGAAGAAATCGAGGAGCCAGGGGTTGCTGTGAAACGCGGCCGTGCGCCGCCATGTGTTCCACATCTGGATGGTGCGGCCGAACAGCTGGTAGCCGCCGGGTCCCTCCATCCCGTAGATGCACATATAGGCGCCGCCGATGCCGACCGCGTTCTCCGGCGTCCAGGTGCGGGCGGGGTTGTATTTGGTGGTGACGAGCCGGTGGCGCGGATCCACAGGCGTCGCCACCGGGGCGCCGAGATAGACGTCGCCGAGACCCATGACGAGGTAGCGGGCGTCGAAGATCACGCGCCTGACCGCCTGCTCGTCGGCGAGACCATTGATCCGGCGGATGAACTCGATGTTCGACGGGCACCAGGGGGCGTTGGGCCGGACCAGCTCCTGATACTTGCGCATCGCCAGTTCCGCGTCCGGGTCGTTCCAGGAGAGCGGCAGGTGAACGATGCGCGACGGGACGGTCGCGGCCTCGGCGGGGGGCAGCCCCGCCTCGATCTCGCGCAGGGCGTCGAGGAGCTTTCCCCGCGGATAGCCGTCGGTGTGGATCTGCAGCGACCGGATGCCGGGGGTCATGTCGACGACCGGCAGGCCGGCGTCGCGGATCGCCCGCGCGAGCAGGTGGACGCGGAGGCGCAGCTCGATGTCGAGGGCCATGGGCCCGTATTCGACCAGCAGGTTGTCGTCGCCCTGCCGGCGATAGACGGCGCGGGGCGTACCCTCGGTCTCGCCGAGGATCGGCGCGCCGATCGCGGGGCTGGCGAGGGGTTCGTCGGGCCGGGTCACCGGATGGAAGCGGACGCGGTCGCCGGGGCGGAGCTGGCCCATCTTCCACAGGTCTTCGCGGGCGATGACCGCCGGGCAGACGAAGCCGCCGAGCGAGGGGCCGTCGGGGCCGAGGATGATCGGCATGTCGCCGGTGAAGTCGATGGCGCCGATCGCATAGGCGTTGTCATGGATGTTGGACGGGTGCAGCCCGGCCTCGCCGCCGTCCGGCCGCGCCCATTCCGGGGTCGGGCCGACCAGCCGGACGCCGGTGCGGGCGGAGTTGAAATGCACCTCGTAAGCGGTCGAGAACAGCGTGTCGATGTCGGACGGCTGGAAGAAGTCCGGGGCGCCGTGCGGGCCATAGAGCACGGCGATCCGCCAGTCGTGGGTGAGCGCGGGCGCTTCCAGCGGCTCCGGCGCCGCCGGCGCGAGACCGGCGAGACGCAGGACGTCGCCGGTCTTCAGCGTGCCGGTGGCATGGCCGCCGAACTTGCCGAGGGCGAAGGTGGCGCGGGAGCCGAGCACCTCCGGCGCCGCGAACCCGCCCGCGACGGCGAGATAGGCGCGCTGGCCCGGACCCTCGATCTTGCCGATCGCGACGACGCCGCCCGCGGGGATGGGAACCGCGGTGGCGTGGGGCAGGGGCGCGCCATCGAGGGTCATCCGCATGGCCGCGCCGGTCAGCGCGATCGTCGCGTCCGACAGGAAACGCAGGGTCGGGCCGTTGACGGTCAGTTCCAGCGCGGCGGTGTCGGGGTGGTTGCCGGCGAGGCGATTGGCGTCGCGGAAGCTCGCCGCGTCCATCGGGCCGGAGGGCGGCACGCCGACATGCCAGAGGCCGAGGCGGCCGGGCAGCTCCTGCAGGCTCGACTGGGCGCCGGGGGCGAGAACCTCGATGCCCGGCGGGGCATAGGGGAAGTCGCGGAGCGCGGTGGTGGCGACGCGGCCCGAGGCGAGCAGGTCGGAGGCGGCGATGGCGCGCAGATAGCCGAGGTTCGTCTCGATCCCGGCGATGCTGGTCGCGTCGAGCGCGGCGCGCAGCGCCTCGATGGCGGCGGGGCGGTCCCCGGCGGCGACGATCACCTTGGCGAGCATCGGGTCGTAGAAGGGCGTCACCTCGGTGCCGGTCTCGATCCAGGTATCGACGCGGGCGGTGTCGGGAAAGCGCACCTCGGTCAAGAGGCCGGCGGAGGGGCGAAAGCCGGCATGCGGCTGCTCGGCATAGACGCGCACCTCCATCGCGGCGCCCTTGGGGATCAGCGGCGCATCGGGGATCACCGTCTCGCCGGCGGCCTGGCGGATCATCCATTCGACGAGATCGATGCCGAAGACCGCTTCCGTCACCGGATGCTCGACCTGCAGGCGGGTGTTGACCTCGAGGAAATAGAATTCCTCGCGGGCCGGGTCGTAGATGAATTCGACCGTCCCGGCGGAGGCATAGGCGACGCTGGCGCAGAGGTCGGCGGCGGCCTTGTGGAGCCGGGCGCGGACCTCCGGAGAAAGGCCGGGTGCCGGGGTTTCCTCGACCACCTTCTGGTTGCGGCGCTGCAGCGAGCAGTCGCGTTCGCCGAGGGCGACGACCCGGCCGGCGCCGTCGCCGAAGACCTGCACCTCGACATGGCGGGCGTCGGCGACGAAGCGTTCGAGGAAGACGCGGGCGTCGCCGAAGCTGGCCGTCGCGGTGCGCTGGACCGAGGCGAAGGCGGCCCGCAGGGCCGCTTCGCTATCGCAGAGCTGCATGCCGATGCCGCCGCCGCCGGCCGTGGATTTCAGCATCAGCGGGTAGCCGACGCGCGCCGCCGCCGTCAGCGCCTCCTCCAGCGAGCCAATGAGCCCGGTGCCGGGCAGGAGCGGCACGCCCGCGGCCTCGGCCAGTTCGCGGGCGGTATGCTTGAGGCCGAAGGCGGAGAGATGCTCGGGCCGTGGCCCGATGAAGGCGATGCCGGCGGCGGCGAGGCGTTCGGCGAAGCCGATATTCTCGGAGAGAAAGCCATAGCCCGGATGGACCGCCTCGGCGCCCGTCGCGACGCAGGCGGCGATCACGGCGTCCACGTCGAGATAGCTTTCGGCGGCGGGCGCCGGCCCGAGGCGGACCGCCTCGTCGGCGAGGCGGGGGGCGAGGGTGAAGCGGTCGGCGTCGGACCAGACGGCGACCGAGGCGATGCCCATGCGGCGGAGCGTGCGGATCACCCGCACGGCGATCTCGCCGCGGTTGGCGATGAGGACTTTCTGGAACATGGCCCTCAATCCCGGATCGTGACGCGGATCGGCGTCGGGTCGAAACCGTTGCAGGGGTTGTTCACCTGCGGGCAGTTCGAGATGACGCAAAGCACGTCCATCTGGGCCACCAGCTCGATATGGTCGCCGGGCGCGGAGATACCGTCGTCGATGGTCATCGCGCCGTTCGGGCTGATCGGCACGTTCATGAAGAAGTTGATGTTCGGCACGATGTCGCGCTTGCCCATGTCGTGCCGGGCGAGCTCGAGGATGAAATTCTCGCGGCAGGCGTGGAGATAGCGGGTCTCATGCCCGAAGCGCACCGTGTTGCTCTCGCAGGAGCAGCAGCCGGCGGAGGTGTCATGCCGGCCGGCGGTGTCGGCGGTGACGGTCAGCATCACGCGCCCCTCGGAGGAGACGATGGCGCTCCCCTTGGAGATATAGGCGACGCCATTGGCGCGCATCGTCTCCTGGTTCGAGTAGCGCTCGCCGAAATCGGCGGCGGCGTAGAAGATCGTGTCGATCGCCTGCTGGCCGTGGGTATCCTCGATGCGGATGGTCTGGCCGGCGCGGACGAGGCCGGACCACGGCTTTTCGGCGGGAATGTCGAAGGTCTGTTCCATCTGGGGCCTCAAGCGCGCGCGTTGTTTTCAAAGCCGCGGACGGCTTCGGGGCTGGCGGTGCGGCAGGGATCGTCCGCGGCGATCGGCGCGGCGGCGAGGCGGATCGCCCGCATCGGCCGCGGCGCATAGTCCGGGCTCGGGTCGAGCGGGTGCGGCGCGGTCGAGAGGGCGACGAGCACGTCCATCTCGGCGCGCAGCTCCACCCAGTCGCGCCCCGAGAGGAGCGCGGGGTTCCAGGCGAAGCGGCCCTCGGCATCGACGCGCACCGGCGCGAACAGCGACAGCAGCGCCGGCAGGTCGCGGCGGTCGAGCCCGAGCTTCGCCGCCGCCAGCACCATGTTCTCCCGCGTGTTGCGCAGGCGCGGGTCACCGTAGCGGGCGTTCGTCGCGGGCGTGGAGCCGCCGGTCAGCGCGTCATGGGCGCCGGAACTGTCCTCGATGATCGAGAGGAGCACGCGGCCCATGTCGGAGAACAGCACCCGGCCCCGGCCGAGCTCGGTCGTCCATTGCACCTTCACCGTGTCGGGCAGGTTCAACCGCTCGGTCGGGTCGGCGGCGGACCAGACGGCGAGGGCGACGGTGGTCGTCGCCTCCACCGGCGCGATCCGCAGCGCCTCGCCCCTGGCCAGCCGGGTGGTCCAGTACCAGCCGGGGGCGATCTCCTCGCGCCAAAGGACGCGGGCCTCGTCCACGGCCGGGGCCGGGACGGGCGAGGCGGGGGGCAGGGCGCTCGGGGCCGCCTCCAGCCCCTTGGCCTGATGCGCCTCGTAACGGGCGCGGTCGGCGGCGATCAGTTCGGGCGCGCGGGGAATATGGGTCATCCGCAGGGGTCTCCATCGGGTCCGGGTCGTCCCGGAGGGTCAGGAAAACCGGGCCGGGTCGTCCCGGCCGGGGAATTGCTCGAAGATCAGGCGGCGGGCGGCGCGTCCACCGCCCCGGCGATATCGTCGAGGGTCGGCGGATCGAACAAGGTGCGCTGCCCGGCGACGCGCGGCGGCCAGATATGGATGTCCTTGGTCACCGTCGCGCCATAGCGCTCCTTCTCCTCCGGCCGGTCGCGCGGCCGCTCGAAGGCGATGATCCGCGTCGAGAGGGTGAAGGCCTCGCGCAGGTCGTGCGTCACCATCACCACGGTCATCGGCGTCTCGTTCCACAGCCGCTTCATCAGCACGTGGATGTCGGAGCGGATGCCGGGATCGAGCGCGCCGAACGGCTCGTCGAGCAGCAGAACCCGCGGCCGCGTCATCAGCGCCTGCGCCAGCGCCAGCCGCTGCTGCATGCCCCCCGAGAGCTGCGCGGGGTACTTGTCCTCCGACCCGGCCAGCCCGACCTCGGCGATCATCGCCCGGGCCTCCTCCGCGACGCGCCGCTTCGCCGCGCCACGGAGGCGGCCGGTGAAACGCGAGGCCTTGAGCTCCGGCCCGGCCATCACATTGCCGAGCACGGTCATGTGCGGAAACACCGAGTAGCGCTGATAGACCACGCCGCGATCCGGCCCCGGCTCGGCCGGCAGCGGCGCGCCGTCGAGCAGGATGCGGCCGCGCGTCGGCCGCTCCTGCCCGAGGATCATCCGAAGAAACGTGGTCTTGCCGCAGCCGGACGGTCCGACCAGCGCGACGAAGGCCCGCTCCTCGATGGTCAGCGACAGACCCTCCAGCACGACCTGGGACCCGTATTCCTTCCAGACGTTCTCGACCGTGATCCCGCTCATTTCCCGCGCTCCAGCTCGGACCAGGGAAACAGCCGCCGCCGCAGCCAGTCGAGGCCGAGGTCGGCCGCGACCGCGAGGAAGGTGATCCAGGCGACATAGGGAAAGATCACGTCCATCGAGAGATAGCGCCGCACGAGAAAGATCCGGTAGCCGAGCCCGGAATCGGCCGAGATCGCCTCCGCCGCGATCAGGAACAGGAACGCCGGACCAAGCTGCAGGCGCAGGCAGGTGAAGAGCCGCGGCAGGATCTGTGGCAGCACCACGCGCAGCGCGATCTGCCAGCTGGAAGCCGAGAGCGTCTCCGCCTTCACGATCATCTCGCGCGGGATGTCCTGCGCCCGCAGCGCCAGATCGCGGATCATGATCGGCGTGACGCCGATGACGATCAGCGTGATCTTCGCCGCCTCGCCGAGGCCGAGCGTGATGAACAGGATCGGCAACAGGGCGAGCGGCGGCACCATCGAGACGAAGGCGATGAACGGCGCCAGCAGCGATCGCATGTAGGGCAGCATCCCGATCACCAGCCCGAGGACGAGCGCGATCACCGTCGCGATCCCGAGCCCGGCGCCGAGCCTCATCAGGCTCGCGCCGGTGTCGGACCAGAGCAGAAAGTCCCCGGTGCGCGGGTCGGCGATGAAGGCCATCCGCTCGATCGCGGCCCAGAGCTGCGCCGGGCTCGGCAACAGCTTGTCGTTGGGATTGGCCTCCAGCCGGACGGCGGAGCCGATCAGATAGGCGACGATCAGCGCGATGAACGGCAGGCACAGCAAGGCCAGCTCGGCCCCGCGCGAGGGGTAGCGGTTGATCCAGCGCACGCGGGCCTCCTTCAGAGAGCGCCGTCGGCGGCGGCCTGCATCCAGTCGTCGGTGAAGCGGAGCTTCACATTGCCGGCGTCGCCCAAAACCTCGCCCGAGGGCAGTTCGATCCCCACCACGTCGGCGGAGGGCGCGCCGGCCCCGAGCAGGCCCTTGTCGAACAGGAAGCCCCGCACATGGTTCATCGTCGTCGCAAGCTCGGGCGAGGTGACGAAGGTCACCGCGTCCGCCGGCTTGTTGAACAGCTTGGTCGCGGCGAGTTGCGCCTCGAACCCGGCCTGGTCGGTGCCCGAGGCCGCGCCCATCGCGGCCCGCGCCTCGGCCCCTTCGGCCGTGTCGGCGACCATCACCGCGACGGTATCGTACCAGATGCCGGCCAGCGCCTTGGCAAAGTCCGGATTGTCGGCGACCGTCTCGGTATTCGCCACCATCAGGTCGATGATCTCGCCGGGGATCATGCTCGAATCGAAGACGAGGCGCGCGTCGGGAAGCTTGGCGATCTCCGACACCATCGGGTTCCAGGTGACCATCGCCGTCACGTCCGGGGTCTGGAAGGCGCCGACCATGTCCGGGTCGGCGGTATTCACCACCGAGACGTCGCGCTCGCTCGACCCGATCGATTCCAGCGCGCGGGCGAGCAGATAGTGCGAGACGGAGAATTCCACGAGATTGACCGGGCGGCCGAGGATGTTCTCCAGGCTCTCGCCGTCCTTCAGGATCACCGCGTCGTTACCGTTGGAAAAGTCGCCGACGATCACCGCCGTCGTGTCGACGCCGCCGGCGGCGGGGATCGACAGCCCGTCCATATTGGTCAGCGTCACCGCGTCATAGGCGCCGGCGGTATACTGGTTGATCGATTCCACATAGTCGTTGAACTGGGTGACCTCGATGGTCAGCCCGTATTTGTCGGCCCATTTCTTCACGATGCCATGGTCGGCGGCGTAGCCCCAGGGCATCCAGCCGACATAGATCGACCAGGCGACCTTGAAATCCGTCTTCTGCTCGGCGGCGGCGGGCATCGCCAGGGCGAGGGCGAGAAGGCTTCCCGTGAGAATCCTGGCGGTAAAGGCTGTGGCGATCGGCTTCATGGTCTGTCCCTTTCCGTCTTCCTGAAAGGGATTCGCGGACACCATCGTACCGCCAATCCCTTGGCTTCTACGAGGTCTCCCGGGTTTTTGTCCCGCCGTGCGCCCGTTCGGGATGTCTCCCCGCGCGGTGACAGCTCTCGGACCAGCCGCGCTCTTCGGGGCGCCGGAACCCTAGCCGTCAACTCATGCTCCCGACGTGCCCGCCCCGGCCCGCGAATGCAACGCGTGGCTGCGCGATCAGGAGGCGAACCGTCGAGATTGCCCGCCCCATGCTCACCCTCGGCGGCGATTGCCCGCCACGTGGGCAAGTGAAGGCCGGCGCCGCGCCCGCGGGCCGCGAATCGATCAGGGGGGAAAAGCAAAACTCGCCGACGGATCCGCCGGCGAGTTCAAAAGCGCGACGCGAGGCGCTAGAGCAATGTCCAACCAGACGGAATCGTCTGGTTGGACATTGCGCAATTTCAAGACTCCAGAGCGGACGGCCCGGCGCGGCCGGGACGGGCTCCGCTCTCGCTCAGGCCAGCGCGGCCTTGGCCTGCGCGGCGATCGCGTTGAAGGCGTCCGGCTCGAAGATGGCGAGATCGGCCAGCACCTTGCGGTCCACCTCGACCCCGGCCTTGTCGAGGCCGTTGATGAAGCGCGAATAGGTCAGATCGGCGTCATAGGCGCGGACGGCCGCGTTGATCCGCTGGATCCAGAGCGCGCGGAAATTGCGCTTGCGGACCTTGCGGTCGCGGGTCGCGTACTGCTGCGCCTTGTCGACGGCCTGGGTGGCGGTGCGAAAGTTCGTGCTCCGCGCGCCGTAATAGCCCTTGGCGGCCTTGACGACCTTGCGGTGACGGGCGTGGGAGGTGGCTCCGCCTTTTACTCGGGACATGGGTTCCGCCTCCCTCTCAGCGCGCGTAAGGCATGTAGGTCTTGACGATCTTCTCGTCCGCCGCGCAGAGGGTCGTGGTGCCCCGCGCCTGACGGATGAACTTCGTCGACCGCTTGATCATCCCGTGCCGCTTGCCGGCCTGGGCGGCGAGGATCCGGCCGGTGGCCGTCACCTTGAAGCGCTTCTTCGCGCCGGATTTCGTCTTCATCTTGGGCATTTCAGTCTCCTGTCAGAGGTCGCGACGCGACTCGGCAGCCCTTCTTCGCCGGCCGCGTCCATGGAAGTCGCGCCGTATAGGCGCCGCGCGGCGAAAGCACAAGGGGCCCGCATGACAGGACCCGGACCTTCGGCTACTCTCGCCGCGGGGAGTGGGGGGAGAAAGATGCGGGAACCGGCCGTGCGGGAGACGAAGTTCCTTCTGCCGCCGCCGGTCACACCCGGCATGGTGACAACCCTCCTCGACGCCCTCGAAGACCAGATCTCGCCCGAACACCATTTCCATGGCTTCCTGACCCTGCGCGACGACGACGCCTCGTCGAGCAGGATGTATGCGCGCCCCGATCTCGTCGCGGCGATGGCCAAGAGCTGGCCGGATGTCGGGGAGGTCGTGGCCTACCTGTCCGATGGCACCCTGCGCCGTGAGCTGGTGGTGAGGCCGCGGCTCGGGACGGCCGTGGTCGGGCGAAGCGACGGGCCGCTGGCGACGATCCCGGTTTCCGGCGCCCGCCGATACGAGGGCGATCCGTGGCGCTATCGCCGCACCTCGGCGCTCTATACCTTTCGCGATTTTCAGCCGGCGCTCCTGGCGGATGAGTTCCTCGCCCTGTCGCGCGCCCTCGCCTTCACCGAGGATCCGGAGATACGGGACGCGTTCTGGACCCGGATCGGCAAGGACAAGGTCGAGCTTCTGAGCGGCTTCGAGAGGCTCGAGCCGTTCCTGGCCGGCCTCCGCGACCTCGACCCGCGCGAGCTCGACCGGATCGAGCTCGCCTTTCGCGGACCGTCTGGCCGGGCGATCGGTCTCGCGCTCAACTATCCGGACAGAACGCTGTCGGTGCGCTCCTCGCTCGACGAGCAGGCGCTGTTCGCCGCGATGACCGGTCTCGGCGCCGCCTTGCGCCTGACCGAACCCCGGGCCGCGACCAACGAGGGGTCGTCGATCGGCGGCGCCAAGCCGGCGTTCCAGGACACTTTCTGGACCAAATATCTTCTCGGACCCCTGCTCGGCGCCGGAATCGGCCTCTTCGGGCTGGAGGGGCTGCGGGCGCTGACCTCGGACTATCAGCTGGTGTTGACCGCCCCGACCGCGGCGGGCGGCAAGATCGCGATCCCGCCGGGGCCGATCGATATCGCCTGGTATCTCAAACCCGACGACGGGCTGTTCAAGGGAAGGCGCTTCGACGGCGCCGCCGATATCTCGGTGATCCGGGCCGGCGCCATCCAGCCCGAC
>JBGAJI010000004.1:0-75515 GCA_044225035.1 Amaricoccus sp. | reverse complement strand
CATATTCCGCCGTGATTTCCAGCGGCAGACCGCGGCGGACGAATTCCCAGTCGACGCGCTGGTCGAGGCTCGGCCCGCGCCGGGCGTTGGCGCTCTCGGCGCGCATCGAGACATAGCGCGGCAGCGGCAGCCGCGTCACCGGCCCGACCCCCGGCGCCTCGGCGGCGACCCGCGGCGGCGCGTCGGCCGCGATCGCCGGCCCCGTTCCAGGCGCCGCCGCCAGCGGCGAGAGGGCCAGCGCGACCGCGAGCGGAAGCCCCGCCCGGAAACCCTGTCGAAAGCCACGCATGGGCGATATCCTGCTCAGTGCCTCGGCGCCGGGAAGTGTCTGGATTTCCCGGACCCGCCCGTGCAATTATCCGCCGAACATAGCGAAAACCGCTCCGCAGAGGAACAGCAAAGCGCATGCCTTCCCCCCGCCTGACCGTCTTCGTTACCCGTCGCCTGCCCGAGCCGGTCGAGGCGCGCATGCGCGAGTTGTTCGACGTGACGCTGAGCGCGGACGACCAGCCGCTGTCGCCCGAGGCGCTGGCCGCCGCCGTGGCCGAGGCCGACGTGCTGGTGCCGACCATCACCGACCGGATCGACGCGCGGCTGCTGGCGCAGGCCGGCCCGCGGCTGCGGCTGATCGCCAACTACGGCGCGGGGGTCGACCATATCGATGTCGCCACCGCGCTGCGCCGCGGCGTCACCGTCTCGAACACGCCCGGCGTGCTGGCCGAGGATACCGCCGACATGGCCATGGCGCTGATCCTAGCCGTGCCGCGCCGCCTGCCCGAGGGCGCCGAGACCATGCGCTCCGGCCAGTGGCAGGGCTGGAGCCCGACCGCGCTGATGGGCCACCGGATCGCCGGCAAGCGGCTCGGCATCCTTGGGCTCGGGCGCATCGGGCGCGCGGTCGCCGCCCGCGCCGCGCCCTTCGGCCTCGAGGTGCATTACCATGCCCGCCGCCGCGTCCGCCCCGAGATCGAGGAGAGCCTGCGGGCGACCTGGTGGGAGAGCCTCGACCAGATGCTCGCCCGGGTCGATATCCTCAGCATCCATGTGCCGCACACGCCCTCGACCTTCCATCTGATGAATGCGCGCCGCTTGCGGCTGATGAAGCCGACCGCCTATCTCGTCAACACCGCCCGCGGCGAGGTGGTGGACGAGAACGCGCTGACCCGCATGCTGCGCGCGGGCGAGCTCGCCGGCGCCGGCCTCGACGTCTATGAGCATGGCCACGAGGTCAATCCGCGGCTGCGCGACCTGCCGAACGTGCTGTTGCTGCCGCACATGGGCTCGGCGACCCTCGAGGGCCGGCTGGAGATGGGCGAGAAGGTCATCATAAACATCAAGACCTTCGCCGACGGACATCGTCCGCCGGATCAGGTGGTGCCCTCGATGCTCTGAGGGCCGATCCCGGGGGGGGACCGTCGGTGACGAACATCTACAAGGCGACGTCGCAGGACAGCCTCAGCCTCGCCGAGCTCGATCTCTATCACCGGATCATCGCGTATCGCGACGCGGAAGGGTTGGACCCGCTGCCGCTGTCCCGCGCGCTGACCACCACCGCCGGACGGCACGTGGTCGATACGCGCGAGAATATCTGGCCGGATGATCCCGACCACGCCGGCCTCCACGACTGGAGCGACGCGCGCTATCACGGCTCCCGCGGCACGCCGCGGGCGATGTGGGAGGCGCCGGAGCGGCTCGGCACCGGCTACGACTCGCCCGGCTACGAGATCAGCGCCGCCGGATCGGCGTCGGGCGCGGCGGCGCTCGAAGTCTGGAAGGATTCGCCCGCGCATGATGCCATCCTGACCAACCGCGGCGCCTGGCGATCGGTCGAATTCAAGGCGATCGGCGTCGGGCTCGACACCCGCGATGGCGCTGGGATCTATGCCGGCCGGATCTTCCATGTCTGGTTCGGCGAACAGCTCGACCCGCGCGTCCCGACCATCCGCGGCACCGGCGGGGGCGAGCGGATCGAGGCCACCGCGTTCGGCGACAATGTGGTGGCGGGGGGCGGCGCGGACCGCCTGATCGGCCTCGGCGGCGACGATACGCTGTCCGGCGGCGCGGGGGCCGATACGCTGCTTGGCGGCGCCGGCGCCGACCGGCTGCGCGGCGGCGGGGGCACGGACGAGATGGTCGGCGGTTCCGGCGCGGACCTCTTCCAGTTCCGCGCCGTGGCGGACTCGCCCGACGGCGACGCGCGCGACGTGATCCGCGATTTCACCCCCGGCTCCGATCGCCTCGACCTAAGGTTCGACGCCGACGCGACCACGCGCGGCACGCAGGAGTTCGATTTCATCGGCCGCGCCGCCTTCACCCACGAGGCCGGGGAGTTGCGCCATGCGCGCGGCGTCCTCTCCGCCGACACAGACGGCGACGGCGTCGCCGATTTCCAGGTGCGCCTGACCGACGTCGCCCGGCTGCACAGCGACGATTTCATCTTCTGAACCGGGGAGATTCGCGCCAACGGGAACGGCGCCGGCGGGGCCGCGCGCAGCGCGGCCTTCGGACCGCGAAATCACCGCGATCGTTACGCCTTCACTGCCCGGCGCGCGGAAATCACGGCTCCGCGTCTTCGCGGGGCGCTTCGCCGAGCGCGGCGAGGACGCGGCCCCGGGCGTCCGGCCCGAGGCTGGTCACCGCGGCGGTGAGCGACAGGAGACGCGCCCGGGTCTCATAGAGCTGGTCGAGCAGCGACATCACCACCGGCAAAGTCTCGGTCTCGACCTCGAGCTCGTAGCGCAGCGAGCAGATGAGCCGCACCCGCGCGCATTCCATCTCGGTGAAGACCAGTGTCCCGCCCTCGGGCGTGGCCGTCACCAGCTCCTCGCGCAACCAGATGTCGAGGTCGGCGCGGGTCAGGACGGTGATCGAGGTGACCAGATCCTCGGCGCGGGTCATGGCAGCATCTCCTTGCGCGGGTTCGCCTTGTCGCGCGGGGTCCAGCCTTCGAGGAAGGCGGCCAGCTCCGGCTCCTCGCCGTTCGGCAGCACCACCTTCAGGGTGATGAACTGGTGGCCGCGCACGCCGGTCTTGCCGTTACGCACCCCCTTGTCGCGCAGCCGCAGCACGCGGCCGGTGTTGGAGCCCTTCGGCACCGAAACGCTGACCGGCCCGGTCAGGCTCGGCGCCTCGATCTTCGCCCCGAGCACCGCCTCGCGCAGCGAAACCGGCACCTCGACATGGATGTCGTCGTCCTTGCGCCGGAAAAAGGCGTGCGGCTCGACGCGCAGCTCGACATAGGCGTCGCCGGCGGGGCCACCGCCATAGCCCGGACCGCCCTGCCCCTTCAGGCGCAGCGTCCGCTGATCCTCGGCGCCCTCGGGGATCGTCACCCGCAACGTCTTGCCTTCCGGCAGGGTGATGGTCCGCGTCGCGCCGTTCGCGGCTTCGAGGAAAGAGATGGGCATGGTATAGCTGACGTCCTGCCCGCGCGCCTTCATCTCCGCCCCGCCGCGCCGCGCGCGAAAGCCGCCGGCGCCGCCGAAGGCCTGCGACAGGAATTCTTCCAGATCCTCGGGGTTGGAAAAGCCTTCCTGCGCGGCATAGGAGGAATAGGCCGGCTCCTCCGCGAAGTCGCGATAGTAGCGCTGCCGGGGCTTTTCCTGTCCCGTCGCGTCGATCTCGCCGGCATCGTAGCGCCGCCGCTGCTCGGCATCGCCGAGCAGGTCGTGCGCCACCGAGAGTTCCTTGAACTTCTCCTCCGCCGCCTTGTCGCCGGGATGGAGATCGGGGTGGTATTTCCGCGTGAGCTTCTTGAAGGCGGCGCGAATCTCCTGGTCCGTCGCCGTCCGGGTCAGGCCGAGGGTCTCGTAGGGGTCTTTCATGCCAGGCTCCGGCCGCGCGTCGGACAGTCGATGCGCGCGGCCCACGATAGCCATGAAGCGCGCGGGTGCAACCCCGCGGCCCGGGCGAGACCCGCGATCAGGCTACCGGGGGACTTCGCGGGGGCGGCCTTCGTCGTCCAGGGCGACGAAGGTGAAGGTGGCGCAGGTCACCTTCCGCGCGGCGGTATCCGTGCGCATCCGCCGCCAGGCGGTGACATGGATGTCCATCGAGCTGCGCCCCAGCCGGGTCAGCGTCGCAAAGAGCGAAACCTCGTCGCCGACCTTCACCGGATGGTGAAAGCGCATGCCCTCGACCGCGATGGTCGCCGCCCGGCCCCGCGCGGTCAGCGCCGCGAGGTTGCCGGCGGCGAGATCCATCTGGCTCATGAGCCAGCCGCCGAAGATGTCTCCGGACGGATTGGTGTCGGCGGGCATGGCGATCGTGCGGATCACCGGTTGTCCGGACGGCGGGGTCTGATCATCCGCCGCGCGCGTCGATTCCGTCGCCGTCTGGTCGTCCATGCGCCCTCCCGCCGCTATACGACGAAGCCGCAGGCCGAGGCCGGCGTCCGCGTGTCCATGTCGCGGCCCCTGTTCAGGTGATCGTCGATCTCCGCCGCCGAGCCGATCATGCGGCCATAGAGGAACACGGTAAAGGCCGCCGTCTCCAGATCCCGGTCGCTGAGCCGCCCGGACTGGTAGTCCGGCCAGAGCAGTGCGAGCATCAGCGCCGCGATCACGGCGTCGACATTGACGCAGAAGACATAGGGGCTCGCCCCCTCGGCATAGAGCGCCTGGACGAGTTCGCGGTAGAAGGCGTGGAACACGTTGTAGCGTCCGGCCTTAGCCATGTAGTCCGCGACGAACCGCTCGCGCGGGTCGATATTCACCGGCTTGCCCTTGAAGATCGGGTGATGCACGCCCGGCAGCGCGCGCAGCTCGGCCCCAACCTCCTTCGAGGCCCGCTTCTCCGCGCGGTATCGCTTGGCAAAGGCCGTCGCCATCGCCTTCAGGTCGATGCCGTGGCCGGGGTCGGACGGGTCGGTCAGCCCCTTGTCCTTGAACTGGTCGAGCAGGAAGGCCATGCCCTCGAAGCCATTGCCGCCGTGGCTGTAGCCGCAATGGGTGAGAAAGCCGACCATCGCCTTGTTGATCTGCACCCGGCCCGGGGTCCGCGGGCCGTCGGCCGCCACCGCGCCCTTCGCCCCCTGCGCCGAGATCGAGCCGGGGCCGTTGGAGATCAGCAGCCCGACGAGGATTTGCAGCGGCAGCGCCTCCTCCGGCGTCGGCTTCTTGCCGGTCATGGCGAGGAAGCAGAGGTCGGCCATCGTCCACTGGCCGAACCGATCGTCGCGCGGGATGCCGCGGAGCGAGCCGGACTGGTGATGCTCGCCCGGAATGGTGGCGCCGACCATGACGCCGTAGAGGCGCAGGTACCAGGGCAGCGTCTCGGCGGTGAGGCGTGTGATCCGCTTGCGCATCAGCGGGCCCCAGCTGATCGTCGTGGCGATGCCTGCGAGGATCGCGTCGCGCGACAGCCGCCCGCCGAGCGTCCCGAGATATTTCAGGAAGGCGGATTTGCCGCCGCGGGCCTGAATCGCCGCCAGCATCGCCTCGGGGCGCGGGTCGTCCGCCTCGGCCTCGGTCGCCAGGAACAGCGCGCGGGTCTCGGGGTCGATCTTGATATGGCCCAGATCGAAGGCCTCGTCGCGGCCGTCCCGCAGGCCGGAATGCGCGAAGAGGTCGATCAGCGCCCGCGCGCAGGCCAGCGCCCGCTCCACCCGTTTCGGCCCGGTGATCGCCGCCGCGACCGCCATCACCGCGTTCGGCGCGTTGCCGGCGTCGCGGGCGGCGTCGGCGGCGACGAGGATCGGATCGCCGACGAGGTTCACCTCCGCCGCCACCGCGACGTCGAGCAGGGCGCGGTCGTTCTCGTTCGCGATCTCGTGCACCAGGGGCAGCGCGAAGCAGGCCTCCAGCGGCAGGAGCGCGAGGTCGAGAACCTCATGGCCATGCACGCTCGTCACCTGGGTCTTCGGGTCCATCACCGAGGCGCCCGACTTGTCCTTCATGTTCTGCCGCGCGACCACGGCGCCGATCTGCTGGCCCAGCGCGGCGATCTGGTCGGCGTAGGGTTCCGGCGCGGTGACGGTCGGCAAGGCGAGGTCCGCCGGCAGGCGCAGCCCGTGATCGTTCGCCACCCACGGCTTCAGCGCCAGGTTGCCGCGCGGCGCGAAGTTCGGCGCCACGCCATTCAGCTTCATGACGGCGGTCAGCGCCGCCGGAATGTCGGCGATATTGACGACGACGGCGCCCTTCTTCGAGGCGACGGGGTTGTCCGGCGTGAAGACCGAATCCACCCCGAACGCCTCCATGAACCAGCGCTCCTTGTCCTCGGCCTTGTCGCCCGAGCCCGACATGGCGCCGGCATGGCCGACGGCGCGGGTCAGCTTCGACTTCCAGCGGCCGACGACGCAGGCAACGACGGGCTTCGTCCAGTCGATTCCATGCTCGTAGTAGCCGCCGGGCTCGGCATAGAGCACCGCCGCCGCCGAGCGGTCATCGGCGGCGAAGGCGCGGGCGAAGTCGGGGGCGGCGTAGTGGATATAGACGTCCTTGCCCGACGAGACGAGCGTCGTGGTGCCCCAGCCCGCCGTCGCCAGATACTGGGCGATGGTGGTGGTGAAGCCGCCGGAGTTCGAGAAGATCGCCACCGACCCCTTGATGAGCGACTCTTCCGGGTGGTCGCCGCCGAGCGCGCCGCCGATGCGGACGCGGTTCCAGCTGTCGGCGACGCCGAGGCAGTTGCCGCCGATGATGTCGACGCCGTTGCCTTGCGCCATCGCCCGGATTTCGCGCGCGTCATGCACCGCGATCTTCTCGGTGATGATGACGATCTTCCCGAGGTCGGGGTTGACGCGGATCAGCTCCGCCACGCCGTCGCGCACGCCGGAGGGCGGCAGATAGACCACGCCGGTGTTGAACTTGTGCCCGGCGTCGAGGCCCTCGCGGACATTGTTGTAGATCGGGATATCGCCGGCGGGCGTCTTCAGAACCTGCCCGGCGCGGCCGGGGGAGGTGCCGAAGACGACATTGCCGCCGGAAAAGGCATGGCTGGTCGGGGTGACCTGCCGGCTCTCGCCGCCGGCGATGTTGAGAACGCAGACCCGGTCCTCCGCCGTGGCGATCTCGGCCAGCGAGCGGATGCCGAGATAGTAGGGAATCCCCTGAATGCCTTGATGAAACATGGTTCTTCCCCTTCAGGCCGCCTGGGCCTTGAGACCGAGCGACGCCGCGATTTCCTCGCGTCCGCCGGCCCGCATCCATTCGTCCACGCGCTTGGCGTAGTTCACCACCTCGGAGATCGCGCTGTCGAAGCCGAAGAAGCGGTAGGGCAGGCCGAGGCTCTCCAGCGTCTCGCCGAGGTTGCCCATGCCGCGCACGAGGTTCGGCCCGCCGCGGCCGACCACCACATAAAGCGGCGTCGGGCCGTTGGCGGCGAAATGCTCGCGCAGCGCGTCGCCCATGCCGCGGAACGTCTCCAGGATGTCGGTATTGTTCGACTTGCCGCCGATGATGAAGAGCACGTTGGTTCGCGCCAGGAAATGCCGGTAGCAGATCGAGGCGACCGACTTCATCTTCTCGTAGGGCGGGTTGCCGCCGAAGTCGGACGAGATGATCGCCGCCTCGCCCAGCACTTCGGTCACGAGGGAGTTCGCGCCGCCGCCGAAGGTCGGCGCCAGGATCGTGCCGTGCTCGTTGATGACGAAGACGTCCGACTGGCCCTGATGGGTGCGGAGCTGGTTCACCTCCTGCTCGAAGGCGGTCACGTCCGCCGCGAAGAGTTGGTCCGGCAGTCCGAGCCGCCCGACCCGCGGGTCGTCCCGGTCAAAGCCGCATTTGAAGTCGCAGGCGACCGGCGTCAGCCGGCCACCCCGGTCGGGCCGCATCCGGATCGGGTTCAGCTCCAGCGTCGTCATGCCATAGTGATGCACCAGCTCCCACAGCTTCGGCAGGTGCTGGACCAGCGGCGAGATGATCTCCTTCGGCGCGCCGATGTCGGTCAGCGCGTTCGCGACGACGAAGGCCTTGAGCCCGGTCAGCGCCTCGAAGGGGACGATGGCGACGTCGGACTTCGGCAGTTCCTCGATGTCCATGCCGCCGCGGTGGGTCAGCGTCATCGTCGGCGCGCGGAAGCTGGTATTGTCGGTGATCGAGAAATAGACCTCATGCTCGGCCGGGACGCCGGCCTCGAAGGTCACGCCGTTGGCCTTGGCATAGGCGTTGCCGTGGCGATGCTCGCAGAAATAGAGCCGCTCCTTCTCGGCCAGCGCCTCGCGGAGCGTCTTCGCCTTGCCGACCAGCCCGGCCTTGCCCTTCTTGCCGACGCCGCCGCGGAATACCGGCTTGATGAAGATCAGGCCGTGGCGGTCGAGGAGCGCCTGGATCTCGTCCTCGCTCGCGTCGGGACCGAGCACCTCGGACGTCGGAAAATCCACGTGGCCGAGCAAACGGGCGCCATGAAGCAGGCCGTTGAGTTGCATCTGCGATTCCATCCCTTGATTTCGTCGCAGGGACTATCGCGGGGGAACCTGTCAGCAGTCTGTCGCCGGGGAAGCTTCGGGCCGCTTTCGCGGCCCGGAACTTGTTCCCTAATGGCCGCCCTTCGACTTGCCGCGGCGGGCGAGCATGTTGAGACCTTCGACCAGCGCGGAGAAGCCCATCGCGGCGTAGATGTAACCCTTGGGCACGTGGAAGCCGAAGCCGTCGGCGATCAGCGTCATGCCGATCATCAGGAGGAAGCCGAGCGCCAGCATGACGATCGTCGGATTCTTCTCGATGAAATTGGCGAGCGGGGTCGCCGCCACCATCATCACGGTGATCGCGACGATGACGGCGATATACATGATGGCGAGATGATCCGTCATGCCGACCGCGGTGATGATCGAATCGACAGAAAAGACGAGATCGAGCAGCAGGATCTGGAAGATGGCCCCGCCGAGCGAGATCTGGATCGTCCGCCCCACCACCTCTTCCTCCTGTTCGACCGGATCGACGGTGTGGTGGATTTCCTTCGTGGCCTTCCAGACCAGGAACAGGCCACCGGCGATCAGGATGATGTCGCGCCAGGAAAAGGCATGGTCGAAGGCGGTGAAGACCGGCGTCGTCATGCCGACGATCCAGGATATGGTGGCGAGCAGGACCAGTCGCATGATCAGCGCGGCGGAGATGCCGAGCCGACGCGCGCGCACCCGATGCTCCGCCGGCAGTTTGTTGGTCAGGATCGAGATGAAGATCAGGTTGTCGATGCCGAGAACCACCTCCATCGCGATCAGCGTCACCATCGCCGCCCAGCCCTCCGGACTGGACAGAAAAGCGAAATGGGTGGCGAAAAATTCCATAGCGGCTCCTCGGATTTATGTTCGTCGCGGTCTTCTCGGCCCACGCGGCGAGCGGGCAACCCTTTCGCGCCTCCTCGCGCGCGCCGTTTGCTGGAGAAACCTGTCAGCAGCCTGACGGGCGGCGGGATTTCAGTCGGTTTGCACCAGCTGATAGCCGAGGCCACGCAATGTCCGGATCGCGACGCCCGTGCCTTCGAGCTTGCGGCGCAGGCGGGCGACATAGGTCTCGATCGCGTTGAGGCCGATTTCCTCTTCGTTCATCGAGAACATGCGCTCGAACAGCCGTTCCTTCGGCATGATCCGCGTCCGGTTGGCCATCAGCGCCTCGAGCAGGCTGAATTCGCGGCGGGTAAGCGATATCGGCTCACCCTTGTGGGTCACCGTCCGGCCCGCGGGATCAATGGCGAGCCCGCCGAGTTCGATCTGTCCGGCGCGGTCGCCGCCCGCCCGCCGGCCGAGCGCGCGAACCCGCGCCTGCAACTCGCGCAGATCGAACGGCTTGACGAGATAGTCGTCGGCGCCGCCGTCGAGCGCGGACACGCGGTCTTCCACCGTCATGCGCGCGGTCAGCATCAGCACCGGCGTCGGCCGGCGCTGGCGGCGGAGGTTGCGCAGCACCTCCGTCCCCTGCCCGTCGGGCAGGTTTATGTCGAGAATGACCACGTCATAATCGTTCACCGCCAGAGTGTCACAGGCGTCCGCGACCGTTTCGACGCAATCTATCGCGTCGCCGCGTCTCTGGAACGAGGCCGCGATGGCCCCCGCCACGTCCTCGGTATCTTCGACGATGAGCAGCCGCACCGGCGCTTTCCCCCCTGCCGTCATGTCGTTGCGAAAAGACTAACCTCGCCGTTTCTGTTAGAAAAGCATCCAGCGGGCCGAAAGCAACCTCTCGACCGCGCTTTTCGCGGCCGGATTGGCGTCAGGCACCGGTCGGCGTGGACAAGAGCCAGAGGCCGAGGACGGTATAGCCGACCATCAGCGCCGTCACCGGCAGGTGCGACAGCGGCCGCCCCGGGACGAGGCGGAGACCGAGCAGCACGGCGAGCAGATGCGCGCCGACGATCGCCGAGAATTGCAGGTTCCAGATGGCGAGCACGGCGCCGCGGTCGGCGAGAAAGCCGAAGGAGACCCAATGTTCCGGCAGGCCGAGCAGGCGCGCGCCCCGTCCGAGCGGATCCTTCAGCGCGGCGACGAGATATTGGCCATTGCCGATCAGCGCCACGAGGTAATGCGCGAAGTGATAGCCGGCGGCGATCGGCAGGAAGGCGAGCATGGCGCGGCCCGCCTCGGGCCAGAACGGCGTCCGCCGGCCAGCGAGCCAGCGGCCGAGCGCGATCGCCCCGACGAGCGCGGCGCCGGTCAGCGCCCAGGCCACGGCGAGACCGAGCGTGTTCTGCCAGATCACCGCCGAGCGGCCGGGGAATTCGAGCGGGTTGATGCCGAGGCGGACGAGCCACCAGAAGGTTTCCGACAGCCCGTCGAAACTGACCGAGGCGAGGACCAGCGCGAGAAAGGCTGCCCGCCCCGGCGACATGGGTGGCAAGGCTAGGATCTGCGTCCCCGGCAATCCGGCCATCCGCCGGATGCGCCCGCCCTCCTGCTCGGTCCAGAGCGGCGCGACGCGGGCGATCAGCGCGAAGAACAGCGTCAGGGCCTCGCCCTCGGCGAGCCATGCCTCGCCCTCCATCACGGCGAGCAGGAAGATCACCAGTCAGTAGACGAGCACCGCGCGGGCGAGGATCGCCGGGTCGTCGGGCGCCAGCGACACGATCTGGAACCAGATCAGCCCGAACAGGCCGGCGATCGCCGGCGCCGCCCCGAACCGCGCGAGGCCGATCGAGCCATGGCGTTCCAGCGCGCGACGGGTCAGCCGGACCGGCCCCGTCCAGGGATCCCACCCGCGCCAGAGATCGCCGAAAAGCGCGCAGGCGACCGGCAAGGCGATCCAGATCAGCGTCCAGACGACGAGCGGCAACGGATTGCCGAAAGGATCGCGCTCGCCGAGAAAGCCGACGGCGATCAGGACCACCATCGCCAAGAAGGACGCGACGCTGGTGACGGTCGGCGACAGCAGGATCGGCCGCGCATAAAGCGTCACGGCTCGCGGCGTGGGCAGCCGCGGCGCGAGCGCGCCGATGAGCGCGGTCAGCGCGACCACCAGCGCGGCGCCGAGGATGTAGTAGCCGGTCGGCAGGGTCAGGATGACCATCCGCTCCGACGCATGGGCGAAGGCCAACGCCGGAGCGAGCAGGACGAGCGCGCCGGCGAGACGGATGCGCATGGGTGTCAGGCTTCGGCGCCTATTTCGCCTGCCACCAGACCTCGGGCAGCCAGCCGATCCAGTCGCCATAGACGGGCAGCGTCTCGGGGAATTTCAGGTCGGCCTTGTGCGCGATCAGGCTGACGTCCGAGAAGGCGAAGGGGATCACGTAGCGCCCGGTGGTCAGCACGCGGTCGAGCGCCTGCGCCGCCGCGACGAAATCCGCCTCGTCGCGGGTGGCGAGCAATTCGGCGATCATCGCCTCGGCCGCCGGGCTGTCGATCCCGGCGTAGTTGCGGGTGCCCGGCTTCGTCACCCCTTCGGACCCCCAATAGAGATACTGTTCGTTGCCGGGGCTGAGCGACATGTTCCAGGCATTGACGATCATGTCGTAGTCGTAGGAATTGCGGCGTTCGTTATATTGCGCCTGATCGACGATCTGCACGCGCGCCTCGATCCCGAGCTGGCGCAGGGCATCGACGAAGACGCCGCTCAACGCCTCGTTCTGCGATCCGGTCAGCAGGATGGTGAAGGCGAAGGGCTGTCCCGCCGCGTTGACCAGCTTGCCATCCCGCGCCTGCCAGCCGGCTTCGGCCAGCTCCTTCGTGGCGACGCGCATGTTCGCGCGATTGCGCGGCGAGCCATCGGAGACCGGCAGGGCATAGGCATCGAGCGCGCCGGGGGTGAGCGTGTCGGCGAAGGGCAGCAGGAGCTCGCGCACCCGCCCCTCGGCCGGTCCGGTCCCCATGCCGAGCGCGGAATTGGAGAAATAGCTCGCCCGCCGCGGCTCGGCGCCGCCGTTCAATGTCTGATTGATGAACTCGAAGTTGAAGGCGTGGAGCAGCGCGTCCCGCACCCGCCAGTCCTGGAACAGCGGGCGTCGGGTGTTGAAGACGAATCCCTCCATGCCCGAGGGCCGTCCGTGCGGAATCTCCGATTTCACCACCGCGCCGGAGGCCACGGCGGGAAAGCCGTAGTCGCTCTGCCAGCGGACCGGATTGAGCTCGCGGAACACGGACAATTCGCCGGCGACGAAGGCCTGGAACATCACGCCCTTGTCGACGAAGAAGTCATAGCGGATCGTGTCGAAGTTGTTCAGCCCCCGGTTGATCGGCAGATCCTTGCCCCAATAATCCGGGTTCCGCTCGAAGGTGATGAAGCGTCCGGGCTCGAAGGCGCCGACGCGATAGGGACCGGAGCCGATCGGCACCCGCAGGCTGCTCGCGGCGAAGTCGACGCCCTCCCAATCGGCCTTCTTGAGAATCGGCCGCAGGCCGATCAGCAGCGGCAGCTCGGAATCGGCGCCGCTGAATTCGAAGCGGACGCCGCGCGGTCCGACCGGCGTGATGCGCGCCACCTTATCCCAGGAGTTGGAATATCTTGGCAGGCCTTTTTCGGCGAGAGTCTGCATTGACCAGATGACATCATCGACCGTCACCGGGCTGCCGTCGGAGAATTCCGCGCCCTCGCGCAGGGTGAATTCGACCGAGGAGCGGTCGGGCGCCACGTCGATCGATTCGGCCAGCAGCCCATAGAGCGAAAAGGGCTCGTTCCAGTTCCGGGCCATCAGCGTCTCGAACACGTGGGTCTGGATCGCGTAGGCCGCGCGTCCCTTGAGGATATAGGGATTGAGGGAATCGAAGCCCCCCGTCTCGCCGAAAACGATGCTCCCGCCCTTCGGCGCGTCCGGATTGGCGTAAGGCAGGGACACAAAATCCGGTGGGAGCGCGGGCTCGCCATACATAGCTATGCCGTGGCGAGGCTCGGCGACGGCGATGGCGGGCAGCAGCGCCAGAGCAAGGCTGATCCGCCGCGCCGCCCGGAGCATGCGTGTCATATCCATCACATCCTATCGATCGATTAGCCATACCCACTCTAAACCAGCCCCGGACGGGGCCGCACCAAGATTTTTGTCTTGGCGATAGGTCTTTGATTTCGTATAAGGGTTCCACTGCTCGATAGGTTTCTTGCCTGTATGAAACCTGCCTCAACGACTTGACGCCCTCCTCGTGAGGGCGTCTTTTTTTGTCCCGCGTCATCCGTGTTCGTCGCCCAGGGGCATTGTCGTCTTCCGATCGGGTCATTTCCCTACGCCTCGCGGCCTGCGACGTCACCGCGGCGACTTGTCCTTTTCGCATCCGCGGCATCTAACTCCCTCTCGACCGTTCACATACGAGGAGGCTGGAATCTCATGTCCATCGCGGGGAAATGCGCCGTCGTCACCGGTTCGAATTCCGGGATCGGGCTCGGCATCGCGCGGGAGCTGGCGAAGCTCGGCGCGGATGTCGTGCTGAATTCCTTTTCAGACAGCGCGGAGGATCACGCGCTGGCCGAGCAGATCGCCACCGAGCACAGTGTTCGCTGCGTCTATATCCAGGCGGATATGTCGAATGGCGATCGGTGCCGGGCGCTGGTGACCAAGGCGAAGGCGACGATCGGCCGGGTCGATATCCTGGTGAACAACGCCGGAATCCAGCATGTCGCGCCGATTCCCGAGTTTCCAGCGGCGAAATGGGACCAGATCATCGCGATCAATCTCAGCTCGGCCTTTCACACCACGGCGGCGGCGCTGCCGCTGATGCGCGAACAGGGCTGGGGCCGCGTGGTGAACATCGCCTCGGCGCATGGGCTGACCGCCTCGCCTTTCAAGAGCGCCTATGTCGCGGCCAAGCACGGGGTCGTCGGCCTGACCAAGGTCACCGCGCTCGAGACCGCCGAGGAGCCGATCACCGCCAATGCGATCTGCCCCGGCTATGTGCTGACCCCGCTCGTCGAGGCGCAGATCCCCGATACGATGAAGCAGTACAACATGACGCGGGAGCAGGTGGTCCGCGACGTTCTGCTGACCCGCCAGCCGTCGAAGGCCTTCGCGACCGTCGAACAGCTCGGCGGATGCGTCGCCTTCCTCTGCTCGCCGGCGGCGGATCAGATCACGGGGACGACTCTGTCCGTCGATGGCGGTTGGACGGCGTTGTGAGTTCGGCGAGGAAAGTCCTCAATCTGGCACTTCAGGGTGGAGGCGCGCATGGCGCCTTCACCTGGGGCGCGCTCGACCGGCTGCTGGAAGCGGAAGAGATCGAGATCGAGGGCATCACCGCCACCTCGGCGGGCGCGATGAACGCCGCGGCGCTGAAACGCGGCTGGGTCGACGACGGCCGGGCCGGGGCGCGAACGGCGCTGGCGGATTTCTGGCTCGGCATCGCCGGCCTCGACGGCGTCTGTTCGGAAGCGGTGATGGACTGGCTGCGCGCGGTCTCGCCCTCGCCCGCCGTTACCGCGCGGGCGCTGGAATTCGCGCCGCAGACGCTGGCGACCGAGGCGATCACCCGGGTTCTCTCGCCCTATCAGTTCAATCCGATGAATTATCACCCGCTGCGCTCGGTCGTCGCGGATCTGACCGCGGACGGCGCGATGGCGTCGGCCGCGGGGCCGAAACTGTTCGTCTCGGCGACCAATGTCCGCGACGGCAAGCCGCGGATCTTCATGGGCGCGGAAATCACCACCGATGCGATCCTCGCCTCGGCCTGCCTGCCGACGCTCTATCAGGCGATCGAGATCGATGATCCGCGCACCGGCCGGCGCGAGGCCTATTGGGACGGCGGCTTTATCGGCAATCCGGCGCTTTATCCTTTGCATTATCAGACACATGCGACCGATCTTCTCATCGTGCACATCAATCCGCTGCGGCGCGACGAGCCGCCGCGCACGGCGCCGGAAATCGCCAGCCGCATCAACGAGATCAGCTTCAATGCCTCGCTGTTGCAGGAGCTGCGCACCATCGCCTTCGTCAACCGGCTTCTCGACGAGGGCCTGCTGCCGCCGGACCGGATGAAGCGCAACCACGTGCATTCGGTCAGCGACGACGCGCTGATGAACCAGCTCGGGATGGTGACCAAGATGACGCCGAACCGGGCGCTGCTGCTTCAGCTCCGCGACGCCGGCTACGCGGCGATGGAGCGGTTCCTGGCGCGTCACGCGGCGCAGATCGGGGAGTGCTCGTCGGTCGATATCCGCGACCTGATCGAGGCTCCAAGCGGCCGGGTCTAGGTCCCGAGCGCCTTCGCCAGCCGCGGCAGGCCGGCGCGCTTGAGGAGCGGGCGCAGCGCACGGGCCTCCGCGCCGGCCTGCGCCGCGCGGGCGCGAACCTCGGCGGCGACGGCGGGCAGGTCGACGCCCGCGTGCCAGAGTTCCAGCAGGAAGCCGTCCGGCTCGCGCCGCAGGATACCGTGGGCGGCGAGGCGCCGGCCGGGGAAATCCGCCCGGTTGAGGGTCAGCAGCGCGCCCGCCCCTCCGGTGATCGCCGCGGCGAGCACGTGGCGGTCGTCGGTGTCGGGCAGGTCGAGTTCGGCGATCAGCGCGTCGGGCGGCGTCACCTCGGCCGCCGGCCAGTCGGCGCGGAGCAGCGCGATCTCGGCGCGGGCGATGGCCTCGGCGCCCGGGGCGAGGCGGCGGGTGGCGCGCGCCCATTCCTCGAGGATGCGCGGCGACCAGAGCGGGACGAAGCCGCCCCGCCGCGCGGTCCCGATCAGCATCTCGCGCAGCATGGTCGGGAACAGCACGTTCGCGTCGAGCAGCACACGCTCCGGCGCGAAGCTCATGGCCCGAAGCTCACGGCCCGAAACTCACGGCCCGAAGCTCAAGAACCGAGGCGCAGGAACAGCGCCTTCAGATAGGCGGATTCGGCGAGATAGGGGTGCGTCGGATGGTCCGGCCCCGCGGCGCCGGTGGCGATCAGGCGCGCCGAGCGGCCCGCCTTGCCGACGCCGCGCAGGCTCGCCTCGCGAAAGCGCGCGAGGTCGGCGGCGTGGCTGCAGGAGCAGAGCACGAGAAACCCGTCCGGCTCGACCAGCGCGGCGCCGAGGCGTGCGACCCGTTCATAGGCGCGCAGGCCGGCTTCGAGCGCCGGCTTGTTCGGCGCGAAGGCCGGCGGATCGCAGACGACGAGACCGAAGCGCGCCCCCTCGCCCGCCAGCGCGGTCATCGTGTCGAAGGCGTCGCCCTTGCGCGCGGTGAAACGCCCCGCGACGCCGCTCGCCTCCGCCCCCGCCTCGGCCAGCGCCAGCGCGGGCGCCGAGCCATCGACGGCGAGCGCCGAGCTGGCACCGGCGGCGAGACCGGCGAGCGCGAAACCACCCACATGGGCGAAGACGTCGAGCATGGCGCGCCCCCCTGCGAGGCGCGCGGCGAAGGCGTGGTTCGGCCGCTGGTCATAGAACAGCCCGGTCTTCTGGCCACCGACCAGGTCGGCGAAATAGGTGGCGCCGTTCATCGGCACCGGAACCGGCGCGGTGACGGCGCCGACGAGAACCGCCGATTCCTCCGGCAGGCCCTCCAGCCCGCGGGCGCGGCCGGCGGCGTTCTTCACCACGGTCGAGACCCCGGTGACGGCGACGAGCGCCTCGGCCAGGGCCGCGAGATGCGTCTCGGCCCAGGCGGCGTTCGGCTGGATCACCGCGGCGTCGCCGAATCGATCGATGACGACGCCCGGCAGATCGTCGGCCTCGGCATGGACGAGGCGATAGAACGGCGTGTCGAACAGCGCCTCGCGCAGCGACAGGGCACGGGCCAGGCGCGCCTCGAACCAGCCGCGGTCGATCTCCGCCGCCGGGTCGCGGTCGAGCAGGCGCAGCGCGATCTTCGAGCCGGCGTTGAAACCGGCGGCGCCGAGCGGGCGCTGCTCGGCGTCCCGAAGCTCGACGATCGTCCCGGCCGGGATGGCACGGGTCCGGCGGTCGAGCACGATCTGGTCGGAATAGACCCAAGGCGCCCCGAAGCGGATCGGCTGGGCGGCGGTCTTCGGCAACAGGCGGACGACGGGACGGTCTGACATGGCGCCTGCCTATCGCGTCGCGCGGCGGAACGAAAGCTCAGCGCGACAGGTCGAGATGGCCGAGATAGCGCCGCTCCAGTCCGCGGAAGATCGCCACGAGGACGAAGGTGATCGCCATATAGAGCAAAGCCGCCGTGACGAACCCCTCGTAGGCGAGATAGAATTTCGCGTTCAGCGTGCGGCCGGCGCCGAGGATGTCCTGCAGCGTGATAACGCTCGCCACCGCCGAGCCGTGCAGCATGAAGACCACCTCGTTGCCATATTGCGGCAGCGCCCGGCGCAGGGCGACCGGGATCAGGATCAGCGCATTGACCAAGAGCGGCCGCAGCCCTAGCGCACGGGCGGCGTCGAGATCGCCCTTCGGCACCGACTGGACCGCGCCCCGAATGATCTCGGTCGCATAGGCGCCGGAGTTCAGCGAAAAGGCGATCAGCGCGCACCACCAGGCGCTGCGCAGATAGGCCCAGGCCCAGCTGTCCCGCACCCATTCGAACTGCGACAGGCCGTAGTAGATGAGGAAGGTCTGCACCAGCAGCGGCGTGCCGCGGAAGAGATAGACATAGGCGTTGATCGCCGGCGAGAGGTAAGGCACCCGCCGCGCCCGGGCGAGGCCGAAGGGCAAGCCGATGCAAAACCCGATCGCCACGGCGAGGAAGGTCAACTGCAGCGTGATCCAGACGCCATTGGCGAACAGGTGCCAGTTGGCCAGCACGAGATCAACGCGCATTGGCAAAACCCCGCGCGTAGCGCCGTTCCAGCGTCTCGAAGATCGTCGTCGAGGCCCAGGTCAGCAGCAAATAGAACAGCATGACCGCCGCGAAGAAGGCGAAAGGCTCGCGCACGCTCTTGCCGGCGCTGTTCGCGATGCCGACGATATCGGCGAGGCCGATCACCGAGACGACGGCGGTGGATTTCACCAGCACCTGGAACACGTTGGCATAGCCGGGCAGCGCGGCGCGCACGAGTTGCGGCAGGGTGACGGTGCGCAAGAGCGGCAAGGGCCGCAGGCCGAGCGCCTGCGCCGCCTCGATCTGGCCGCGGGGGATGGTCATGTAGGCGCCGCGGAAGGTCTCGGTCAGGTAGGCGCCGTAGATGAAGCCGATCGAGACGGTTCCGGCGACGAAGGGCGAGACCTGGAACCCCGCCTCGGCGCCGAGCGCGGCGGCGAGCGTATTCACCAGCCGCTGACCGCCGAAATAGACGAGCAGGATGACGACGAGGTCGGGGATGCCGCGGACGATGGTGGTATAGACGAAGACCAGCGCCGCGCCGATCCGGCCGCCGCCGAGCCGACCATAGGCGCCGAGCCCGCCGAGCAGCGTGGCGAGGGCCAGCGACAGCACGGCGAGGCCGACGGTGACGACCGCCCCCTCGGCCAGGGGACGGGCATAGGCGATCAGCGCCTCCATGCGGCGGGCGCTCCCCGGGCGTGGTCAGCCGCCATAGATGTCGAAGTCGAAATACCTCTTCTGGATCGTGTCATATTCGCCATCGGCCCGGATCGCGAGGATCGCCGCGCTCAGCTGGTCGCGGAGCGTGGTGTCCTCCTTGCGCACGCCGAAGGCCAGGCCCTCGCCGAAGACATCGGGATCGAGGTGATCCTCGCCGAACATGGCGAAGCCGTCCCCGGCCGGCGTCTTCAGAAAGCCGACATCGAGCGTCAGCACATCGGCCATCACCGCGTCGACCCGCCCGGCGGAGAGATCGAGGAAAGCCTCGTCCTGCGTCGCATAGAGCTGAACCTGCGCGTCGGGATAGTGCTTGTCGACGAAGGCGTTCCAGGTGGTGCCGCGCTGGACGCCGATCACCTTGCCGGCCAGCCCCTCCGGCGTGTCGGTCAGGCCGGCGTCGGCGCGGCCGACGAAGCGGTTCGGCACGTTGTAATATTTGCCGGTGAAGTCAATCACCTGCCGCCGCTCCGGCGTGGCTGACATCGAGGCGATGATCGTGTCGCATTTCTTTTCAAGCAGGGCGGGGATCATGCCGTCCCAATCGACCTTCACCAGCGTACAGGCCTGTCCCATCTCGGCGCAGACCGCGTTGGCGATGTCGATGTCGAACCCGACGATCGAGCCGTCGGGCGCGGTTTCGGAGAATGGCGGGAAAGCGCCTTCCACACAGACATTGAGGGCGAGCGCCGGGGTCGCGGCCGCGAGGCCCAGGCCGACGGCCAAGGCACGAAGGCTGCGCTTCATGCGGATCTCCTGTTCCTAGGTTTCCCCCGCAGCCTAGGCCGTGGCGATCCGCCGTCAAGCGGCTCAGGAACCGGAACCGCCATAGATGTCGAAGTCGAAATATTTCGACGCGATCTCCTGATAACCGCCGTCGGCGCGCAGGCTGGCGATCGCCGCCGACAGCCTGTCGCGCAACTCCGGCTCGTCCTTGCGCACGCCGATCGCCGCGCCGGTCCCCTGGATCGCCGGGTCGAAATGCTCGCCACCGAAGAAGGAGAAGCCTTCGCCGGCGCTGGTCTCGAGAAAGCCGGCGTCGAGCTGCGCCGCCTCGCCGAAGACCGCGTCGAGGCGGCCGGCCTCGAGATCCATCAGCACATGCTCCTGCGTCACATAGACGCGCAGCGCGGCTTGCGGAAAATGCGCCTGGACGAAGAACTGGTTGACGGTGCCGAGCTGGACGCCGATCGCCTTGCCCGCGAGCCCGTCCGGCGTATCGGCGAGACCCGCGCCATCGCGCGCGACGAAGCGGCCGGGCGAGCGGTAGTAGGGCGCGGTGAAGTCGATCAGGCGCTTGCGCGGCTCGGTGCTCGACATCGAGGCGACGATCGCGTCGCAGCCGCCGCCGACCAGCGTCGGGATCATCCGGTCCCATCGCGTCTGGACAAGGTCGCAGCTCTCGCCGATCTGGGCGCAGAGCGCCTTTGCCATGTCGATGTCGAACCCGGCCATGGTGCCATCGGCCAGAATTTCGGAGAACGGAGGATAGTCGCCTTCGACGCAGATATCGAGCGCGGCGGCCGAATGCGCCACCATCAAGCCGACAGCGGTGCCGAAACCGAGGAGAAAACGCATCGTGGCCTCTGGAACAAGGAGCCGTGCGCCAGTGTAGCGGAACAGCGCCCGAAATCATAGGGCAACCGGGGCGGGCTCGAGCTGGGCGGCAAGGCCGATCCGCGCTTCACAACGCGGTCAGGCCATCGCGCTGCGCGGAATGGCCAATTGCCGCGCGGCGCTTGACTGTCTAGGGTCCGGGCCCGCGTAGGGCGGGTTTCAGAATGCCCTCGCCCACGGCGATGGAGGGTTGCGCGCGCGATGACTGACCAAGGCCGGACCGCCGAGACGGCGCTCCGAAAGGCGATCGAGCCCGGCGTCTCGCCGCGTCGGGGCGCTGGCTAGGCGACGGCGGCGTGGCGGAGCTTCTCTTCTGGGGGATCGCGGCCGGCTTCGCGCTGGCGAGCCTCGGGCTGGTCCTGGCGCCGATGTTGTGCGGCGCGCGGGCCGGGGGGCCGCGCGCGAGCTATGACACGCGGGTCTATCGCGACCAGTTGCGCGAGGTCGAGGCCGATCGCGCGCGCGGCCTCTTGACCGAGGCCGAGGCGGAGGCGAGCCGGATCGAGGTCTCGCGCCGGCTGCTGGCGGCGGCCGACGGCGCGGGCGGCGACGTGGTGGATGGGGCCGCGCCGCGCGGCCTGTCGCGGGCGGTTGCCCTCGGCCTCATCGCCGCGCTGGCGGTGGCCGGCGCCGGGCTCTATGCGCGGATCGGCGCGCCGGGCCTGCCGGACGCGCCGCTCACCGCGCGGCTGGAGGCGGATGCGCAGCGGCGCGCCGCGCGACCGGGCCAGGAGGCGGTCGAGGCGATGCTGGCCGCGGAGGCCCCGCCCGACACGGCGCCGAAGCTCAGCCCCGAGGACGCCGCGCTGCTCGACAAGCTTCGCGCCGTTCTCGCTGACCGGCCGGACGATCTCGAAGGCCATCGCCTGCTGTCGCGGAACATGAGCGCGCTCGGCCGGTGGAAGGAGGCGCGGGTGGCGCAGGGCGACGTCGTCCGCATCCTCGGCGCCGATGCGACGGCGAACGATCTGGTCGAATGGGCGGAATTGATGGTCCTCGCGGCGAACGGCTATGTCTCGCCCGAGGCGGAAACCGCGCTCGGCCGGGCGCTGGCGCTCGACCCGAGCAACAAGCCCGGGCGCTTCTATTCCGGGGTGACGCTGATCCAGGGCGGACGGCCCGACCTCGCCTATGGCCTCTGGACGCGGCTGCTCGCCGAAGGGCCGGCGGATGCGCCCTGGGTCAAGACCATCCGCGCCGAGATCGGCGAGGTGGCGCGGCAAGCCGGCCTGCCGCCGCCGGACACCGACGTCGGGGCCGGGCCGAGTCAGGCGGAGATGGACGCCGCCGCAAAGATGACGCCCGAGGAACGCGAGGGGATGATCGCGGGCATGGTGGAACAGCTGCGGAGCCGGCTCGCCGAAGAGGGCGGCCCGCCGGCGGACTGGGCGCGGCTGATCCAGGCGCTCGGCGTGCAGGGGCGGATGGACGACGCGGCGGCGGTCTGGACCGAGGCGCGGGCCGCCTTCGCCGCCGATCCGGCCGCGCTCGCCACGCTGGCCGCGGCGGCGCGACAGGCGGGGCTGACGCAATGAGCGCCGTGATCGAGGAGGCGGGCGCCTTCGCATCCGCCCTCTCCCCCGGCCAGGCGCTGATCGGGCTCGACCTCGGGACGAAGACCATCGGCGTCGCGGTCTCCGACACCGGCCGCCGCGTGGCGACGCCGCTGCGCACGCTGCGGCGGACGAAGTTCGGCGCCGACGCCGCCGCGCTCGTCGCGCTGATGGCGGAGCGGCGGATCGGCGGCGTCGTGCTCGGTTTGCCGCGCAACATGGACGGCGGCGAGGGACCGCGGGCCCAGGCGACCCGCGCCTTCGCCCGCAATTTGGCGCCGCTGATCGACGTACCCATCACCTTCTGGGACGAGCGGCTGTCGACCGTCGCGGCGGAGCGGGCACTGATCGAGGCCGACGCCTCGCGGGCGCGGCGGGCGGAAGTGATCGACCATGTGGCGGCGGGCTTCATCCTGCAGGGCCTGCTCGACCGGCTGGGGCATCTGGCGCGCCATGGCTGACGAGGTCTGGCGCCGCGACGAGATCGAGAGCCCTTGCGTCAAGGTTTGCGTGCTGCATCCGGTGACCGGCCTCTGCGTCGGCTGCCACCGCACGATCGAGGAAATCGCCGGCTGGTCCTCGCTCTCGCCGGAAGCGCGCCGCGCGGTGATCGCCGACCTGCCCGCCCGCGCCGCGCGCGCCAAGCCTGCGCGCCGGGGCGGCCGCGCCGGACGGAGGCCCACCGAATCCTGAACAAGCGTCGCGAACGCGGCTAGCCCATCAGCGCCTTGCGCAGCATGTTGAGCGCCACGAGGATCAGGAAGCCGCCGAAAACCCGCTTCAGCGGCTTCGCATTCATCGCATGGGCGAGACGGACACCCCAGGGCGTGGTGATCATCGTCGTGCCGACGACGAGCACGAAGGCCGGCAGGTTGACGAGGCCGATGGTCAGCGGCGGACGTCCCGGCGTACCCCATCCGGACAGCAGGAAACCGATGACCGAGGGCACCGCGATCACCATGCCGAAACCGGAGGCGGTGCCGATCGCCCGGTGGATCGACACCCCGTGCAGCCGCATCAGCGGCACGCCGAAGCTGCCGCCGCCGATGCCCATCAGCACCGAGAGAAAGCCGATGACCGGGCCGGTGATCGCCCGGCCAAGGCCGGTCGGCATCCGGTCGGCCAGCTTCCAGCTGTCGCGGCCGAAGGCGATATAAAGGCCGACCGCGCTGCCGAGCACGCCGAAGATGATCATCAGCACGGTGGATTTCAGGCCGCTGGCCGCGACGACGCCGACGATCGAGCCGATGGCGATGCCGGGCGCCCAGCCGCGCAGGATGTCCCAATCGACCGCGCCTTTCGCATCATGCGCCCGCACCGACCGGGCCGAGGTGGCGGCGATGGTGGCGAGCGAGGTGGCGAGGCAGACCTGCATGATCTTCGGCCCGTCATAGCCGAGCGTGGTGAAGGCATAGAGAAAGGCCGGCACCAGCACGATGCCGCCGCCGACGCCGAGCAGACCGGCGATCACGCCCGCCACCCCGCCGATGGCGAGGAGCAGAAGGGCCATGATCAGAAGATGTGCGAGGTCGGGCGAGGCCATGGGCGGAACCGGGTCTGGGGACGTTCACCCCCGCCCTAGCCCGCGGCGCCGCCGCTGGCAAAGGGAAACCCGCGTTGGGGGGCGTTGCGTCGGACCTCCCGGGGGCGGGGTGGTGGGCGCCGGCCCGAAAGCCGGCGCCGCCGGGCGGTCAGCCCTTGGTGCGGTTGCGGATCATGAAGGTGTCGTAGGTGTATTCCGCCACCTGGTTCCAGAGATAGCCTTCGTTCCGGAACGCCTTCACATTGTCGATGATCGCCTTGAAATCGGCGTTCTGCGCCGAAATCTCGTCATAGACCTCGTGCGCCGCGACGTAGGCCGCGTCCATCACATCTGCGGGGAATGGCTTCAGCTTGGCACCCCCGGCGACCAGACGGCGCAGCGCCGGCGGGTTGCGGGCGTCGTATTTCGCCAGCATGTCGGTATTGGCATAGGCCGCCGCGCTGGTCAGGATCGCCTTGTATTCCGGCGTGAGCGCGTTCCACTTGTCGAGATTGACGAAAGCGTGGATCGCCGGGCCACCCTCCCAGAAGCCGGGATACATGTAGTAGGGCGCGACCTTGAAGAAGCCGAGCTTCTCGTCATCGTAGGGCCCGACCCACTCGGCGGCGTCGATGGTGCCGCGCTCGAGCGCCGGATAGATGTCGCCGCCCGGGATCTGCTGCGGCACCACGCCGAGCTTCTCGACGACCTTGCCGGCGATGCCGGCGATCCGCATCTTGACACCTTTCATGTCCTCGAGGCTGTTGATCTCCTTGCGCCACCAGCCGCCCATCTGCACGCCGGTATTGCCGGCCGGCATGCCGTAGAGATTGTGCTTGGCATAGAAGCCGTTCATCAGGTCGTTGCCGCCGCCCTCGTAGAGCCACGAGTTCATCAGCCGCGCGTTCAGCCCGAAAGGCACCGCGGTGCCAATCGCAAAGGTCGGATCCTTGCCCCAGTAGTAGTAAGAGCAGGTGTGTGACATCTCGACGGTGCCGGTGCCGACCGCCTCGGCGGCCTGCGCCGTCGGCACGATCTCGCCCGCCGGGAACACCTGGATTTCGAAGTTGCCGCCGGACATTTCCTTCACATGCTCGGCGAAGACCTCGGCGGCGCCGAAGATCGTGTCGAGCGAGCGCGGAAAGCCCGAGGTCAGGCGCCATTGCAGCTTCGGTTGGGACTGGGCGAGGGCCGGCGCCGCGAGCGCCGCCGCCGCGGCGCCGCCACCGGCGGCGACCTTCAGGAAGTTACGTCTCTGCATGTGTTTCTCCTCCGAGTTTTCCAGTGTCGCCTTCCGGCGTCAGGGTTTGGGCGCGACGCCGAGATCGAGCGGCGCAATGCCGAGATCGGTCGGCGCGCCAAGATCATCGGCGCCGGGCATCGGGATCGCCCCCAGAGCGTCCTCGACCGCCTGCTCATCCATCAGGACATGCTCGCCGATCCAGAAGGACACGCTTTCCGGGAAGGCGATCAGCGTGGCGACGAGTGCGAGTTGCAGGCAGATCCAGGGGATCGAACCCCAGTAGATATCCCGGCTTTTCACCTCGGGCGGCGCGATCCCGCGCAGATAGAACAGCGCGAAGCCGAACGGCGGATGCATGAACGAGGTCTGGATGTTCACGCACAGCAGCAGGCCGAACCAGATGAGGTTGATGTCGAGCGCCACGGCCGCCGGCAACAGCATCGGCACGATGATGAAGCAGATCTCGAAGAAATCGAGAAAGAAGGCGATGAAGAAGACGAAGACCATGGTAAAGATCAGGAAGCCGATCTTGCCGCCCGGCAGGCTGCTCAGCATGTGCTCGATCCAGCGCCCGCCGTTCACGCCCTGGAAAACGAGGCTGAACACCGTTGCGCCGACGAGGATGAAGACCACCATCGCCGTGATCCGCGCCGTGGTGCGCATCGCATGCCAGAGCGTCTCCCAGGTCAGACGCCGATGGGCGAGCGACAGCAGGAGCGCGCCGACCGCGCCCATCGCGCCCGCCTCGGTCGGCGTGGCGAAGCCGAGGAAGATCGTGCCGAGCACCAGGAAGATCAGCACCAGCGAGGGCAGCATGCCCATGGCCACCTTGGCGGCGAGGGCGAAACCGCGCAGCGTCCGCGCCTCGGCCGGCAGCGCCGGTACCCGATGCGGCTGGAAGATGGCGACGGCGAGGATGAACAGGGCGAAGAACGAGACCTGCAGGATCGAGGGGCCGATGGCGCCGAGATACATGTCGCCGACCGAGACGCCGAGCTGATCCGAGAGGATGATGAGCACCAGCGACGGCGGAATAACCTGGGCGATGGTGCCCGAGGCGGCGATCACGCCGGTGCCGATTTTCATGTCATAGCCGTATTTCAGCATGACCGGCAGCGAGATCATGCCCATCGCGATCACCGAGGCCGCGACGGTTCCGGTGACCGCGCCGAGAATCGCCCCGACGAAGATCACCGCGAAGGCGAGGCCGCCCGGAAACGGACCGAAGAGCTGGCCGACGCCTTCCAGCAGATCCTCCGCGAGCCCGCTTCGCTCGAGGATGGTGCCGAGGAAGGTGAAGAAGGGAATTGCCAGCAAGAGGTCGTTCGACATGATGCCGAAGATCCGGTACGGCAGCGCCTGCAGGAACTCCGGCCCGAAATAACCGAGCTCGATCGCGAAGAGGCCGAAGGCGAGGCCGAGCGCGGAGAGCGAGAAGGCGACCGGAAAGCCGATCAGCATGAAGATTACCAGCCCCGCGAACATCGCGGGCGCGGTCATTCCATAGTCTAGCATGCGTCCGCCCCCCCGGCATTGTGCGAAAGCGGGCCGATCATTGCAGCGGCCTCTCGTAGTCGATGCTGATTTCCGTCTCGCCGCGCAGCGCGCTGATCCGCTTGATGAGCTCGGAAATGCCCTGCAGGAAGACGAGACCGAAGCCGACCGGCATCAAGAGCTTGACTGGCCAGAACAGGAGCCCCCCGGTATTCGACGAATGCTCGCCGCTGAGAAAGCTCGGCACGAAGAAGATCCAGCTGAAATAGGCCATGACGCCCATCGTCGGGAACAGGAAGAGCAGGATGCCGAACACGTCGATCCAGAGCTTGCCGCGCGGCGAGACCGAGCCGTAGACCAGGTCGACCCGCACATGCTCGTTCACCTGCAGCACATAGGCCGCGCCGAGCAGGAAGATCCCGGAGAACATCTGCCACTGGATCTCGAGCCAGGCGTTCGAGCTGGCGCTGAAGACATAGCGGGAGATGGCGTTTCCGGCGCTGATCAGGCAGCTGAGCAGGACGAGCCACGCGGCGATCCAACCGAAGAATTTGGTAATCTGGTCAATTACGCCCGCGAAGCGCAGGAGCCCAGCCATCCGATTCCTCCCTTTTATGCCACGGGGCATCGGATCCCTCCTTGGCGTTGAGGTTTTTCGTAGCGGCGTCTGATCTTTCAGACAAGAACTTTGAGCAAGAAAATTACCTTACGTGGCGGTGTTCGAACGTTTTCGAAGCCTGAGGCCGAATGCGATGGCGGCGCCCGCCGCGACAAGGAACAGGCCAAAGTCGCCGCTCGCGCGGGCGATCAGCAGGATCGAGCGGCTGAAGCCGTAGCCAAGCCCGACGTAGAGCGCGACCCAGACCGCTTCCCCGGCGGCGGCGAAGACGAGGAACCGCGCGGGGGCGACGCCCATCAGGCCGCTGAGCAGATTGATCGCCGGGGCGATCGGGCTGACCAGCCAGCGGCAGAGGAAATTGCCGGTGTCGCCATGACGCGCGGTGAAGTCCCGGGCGCGCCCGATCGCCGGTGCCATGCCATGGCGGCCGGCCCAGTCGAGCACCCCCTGCCCGCCCCGCGCGCCGATGCCGAAGCCGACGAGGTCGCCGATGACGGCGCCGCAAAACCCGGCGAGAAGCACGGCGGCGAGGCCCATTTCGCCGCTCGCCACGAAGGAACCGGCGGCGAGCAGAGTCAGCGTGCCGGGCACCGGAAAGCCGATCGAGCTGAAAAGCGCCAGCGCGAAGACCAGAAGCGGTCCATGCACGGCGAGAAGATGCAGGATATGCGCCGTCACGGCCCGGCGGCCCGTTCTCGGGCGATCTCCGCCTCGGTCGCCGCCTTGACCTCGGCCAGCGGGCGCCCGGTGTCGCGGGCGACGGTTTCCAGCGTCACCCGCGTCCCGGGCGGCGCCGCCACGCCCAGCGCCGCGGCGAGTTCGCCCCGATCGATGTTCCAGGCATTGGCGACGAAGCCGACGGTCATCCAGCCTTCGAGCGGCGCCCGCCGCTCGGCCCAGTGCAGGGCGGAATCGACCAGCCGATAGCCGAAGAACAGCGCGAGCGCCGAGGCGATGAGAAAGCCGGCCAGAGTTCCGGCCCGGCCGGGGCGTCTCGCGGCGTCGGGGCGGGGCAAGGTGACCTCCCAGGGCTTGATCCGCGCGACTATCGCCGGGGCCGGGCCGCGCGTCCAGCATTCGCCGCAGGTCGGGACTTGGCATTTGGCATTTTGCAATTCGCGGCGCGAGGGTCTATCAGACGCGCGACAGTCCGGGAGCCGCCGATGATCCTCTACCCCGCCATCGATCTGAAGGATGGGAATTGCGTGCGCCTGCTGCGCGGCGAGATGGGTTCGGCGACGGTGTTCGGCACCGATCCGGCCGGCCAGGCGCGGGCCTTCGCCGACGCGGGTTGCCAATGGCTGCATCTCGTCGATCTCAACGGCGCCTTCGCAGGAGCGCCGGTCAACGCGGCCGCGGTCGAGGCGATCCTCGCGGCGACGCGCATCCCCGTGCAACTCGGCGGCGGCGTGCGCGACCGGGCGACGATCGATGGCTGGCTGGAAAAGGGCGTCGCGCGGGTGATCCTCGGCACCGCGGCGGTGCGCGACCCCGGTCTGGTGCGCGAGGCGGCGCGGGCGCATCCGGGCCAGGTGGCGGTCGGGATCGACGCGCGCGGCGGCCGCGTGGCGGTTCAGGGCTGGGCCGAGGAGACCGACCTCGATGCCATCGACCTCGCCCGGCGGTTCGAGGACGCGGGCGTGGCGGCGCTGATCTATACCGACATCGACCGCGACGGCGCGATGACCGGGCCGGACGTGCCGGGAACCGCCGCGCTCGCCCGCGCGATGACGATCCCGGTGATCGCCTCCGGCGGCGTCTCCTCGATCGAGGACTTGCGCGCGCTGAAGGCCTGCGACGCCGGCCTCGACGGGGTGATCTCGGGGCGTGCGCTCTACGAGGGCAAGCTCGACCTCGCCGAGGCGCTCGCGGTGCTGGCGGCGTGAGGGCGCGGGGATGAGCATCGAGACCTGGCTCGGCTTCGTCGCGGCCTCCGCCGTGCTGCTGGTGATCCCGGGACCGACGATCCTGCTCGTCGTCTCCTATGCGCTTGGTCGCGGTTGGAAGGTCGCGGCGCCGGTGGCGACCGGGGTCGCGCTGGGCGATCTGACGGCGATGACCCTCTCGATGCTCGGCGTCGGCGCGCTGCTCGCCGGCTCGGCCGCGCTCTTCACGGCGCTGAAATGGATCGGCGCGGCCTATCTCGTCTGGCTCGGGCTCAAGCTCTGGCGGGCTGGCGACACCTTCGAGGCCGAGCCGAGGACCGAGGCCGTGGCGCCCGGCCGGATGCTGGCCCATGCCTGGCTGGTCACCACGCTCAACCCGAAGTCGATCGTGTTCTTCGTCGCCTTCCTGCCGCAGTTCCTCGACGCCTCCCGGCCATTCTGGCCGCAAATGGCGATCTTCGAGGCGACCTTCGTCACGCTCGCCTTTGCCAATGCCTTCGGCTACGCGCTGCTCGCCGCGCGCGCCCGGCGGCTGGCGACCAGCCCACGCGCCCTGCGCCTCGTCAATCGCGCCGGGGGAACCGCGCTGATCGCGGCCGGGGCGGCGGCGGTGACGGTTCGGGCCGCCTGATGCTGAAGGCGCGGGTGATCCCCTGCCTCGACGTCAAGGAGGGGCGCGTGGTGAAGGGGGTGAATTTCGTCGACCTGACCGACGCGGGCGACCCGGTCGAGGCGGCGCGGGCCTATGACGCGGCCGGGGCGGACGAGCTCTGCTTTCTCGATATCGCGGCCAGCCTCGAGAACCGCGGCACCCTGCTCGACCTCGCCTCGCGCACGGCCGAGCAATGTTTCATGCCCTTGACCGTCGGCGGCGGCGTGCGCACGCCCGAGGACGTGCGGGCGCTGCTCCTGGCCGGCGCCGACAAGGTGAGCTTCAACACCGCCGCCGTGGCCGATCCCGAAGTGATCTCGGCCAGCGCCAACAAGTTCGGCAACCAGTGCATCGTCGTCGCGATCGACGCCAAGGGCGTGGCGCCGGGCCGTTGGGAAATCTTCACCCACGGCGGCTCGCGCGCGACCGGCATCGACGCCGTCGCCTTCGCCCGCGAGATGGCCCGGCGCGGCGCGGGCGAAATCCTTCTGACCTCGATGGACCGCGACGGCACCAAGGCGGGCTACAACCTGCCGCTGACCCGCGCCGTGGCGGACGCGGTGCCGATTCCGGTGATCGCCAGCGGCGGCGTCGGGACGCTGGCGCATATGGTCGAGGGCGTGACCGAGGGCCATGCCTCGGCGGTGCTCGCCGCCTCGATCTTTCACTTCGGCACCTTCTCGGTGGCCGAGACCAAGGCCGCCATGGCGGCGGCCGGCATCCCCGTGAGGCTTTGATGGATACGCTCGCCCGGCTCTATGGCACCGTTCTGGCACGCGCCGCCGCGCATCCCGACACCTCCTATACCGCGTCGCTCTTGGCCAAGGGCCCGGCGAAATGCGCCGAGAAATTCGGCGAGGAGGCGGTCGAGGCGATCATCGCCGCCGCGCAGGGCGACGCGCCGGCCCTGACCCGCGAGGCCGCCGATACGCTCTACCACCTGCAGGTCATGCTCTGCGCCGCCGGTGTCGCCTGGGAGGATGTGCTGGCCGAGCTTGACCGGCGCCAGGGGGTTTCCGGTCATGCGGAAAAGGCGGCACGGGCGCGTTAGGTCGCAGGGCGGCCTTTGCCGCCCATTCGGGGCGCGCGGTGCGCGCGATTCTTTTTGGTTGGTTTTCAGCCTGTTGGCTGAAAACGACTGCTCTCCAGGTTAGCAAACCTGAATGAAACCGGGGGTAGCGCGTCAGGCCCGGGCGGGTTCGGCGGCGGCGATCAGGGCGGGAAGGTCGGCTTCGAGGCGGGCGCGCCCCGACGGGCGCCAGCCGAGGGCGCGGAGGCGGTCGGTCGCCATCACGGCGAGCGCGGCGGCGTCGGCGCGCGGCGGCGGCGGGTGCGGGCAACCGGTCGTGGCGCGGACGAGGCCGATGAGATCGTGCCGGTCGAGCAGCAGATCCGAGACATTGAGGATCCCCGTCGCCTCCGGCCGCTCCAGCGTCAGGCGCACCGCCTCGGCGACGTCCGCGCCATGCACCTCGGTCGCGACCCTCGGCTCGAGCGGCGCGCCGGCGAGGTAGCGGGCGAAAAGGCCGCGCCATTTGTGATCGGCGCGGCCGGGGAAGGCGCCGAATACCCCGGTGATCCGCAGAGCGACCGGGGCGAGCCCCTGCGAGCCGAGGCTGGCGAGCGCCTGTTCGGTCGCATGTTTCAGCTGGCCGTAAAGCGTTTCCGGCTGGACCGCGTCCTCCTCGCGCAGCGTCGCACCGGCCCGGCTCTCGCCATAGGCGGCGCGGCTCGAGAGAAAGACCAGCCGGCGGATGCCCTGCTCCGCCGCCGCCTCGAAGAGCCGCGTGGAGCCGTCGAAATTCCGGCGCCAGAAGCCGGCCGGATCGTCGCCCTCGCCGCCGCGATAGGCGCCCGGGACATGGTCGAAGGCGGCGTGGACCAGCGCCGCGGCCGGCGGCGGCGTGATCGGCTCGCCGAGGCGCCAGGGGACGAAGCCGGCGAGCCCGGGGAAGAGCGCGGGGTCGGGTTGCCGGCCGCCGAGCAGGATGACCTCGTGTCCGGCGGCGATCAGGCCGCGGGTGACGAAGCGGCCGACCTGCCCCGTGCCGCCGGTGATCAGGACGCGCATCGCGCCTCTCCGGTCGGGCCCGGCAAGGCGGCGATATCGTCGGGGATGCCCTCGCCCGAGGCGAAGGCCCGCCAGAGCGCGATGAGCGGCGCCAGCGCCTCGGCCTTCGGGTGGTTGGCCTGCCACGGCTTCTCGTACTGGTAGTGCAGCACCCGGATCGAGGCCCAGTCCCAGAGATCCGGCAGGTTGAACCAGACATATTGCAGCAGGTTGCAATAGACCGGCAGCCCGTGCCAACCGGGAAAGAAGCTCTGCAGGAAGCTCTGGTCCGTCCGCCGCCAGAAGGCGCCCGGCCGGTCGAGCGCCGCCAGCATCGCCTCGAAGGTGGCAAGCGACGGCCGGGCGACGAAGACGCCGGAGTTCAGCCGGGTGAAATCGCCGAGGCCCTCATAGACATTCGGCGCGGCGGAGAATTCGGGATAGTCGAAAAGCGTGTCAAGATTGGCGAGCGCCAGCGCGTCGGCGTCGATGAACACCACTTTCTCGTATTCGGTCAGTTGCCACAGCCGCAGCTTGACGAAATTGTCGAGCGGCGTGTGGAAGGCCGGCTTCCCGCCCTTGGTGAAGGGCGCGCGGCCATGCAGCCGGTCGCGGGCATGGGCCGCGTCGAACTCGGGCGAGGTCGGCAGCAGGTCGCAGCGCGCCCGGCGCACGCCGAAGGCTTCGAGCGGCGCCAGATCGGCCTCGGCCACGCCGTCGGTGCGCAGCACGACGATGTCGGCGCGGGTGCCGGTCCGCCGCAGCGACCGGACGAGCGCCCGGGCGCCGAGCGCGTAGTCGGCGTTGGTGACGAGCGTGACATAGGCATGGGCGCTGGTCGGCGCGTGATCGCAGACGGGCCCGCCCCAGCCGCTCACGACACGGAGCGGAGCGCCCGTCCCTCGGGGTCGCGCTCGACGATCCGGCCGATCTCGCGGGTCCAGGCGGAGACCGCCGGCACGCGCGTCCGGTCGACGCGATAGGCGAATTCGCGGGCCACCTCGACCACTTCGGTCAGCAGCCCGTCGGCGAGGGTGATCGGATCGAGCCCGAGGTCCAGGAACTGGCGGTTCTCGACGACGAGCTCGTTCTCGGCCGCTTCCTTGCGCGGATTGGGCAGCCAGGCGATCCGGGCGCCGGTCAGCCGGGCGATCATCTCGGCGAGGTCGCGCACCCGGTGGGTCTCGGTCATCTGGTTGAAGATCTTCACGCGATCGCCGCGCTTCGGCGCGTCGTTCAGCGCGAGCTCGATACAGCGCACCGAATCCTGAATGTGGATGAAGGCGCGCGTCTGGCCGCCCGTGCCATGCACCGTCAGGGGATAGCCGATCGCCGCCTGGATCAGGAAGCGGTTCAGGACCGTGCCATAGTCGCCGTCATAGTCGAACCGGTTGATCAGCTGCGCATGCCGCCGCGTCTGTTCGGTATGGGTGCCCCAGACGATGCCCTGATGCAGGTCGGTGATCCGGAGGCCGTCGTTCTGGGCGTAGAACTGGAACAGGATCTGATCGAGGCTTTTCGTCATGTGATAGACCGAGCCCGGGCGGGTCGGATAGAGGATCTCCTGCCGCCGCGTCTCGCCGGTCAGCGTTTCGATCCCGACCGGCAGGTAGCCTTCGGGAATCGCGGCGCCGATGGTCGAATAACCATAGACCCCCATGGTGCCGAGATGGACGAGATGCGCGTCGAGGTCGAGCTCGACCACCGCGTTCAGGAGGTTGTGCGTCGCATTGACGTTGTTGCTGACGGTATAATTCTTGTGCCGGTCGGATTTCATCGAATAAGGCGCGGCGCGCTGCTCGGCGAAATGGATGATCGCGTCCGGCCGATGCTCGGCCAGCCAGCCCTTCAGGATCTCATAGTCCCGGGCGAGGTCGATGAGATGGAAGCGGACGCGGCGCCCGGTCTCCTGATGCCAGATCCGGGTCCGTTCCTGGATCGAGTCCATCGGGGTCAGGGACTGCACCCCGAGCTCGGTATCGATCCAGCGGCGCGAGAGATTGTCGAGGATATGCACCTCGTGCCCGGCGTTGGAGAGGTGCAGCGAGGTTGGCCAGCCGACAAAGCCGTCGCCCCCGAGAACCGCGATTTTCATGATCGTCTCCCCGCGCTCAAGCGTTGCGTCTTCCCGCCCCTTTACCCCGGCCATGTGACAATTCGCCGACGGTGGCGGGGTTCCCGATGCTAGCGCGAAGACGCGCGCGGAGCCAACCCGGACGTGATCCGGTGCCGTGGCGTCTGGGCGGGGATGCGCTGGCGGACTCGGCGCGATTCGAACGCGCGACCTTCGCCTTCGGAGCAATTATTAGCAGTCTATCCGAAATGTGCGATGGACTACGCTACAGTGCGATAAAACACTGAAATAACTTTACTTTCCAGCGCATCACGACGGAAAAACGTAACCGGCTCTACGCTGTGGTTTTCCCCCAAGTGCTTACGTGGTGCTTACGCGAGAGCCCGACTGGAAAGGATAGATTCCATGCCAAAGATATCGAAACGGCTTGTTGAGAGTGCCATAACCAAACCCAACGACTACGTCATCTGGGACGATGACCTACCCGGTTTCGGGCTGAGAGTCTTCGCGTCTGGCAAGCGCAGCTATGTGATCCAATATCGATGCAACGGATCTTCCCGGCGTTTCACCATTGGCCTTCACGGTATCTGGACGCCTGAGACTGCACGACGCGAGGCGAAAGCACAACTCGGGCGCGTGGCTCAAGGCGACGATCCGGCTGAAGAAAAGCTGGAGGACCGAAATGCCATGACGATCAAGGAGCTTTGCGAACGCTATATTGGCGATCTCCATGCCGGACTCATCCAAGGTAAACGCGGTCGACCCAAGAAGCCAGCGACAATCACTACCGATATCGGCAGAATCAATGGCCATATCATCCCAATCCTCGGCAAGAAGCGCGTGCGCGATCTGAGTAAGGCTGATGTGACGAAGATGATGAACGACATCCTGATCGGGAAAACGCGCGCGGTCATGAAGACCAAGAACCTTCGCGGCAAATCCATTCTTCGCGGCGGACCAGGGGCGGCAAGTCGTACTGTCGGCTTACTCGGCGGGATTCTTACCTATGCGAATGACGCCGGGATTGTGGATCGAAATGTTGCCCATGGCATCAAGAAACCAAAGGATCAGGTTCGAAACCGGCGCCTAAGCACCGCTGAATATCGGGATATGGGTGAGGCGCTGAAGCGTGCGGCAACAGACCCCGATCTTGCGATGATGGCCGACATAGTGCGTCAGATTGCTCTGACCGGCTGTCGGCGCAGCGAAATCATTGCTTTGCGGTGGAGCGACGTGGACCTCTCGAACAGTTGCCTACGACTGTCGGATTCAAAGGAAGGTGCGTCGATCCGCCCGATTGGCCTTCCGGTGGTCGAGTTCCTGGAGATGCAGCGCGAAGTTGCTACGGGAGATTACGTGTTTCCTGGATCGCGGGGTGGCAAGGCGTATGGCGCCTTTCCCAACAAGTGGAGGAAGATCTTCGCCGGGACTGCACTTGAGACGATCACAGCCCATGTCCTTCGGCACAGTTTTGCGAGCATTGCCAATGATCTTGGCCTCAGTGAGATCACAATTGCAGCACTCCTTGGCCATGCCAACAGTTCGGTGACCAGTAGATATGTCCATACGCTGGACAACACACTCGTCATGGCGGCCGACACTGTCTCGGGGTATATTCAAGGCCTACTGGACGGCAAGGAATTCAAACAAACTGCCTATGCCTTTGACAGATTTGCGAGAAAGGCATCTCTTGAGCAGTTTCTTCAGAACGCCATTGAGTAGTTATCCCGGGGCTGCGTTAGTTTGGGCCACTATATAAGACTGAGCATAACTTGCGCTTCTGGATTCAGGCATGCGATAGAGTGCCATCTAACTATTGTCTCCCAGAAGAAGAACGCAGGGATCGCTTTTTGGGGTCAAAATGGTCGTCTGCCGCTTGCCTCTGGTCACGCTGACACGGAAATTCTGCCGCGCCCGATCATCGATCTGCTCCTTGGAGTTGAAGCGCACGATCCTGTCGCCATTGTAGGGCGGCTGTCCTTTTCGTTTGATCGGCCAGTGTTCAAAGATGATGACCTCATCAAACTGCTTTCCCTTCGCCTTGTGCATGTTCATCACAACGACCCCGGTCTCGGGCTTCGCGTTCGTCGAAAAATGCTCCTGAATGAAAGCCAGACGCGTGACAGCCAGGGCATTGCGATAGCCGCCATTGTCACGCCAATCCTGGGACAGTTCCTGACGAAGTTGGGTGCCGCGCTCCAGAATGCGGAGATTACGCACCTCTTGTCCAATCTCCTTCAGGCGCGTGCAATTCCCATCCTCCAAAACACGCCGCACAGCGCGCCAATCCTTGTCGGGATCACCCGTCAGCACAACGGCACGGGCTTGCCCGTAGACGGCAACCATGTTGACGAGGATGCTGTTTTTGCGGATCGCCTTGCCTGCCGCCTGAGAGGCCAGCCATTCGTCGTATGCTTTGCGGATGTTCGCGGCTTCCTTGAGCGCCCCCTGTGTTGGCTCATCGCCGCCTTTGCCCTGAAAGTAGCTGCATATCAGGTCGATGAACTGACCGAAATGCTGGTCGACGCCTGGCTGCATGAGAAGGGCAATGACTTCCGCGCCGAGAATGGCCGCCTCCAGCTCAATGACCGCTGAGTGGGGCACCTCGGCCATGCCGGCAGGTGGCTGGCGGAAGGCATCAGATACCAGGCGCGTCATCCTTTTTGTCGGCACCAAGATGGCTAGCGACCAGTTGACGACACCCGCGTCCACGAGACGCTTCCGCGCCTTGTAAACCGTCGTCACGAGCTTGGTCATCGCCGGATCGGGAAACGGGTCGAAGACATCGAAGTCGATGCCCTTATAGGAATCCTGCCGGAATTTCCCGGTGAGCACGTCATTACCGAACAGAGCGATCTCGGTTCCGGCGCTACGGTGATTTTCTGTGCTCAGGTCCACTTCCGTCGACTTGAAGGCTTCCCGGAAATGGTCGAGTCGGGCAGGATCGGCGCCGATCCAGTCGTAAATGCGTTGCTCCGGATCCGCCAAGGCGATCAGGCGGCAGACTTCGCCCAGCGCCTGGACAACACGCCACTGCGCCTCGTTGGTGTCCTGGAACTCATCGAGGATGATGACAGGGTACATGATGGCGATAAGGCGTCGGATACGCGCGCTGCCATGGAGAAGGTCGCCCACATAGGGGGCATAAAGATCAAAGCACACGCGGCCGTCTTCCGTTGCAAGGCGGGCGCGTTCCGTCTCTTCCGCGGTCTTTTTTGCTGCTTTCTGCGCGTCCGTAAGATTCCGGACGGGGAAGCCTGATCGGGCGGCCGAGAGCGCGATAGCCTCACCGGGCGGCGTGAGAATGAAGAGTCGCCGCGGCAGCCCGATGAGATAGCCGTGTGCCTTAAGGATGCGCCAAAAAAAGGAATGGTAGGTTTCCACGTCGATGAGGCGCTTCTGAGCGGGCGGGATCTGCTGCTCGTACTCGATCGCTTCGACCACGCGGGAAACCGTGGCGCGGGCAAAGCTGAGGAACAGGACCTTCTGACCGGGGCGAAGGTCCCACTCGGCAATCTGCGCCGCCTTGAGGATGGAGATAGTGGTCTTGCCGGAGCCCGGCCCGCCTGTGACCAGGAGATGACCGCCCGCCTCCATGATATCCTGTTGGCCCTTAGTCAGTTCCATGTACGACCGCTTCCAGGTGCTCCTCCGCCGCGACGGGTGCTGCAGGTTGGTCACCGCCCGCAGGCGCAGGAAGACAAGCATCCTTCAACTTGACCGCCGCATGCCGGAGCCATTGGGGAATCTCAGCCTCGCTGCATTGCGCGAGAAAATCGGCAATGCCCCAGCTCCCCTTCGACTTGGCGAAATAGTCCGTCAGGGCGGCAGCGGCCTGCGCCTCCGGATCGGGATATTTCTGAGCCAAGTCTTGGGGCCAGTCGATCAGCTTGGTGAACCGCTTCAAGGCGGCCTCCGTGGTGCCTTTCAGCACCATGGCCTCAAAGCCTTTTTCGTCGTGCATCAAGAGCAGATCGACCTGCGCCTCAATGAGGTTCTTGTTGGCGTCGCTCTGCTTGTCGCAGATCGCGAAAGCCCGTTTTCCGAGGTCTCGGTAGAGCTTGGCCATGCCCGGGATGTCGGTTTCACCGCCGGCATCAACAATGCAGACGCCGAGCGCCTCAAGGGATGCGTAGGAATCGGGTTTGAGCTCCGCCAGGCGGCGGCACGCGACGGGGAAGGCCGAGGTTTCTGTGGCGCCTTCCGCCACAAGAACACGACGGGCAAGCAATCCTTCGCAGAAGCGCGTACGAAACTGCTGCCGATAGCGTTTCAGCTTCACATTATCCGGGAGGATAATTGCCTTTTGTCCCAGTACCCCTTCTCCATCGCGCCCGAGCACTACAGTCTCCTCGACCGCAAACTCCTCCAAAACATAGGGGGAGTGAGACGTGAAGAGCGTCTGTGACGCAAGCTTCCGCACCTCGTGAACGATACGCTTCTGCGCGTAGGGCGGGATTGCAGTCTCCGGCTCCTCCATGGCGAAGATGACATTCTGTTTGTCTTGGGCAATCTGGGAGAGCATTGCCAGGACGAGCATGTTGATGGTGCCCGTGCCCTGTCGATAGAACGGCGCCGCATGGTCTCCGTCACCCGTAGCGATGAAGGCCGTGATCACCTTGCGCAGATGCTCGCGGGTGAGATTAGAGACCTTGAGATGGGGCTCCACGCCCCACTCTTTTGGCACGTACTTCTTCAGCGCCGTGTTGATGCTCTCGAGCACGGGCGAGATGCCCAGCTTCGGATCGCTCGCGACCGAGATGCCCGCCAGGGTGCCGAGGGTGGCCTCCCACATCTGTGGTCTGACTTCCTTGAGGCGCAGGATGATGTCGAGCAGACTGCCTCTCTCCAGGCTCAGTGCGCGTGAACCTGTGCGAAGGGAGCGCAGGTAGAGGAAGCCGCACACCTGCTTGTGTTTCCTGGAGAACGGCTCGGGCCGGTCGCTCTCGGTCAGGCTGCGGGTGAAATAGGTCTTCCCCTCGAAATCGTCCTCCTCGGAATCGTACCAGCCGAGGAACGTGACACGCAGTGCTTCGGTGATGGTGGCGGCATCCACACCGGCCGGATTCGGCTCGTCGTAGAAGGTGTCGGTCGCTCCGTCCCAAAATTCGGTGTAGTCTCCGAATTTCCCTTTTTGCTCGTCGGTGAGGTCGGCAACGGTCACTTCGATCTCGATCCTCGGTGGTTCGACGTCGGTTTCCGGTGCCGGAAGCTCCCCATCGCCGCCGTCACTAGCCGCTTCGGCCGCTGGCGCAGCAGGCGCGAGAAGATACGTCCCCCGGAAGAAATCGTGTTCATCGATAGGCGGCTGACGATTGAGCCGGTCAGGCCCAAGGACCAGATCAAGCGCTTCGAGTATGGTCGTCTTGCCGGTGTTATTGTCACCGATAAGCACACCATGCTGCGGCAGCAGCAAAGTCGCGGATTTAACGCCCCTGAAGTTATTTATCGTTATCCGACAAGCCCTCACATCTACCCCCTTTGCTTGGGCTCTCCTTGAAACCCGATGCTAAACCTCACTTCTATCTCGAGCGGCCACTGTTCACGCAAATTGACCCATCATGGTTGGACAAAGACGCGACGTCAGCGATGCTGTAGACTACAATTTTATTCATCTTTGACATAGGTCACGTAGAAACCCTTGAGCATCCGATGCTCCTGCATCCGCTCCCCCAGTGAAAAACCGTTCATCTTCCGAGGGGTCGGCTGAAAGATGTCCAGCCCACGATCCAGAACCATCTTCCATCCGGTGTCTGTGGTGATGTCGCGGGCATGGAGCGTTCCACTCCCATCAAACGCCCATGTGAAATCGACGCCCGTGCCTGTGCAGGCCTCAGCAATCCCGTCCAGACATTCTCGCTGCTCCTGGATGTTCCCATCGTCCGGAGCCGTGACAAGATGCACGGCGACCTGATCCTCGGGCTGTTTGCGCCGGATCAGCATCTCAATCAATTCCATGACGTTGCGCGCCTGATGGAACTTCCGAATATAGGGGTCTGTGATGATGATCCGCGTCGCACCATCCGTCCAGGGACCAAAGATCTTGTCGAAGCTGATGCCCTTGCGGTTTTCTGTGAAAACAACGTGGCCAGGCTTCGGGACAAACGCAGGGGCAACTGACACAACAGGTGCGGCAGAAGACGAAGCCACTACAGCCGGCGCTGCCGCAATCGGTACGGTCTCATGTTCCGCTCCACCGTCCCCCCCATCGCCGGCCGATCGGCGATGGTAGAACTGGGGAAACTCCTCTTCCTCCAGCGTGGCGACGGCGCGCTTTGCGCCATCCGATGCGATGTAATGGAAATCTGCTGCCTCAAAGGTGCTGTCGATCCGAAGAAGCTGATCCTTCACCCGCTTGCGGCATTCAATCGCAAAGCGCAGCAGTTCTTCAACTTCAGCTTCTGTCTCGCCTCCATTCGGGAAGATCAGCTTCAGCAGTCCTGACATGGTCTTGTTGATTGCCGCGCGGTCCCGGATATGGGTCTGAACCGGAACGGTGAAATAGCGATCTGGCCGGTGCGAGAAGTCCTCGGCACGCAGATGGCGCAGGATTTCGGCCAGATAGTCGACGATGAACCCATAGCCCGATGTGAACATCTCACCCCGGATGATATCGACCTCCCATCCGGGCAGATAGGCGTGCAATCGATCGATAAACGCGCTGTCGTGGAACTGCGGCGGCAGAGCTTCGAACAGGTCGGTATTTTTCAGCATCCAAGGCACGTTATGGTCAGTGTTGCCGACAAATGCGAAGCTGGCCTCGGCACCCATCGGATTTACACCACGAGAGAACTGCTTGTTCGCCATGTAGTTCTTCATGATATCGACAAGCGCCTTGTTGGCCGTCTTCTCGCGGCCGGCAAATTCGTCAAAGGCTACGACATCCCAATAGCCGACCAGCCCGATCCGCCCGTTCGAGTTGTTCACGAAGAGTTTGGGAACGGTGACCTCGCCGCCGGAGATCAGCTGACCATGGGGCGAGAACTCGGAATAGATATGCGATTTTCCCGTGCCCTTGGGGCCAAGCTCGATGAGGTTGTAGTTGCGCTCGACGAAAGGGATCAGGCGCAGCAACTGCAAAAGTTTTGACCTGCGCCCGAACAATGACGGATCGAAGCCGATGCTCTGCATCAGCAGATCGATCCATTCCTCGGTGGTGAACTTGTCCCGCGTCACGCGATAACCATCATAGTCGACACGGGCGATCTGGATCGGCTTCAGCGTGTCGATAATCCAGGGAGAGATCCGGCTGTCTTCCGAGAATTCGTACTGCACATCAGCGATGCACCAGATGCCGGTAACCAGCAGTTTCGGGTGCGCCTTAACGGTGGCGCTGTCGATTGAAACTCGCTTGATCCCGAGGTTTTCGAACACCGCCTCATAGGCATCGGTCTTCTCGTTCAGCGCCACGCTGACCTGATCGATGACCTTGTAGCGGCCGCGCTCCTTGATCGTCGACTGGACCAGCCCCGCTTCGGAACGATGGACGTAGTGCTTACGCAGGATGTCCTTCACCGTCTCGATACCAGTCGCAATCGAGGCTTCGTCATCGGTCGCGCAATATTGGCCGAGCAGGTATTCAAGCACATAGGTGGGAACAATGGCGTTCCCCTTCACGGCCTTCACCAAGTCCTTGCGAACCACGAAACCGGCAAAATGTTCATTGATCTTGTCATCAAGAGTCGACATCGGCACCTCAGAAATCGAAATCTGTGCTGATCCCGCGTTTCAGCAGCAGCGGCTGCGAAGCGTGATCTTCAAAATGGCTGGTCTTGCCGATGCGCGTTCGCAGCTTCAGAAAGACTGTTTGATTGTTATAGGCGTCTGCGGCACGGGAGAGCAGGAAGTTGCGCGACAGCTCGCGCTCGCGCGGGTTCTCGGACGCGAAATCGAAATCCAGTTCGACTTCATCTGAGATAAGTGTCCCATCGCCAGCAAAAATTGCCGCATAGACCTGTCGGGGCTGCTGCTTGTCGGTAACCGGCTCTGCCTGATAGAAAGTGACCTGGATCTGGCCCGTGGTGATCTGGGCACGCGCTGGCGGAATGATCTGCACCGACACCTGGCCGACATCCTCCTTGCGCTGCTTGCCCACACGCAAAACCGGCAGGACGATCTCCTGCAAGCTCGCGCCACCATGAACAAAACGGCTGCCTGAGCCCTTTACGCGCAGGCGGTTGATCGAGTTCGGGATTAGAATGTCCTGCTCACCTTCCAGGCCAAGCTGCGCGGCCGAGAACTTCTTCATCCCGCCGCTGCTATTGAGGCCTCGGCCGATCACGAAGCGCCGGTTTCGTGTAACGATGTTGCCTTCCGGCTCGTTCAGAGCGAATCCACTTTCTTCCAGTGCTTTGTGCTGCCACAGGAAGCCGTGATCGGCGGTGATCAGGATGTTCGAGAAATTGGCCGAGGTCAGCTTGCGGACCAGCTTCACCAGATCCTCGATGGCAGTCTCTGCCGCGGCGGGCAGGTTTTCCTCGGTGGCGATCTTGTCGCCAATCGCGTCGATCTGGTTGTGATACAGATAGAGGACATCATGATCCCGGAAGAGGTCTTTACCCTCCGATGATCCCAGATTCATGAAATCCTTCGCCGCGAGAACCTTTACCCGGTCTCCAGTCCGGCCCGCAGCAAGAGCCTTTTCACGAGCGGCGGCCCCCATGGTGCTTTCACCGTCCAGCAGCACCAGATCATTGTCGTCGCGGATCGCCAGTTGTCGGTGCGGCAAGAGCGCCGCCATGCCGAGCTGGGTATAGCTGGGTAGAACCCCGATCATCGGCTTCAACTCGGCATCGAACCGGTTGAGCTTGCGGATCTCGCGCAGTGCCTCTTCGGCAACCTCGTATCGCAGCGCATCCGAGATGATCACCACGACTTTCTGGTCCTTGCGGCGAAACTCGGCGGCCTGTTCCCGGTAGAAATCCATCTGGCGCGGAAAGCCTGGAACCATCCAATCGGTCAGACGAGAAACCTGATCCTGCCAGGCGTCGTTCAGCTTCAGCACGAAATTCGTGGTGTAGCGGTTCTCGACCGCCTCATAGAGCGCGGACAACAGCCCTGACTGGCCGCTTTTCTGCATATGATAGATGAACTTGCGATAGAGCTGGTCCAGCCTGAACCAGCTTGCAGAATAGCGTTTCACGCCATCGGAAAGGCTGGTCATCGTCAGGTCGGCTTCGGCCAGCGCCTGCTGGAACTCCGTCGCATAACCGATGGCCTGATAGACATCGGCGTAACGGCCATACCAATGGCTCTGGCGGCGGTCGCGCACCCATTTCAGCACATCTGTCGCGGGCAGGCTCTGCTTAGCCAGTCCTTCGACGATGGCGACAACGATCCTCCGGTCCACTTCCTCGAAGTGATCATGCGGCATCAGGGCGCGGAAATCGCGCGAAGCCAGATCGTCCCTGATCTTCAGCACGTCCTGATAGTCGCCCGACAGCTTCTCGAACGTCTCACCCCACCGGCGCGAGGCGCTCCAGCGGCGGAACATCAGCGCGGCATCGGTGTTCAGGGGCGCAGTCTCCCCCATGGCTCGCGCCCAGGCGCTGGAAAACAGCGTGATGGCGAAATCCTGAAAATCCGGGGTATCCGGCGCATAGCCGTAGCGCGCCGAAACCTCTTTCCAGAAGAACTCCGCCAGCCCGACCCGGTCGATAAGCCGAAGCGCATCATCATGGTCTTCCGCCAGTTCGGCCAGCAACGCCTCGATCACCGTATCCAGATCGCCATCCGCACCGGCGCAGACCGCCAGCATCTTGCGGCGCACATCGTTGGCGCTTTGCGATGGGCGCTCGCGCTCGATCGCCCGCAATGCTTCCAGCCGCTTGCCGGAGCGGTAGAATTCGGCGTGATCGCGCACGGCGGCTTCGTATTTCGCCGGAATGCCAAGATCCGCCACCCAGATCGCCGCTTGATCGGCGCGGAACACGGCGCTGGCCAGTTGCACATCCAACAACCAGTTCTCGGGCATCGGCGGCTCGGGGCCGTCTTTATAGAGCAGGAACCGCGCCTTCGGCTCCTGCCGCAATATGCGGTATTTCAGGCCGAATTCGTTGTTGGCGATCTCCAGCTTTGTCAAGCCGGGTAGGTCAACGGCATCGAACGCCGTGCGCAGATCGCGGGCGGCGTCATACCAGAAGACGATGCGATGGCCCTGATCCTCATAGAGCCGCATCAGGCCGGCGGTGATGCGGTCAGTCATCCGCAGCCTCCAGCCCCTTGATCGGCTTCAGCGCACCGGCGAACAGCGGATAGTTGCGCTTCACCCCGTCATCCAGATCGATGGCGATCTTCTGCTGCGCCATCGGATAGACGACTTCGCGTTCCCATTCGGTCAGCTCGGCGATCTGCTTGATGACCGTGGCCGTTTCCTTCTGCGCCTTTGTTTGTTGGGCGGGCGTAGCGGCAGGATCGACAGCCAGCTTTTCCAGTCGAGCGCGCTCGACTTCAAGCTTATGGATGAACTCGCGCACATATTGGTTCAGCACGACCGAGACGGTGTCGGGCCGGTAGCGGTGCATATAGATCAGCGCGTTGAAGCTGCCCTTGGGGCTGGAGAACATCCAGTAGATCGGGCGCTTCTTGTAGCGGCGCACATGATAATCAAAGAAATCCTTCGTGAACCAGCGACGCAGATCCTTGCCGAGCGCCTTCTCGATGAAAGCGAGGTTTTCGCGGAACTTCGCCTCGCCAAAGGTGACGCGCAGGAAGTCGCGGGCGCGGGTGACGATGTCATCGGCGAACCAGTCGGCATCCAGCACCGGGATGACATTGTCGCGGTCAGGCGCGAAGCTGGGCTCCCGCACGCGCGCCAGATACTCCTCGATCCCTTCGCCCTGATTGGCGAGGATCAGGCCAGGCGCGTCGAGGCTGTAGCGCCCGAACATGCAGCCCACAGCATAGTGGAGGAATTCGGCCACCGTGTCCTCGCGCAGCCGCGCCTCGAGGCTTTCTGCTGAGCCCTTCACGCCATAGCGATAGGCCGGGTTGCAGGTGAGCGTGATTTCTTCGATCGGCACCTCGGGGGTGAGCTCGTCCTGCAAGCCATAGGCGTCGATGAAGATGCGGTTGTTCTCTTCCTCCAGCCGCTGCATCTCGTCCGTCATGCCCTGCCAATGGGCGCGCAGGCGTGCATAGGTGGCCTCCAGCGTGTCGGCGCGGTGGTTGGGCGAAAGCAGCGGGAACTTGGTGAAATCCCAGGAGGTTTCGTAGGCGTTCCAGTCGGATTTGGCCAATGCGACCAGTTCGGATGCATTGGCTGACAGATCAGGCCGACCGGAGAACTGTCTTGGAAAGGGTAGCTTTCCGAAATCACCAATCGGAAAAGTGACGGTAGGATTAATGATCTGTGTGAGGTACGTGTAAACTTTTGTATTCGTCAGGCCCAAGAGCGGAAAAATTTCCGCAGAATCATCTGAAGACGCAGCGGGCCCCTTGTTGTTCGATAGAATCCCGCCCTCAAGATATCTCGTGCAGAAGCTTCCGGACGTTACCTCTGACCACGTTACTGCGCCAACGCGATAGGATGTGTATGATGATGCGGTGATGCCAGAGCCAACGTTCATCAGATCACTTGGACGTTGCCAGTTGATCACGTGCTGGCCATTCCCGTACCATTTCCTGTATTCGCCGCCCTTGTTGTGCTTTATGAACTTTGGGCGCGCACCCGCCTGAATATTCGTATCGTCCTTAGGAACCTCATGCCAAAAGCGCAAATATGCTTCATTGTCTCCCGTCTTGATGCCGAACTCTAATTCAAAGCTTCCGCTAACCGACTGCTCCAGAAATAGTTTCCTGATGTTATCTGGCACCCAATAGGCGATGGGTCGGCCGGGAATCTTCTCGAAATCTGCATTGGAAGCGCTGTATCGCTGGAATTTCTTGTCGAGGAATATCTGCTCAATCACCTCCGGCTTGCGAACTTCAACGTGTCGCGTAAATAGGCGACGGAAGACGCCCCTCCTGTCTTTGTGGGTATCAACATTCAGCGTTGTGAATGCTACTGCTCCGAAGTCAGACCCGAACAAACCCCGTCCGCAATGAAGCATTGAGGTCAGCCTGGCCTTATCCAGAAATGAGACGCGGAGTTTCTCAAATGAAGAAATAAACATCCATGAAGGCAAATTAATCATGGACATAGTGCCGCCGCGCACGCTCAAAGAAATTGCGCGCTCCATGAAAGCTGTCATAAGGTCTGCTTTGCTAACGGGATACTCGACCGCAAGCCAAGTCTTGAGCTGTGGGTTCATCCCGCCACTACCCATATACGGCGGGTTAGCCACCACCACATGATACTTCGGCGACAGCGCCTCGGCCATGCGCAGCACGGAAACGACGCGGTCCTGCACCTCCTTCAGCAGCAGGTCACCGCCGAAATCCCGCGCCTCGACCACCCGCAGCGTCTCGGCCGGGTCGCGTAGCTTCGGCACGATCAGCGAGCCGAAGTTCTTCGCCTGCTCGAACTGCCCCAGCGTCTCGCGCAGTTCATCGGTGAACAGATCCTTGCCCACCACGGCGGCAACATCCTGCATCTCGGCAGTCGTGAAGCGCACATCCTGCAGCACGACGATGTCGGGCTTCGCCTCCATCCGCAGGAAACGCCGCCGCCCCAACCTTGCCGCCGCCTTCATCGACAGGGCAAAGGCCGCCAAAGCACCGGCGCGGTCGTCAATCTCGATGCCCGTCAGGTTATGCTTCACGATCAGGCCGGGAATCTCGGCCGCGTCATGGCCTTCCTCGGCATAGATTTCATAGAGCAGGTCAAAGGCATAGGTCAGCATATGGCCCGAGCCGCAGGCCGGATCGCAGATGCGGATATCCTCGGGCCGGGTGATGCGCAGGAAATCCGCCTCTGGCTCTTCCGGCGCGATGTAATAGTCCATCTTCGCCGCCAGGCCGGACTGCGGACGGTTCAGCAGCCACAGCCGCCCCAGCGAGTTTTCCACCAGATAGCGAACGATCCAGTGCGGCGTGAAAAGCTGCGTCGCGGCGGGGATATTCTCCGCAGTGATCTTGTGGTTCTTTTTCAGGCCGGCAAAAACCTGATCCTTCTTCTCGCTGATATAGAACTGGTACAGCCAGCCGATGATCTCGACATCCTGGCAGGCCTCTTCCGTCATCACCTCGCGCAGTCGGGCAAGGATGCTGTCCGGCGACAGAAGATCGTCGGGTATTAGCAGCTCGGTATAATCTTCGGCCCGGTCGAGCATGTCGGCGCGCTCGAACATATAGGGCATCGCGCCATGCCATTCGTTGCAGGCGTGGATCAGCAGCAGCCGATAGGCTTCCGCCTGCCCGTCATGGGCGGGGCGGGTGCCGTTCAGATATTCGGCAATCTCGGGCCGGGCGCGATCCGGCAGGTTGCCCGCCATCGCCTCGGCCAGAATTTCGGGCCGGGTGGCGCCATCGGCGGGCGACACCACGCGCGGGTTGGTCAGGCCAGTCGTATCCATGAAGCGCAGCGCGGTGAAGCGGTTGAACCATGTGTAGGCCGCCTGTTCGATCACCTGGGCGCGGTTGCTGTTGGCCGCAGCCTCCAGCTTTGCAATCGCCCTGGGGTATTCGCGGCGAGCCGCTGCGCCCTCGGCCAGCACCATGTCCAGCCGTGCGGTGACCTGATCGATCAGTAGGTTGCGCGCGCTTTGCGCAAATTTCTTCAGCGCGTTGGTATCCATCAGACAATCACTTTCTTGCCCGCGCCGATCTCGGCCAGCAGGGTCTTTTTCATCTCATCAAGGTAGCGGGTCACATCGTCCTCATCTTCGAGATAGGTTTTCGCGAAGGGGACGGTGATCGACTGCGCCTTGATATATTGGGGCTTTGCCGGTGCCGGCGGCACATATGGCGCTGGCTGAGGTTCGGCCACGCCGCCAGCGGGCTGAGGCTGCGGTGCCGGTGTTTGCGCTGGTGCTGGCGTCAGCTCCGCAATGCGGGTCAGCGTGTCAGCCAGAAGATTGGAGCGCACCTCGGTCGCCAGATTGCGCAAGGCCGGGATCAGGCTCTGTGCGGCAAGGCCTGATTTCCGCGCAGTAAGCCCTTCGCGGATGCGCGCCTGCTGTTCGGGCGGCAGTGCGCCAAACTCCGAAGTCTGGGCGACTTTTCCGGCAACCTCGTCAATCGCCGTGACGACAGCGTTGCGCTCAGCCAGAACGGTTTGCTCGATATGCTCCTTCAGGGCGTAGAAATCCGTCTTCAGTTCCTGAATTGCGGTACCCTTGAAGCACTGCGGATCCTCAAGAACCTGACGCAGTTTGTCGGCGGCAGCGCCTTCGGAATAGCCAAGGTTCTGATCCTGCTTGGTCAGGAAAGAACGCACCTCATCGTAGATGCCTTTTTGTGGTCCGCGCATGAAGCTGCGGACTTTGTCGAAGACATCCTCTTTTGCATCAAGAAGCTGGTCTTCCTGCCCGATCGGGCCGGTGATGAACCAGGTCGCCGACTGGTCGCGCATCCCATCCAGCATGGTGCGCAGGGGATCGAGGGCGGCGGCAAAGGGATAGGCTGCAATGGCACGGCTCTCCTGCTCGACATCACCAAGCAGCTTGCGCAGTTGCGTCTGCCACTCCGCACCCAAACTGCGCGCGTCATTGCCAGAGGCTGGAAGATCGAACAGCTCCTGAAACAGTTCGCGCGATTTGCGGATCTGGGCAGCAGTGAACTCGATCTGCGGGGAAAGCAGAATGTTGCCAAGGGCATGGCTGTTGCGCAGCCCCTGCACCAGCGCATCCCCTTCCAGCAGAGCACTGTCGGCCCGAGCCTCGAGCTTGCCCCGCGCGACAAGGCTCGCGGTCAGGCAGAGAACCGCGATGGCGGGCCAGCCATAAGGTTTTGCTCCGAACTTCTCGACCAAAGCTTTGACCGAGACCCGCGTCCCAAGGCGCATCTGAGCCTGAGCATGATTCAGCACGTCCTGCTCGGCTTCGGTCAGACCGCTGCCTTCGCCGCCAAAAAGCCCGCCATCAACGCGTCCGGCTCGTCCAAGATCTGCTTCGGTGTAAGTGGCGCCGCGCAAGACAGGCAGGCTGGTATAGACCTTGTCCACCAAGACCTGGAAACCTTTGACCAGCCGATCCTGCGGATCTTCGCCACCGATCTCCAGCTCGGCACCGCGCACGAAGAGCCGAGAATCCGCGATAAGGCCGCGCAGCCGCTGCACCAGTTCCTTTTCGCGCCGCGTATTCTGGTCACGCTTCTCCGCAATGATACGATCACGACCGGGTTGGGCGTCGCCGCTGGTGACCTGACGCGCAAATTTTACGGTCTGGAGCCAGAGGACGAGATCGCGCGTAAAACGCACATCACGCCCGAGCAGGACAACCATCTCATCGCTTGCCATGCTGTTCGAACGAACCACATCCGGTGCGTCGGAATCGTCGCTGAACGGCGAGATGATATTGACGGAAAGCTCATGTTCCCGGTTCAGGCTGTGGCCGTCAAGCTTGCGGGTGAAAGCGTAATCGACGCCCGTGCCGGCATGCTTGATCTTGCCGTGACGGAGGATCGCGCCGAACGCCAGTTCATCTAGATGCCGTTCTATCTCGGCGGGATCGACGGCGATTGCCTTGATCTCGGCCTCGACGTCCTTTTCCTCATTGGTGAGGAATTCATAGACCTCGCCGTTGCGCTGGATCAGCGTCTGACGCTCCAGAAGCGACAAGGCCTCCTCGATATTGCGGCGCTGCTCGGTCTGGTCCGCCTCGAACCGGGACAACAGGAGGATCGATATGTTGCGGGCAGTCGGTTTGAATTCCTTGACGTATTTGACAAGGAACAACACCTTCAGCACCCGCACGGCGAAATCATCGCCAAGGTTCTTTTCAGCCAGTTGGATTGACTGCTGAACCGATGACTTCAGGGCGGTGCGAATCCCCTCAAACATCAGGTCAAAGGTCGCCAGCCCCCCAACCGGCGTGTCGGCCAGCTTTTTGGCCACCTCCTGAAACACCCCCAGCATAGAGCGTTCGCCGACCGAGCTGTGCTTGCCCTCAAACGCGTTATGCTGCGAGAGGCCCATGATCGCGCGCTGGAACAGGTCATACTGGTAGTTCGGGAACGGGTAGCTCGCGACGAACTGGTCTTTTCCGGAGAAGTTCCTGAACTTGAAGGAATTATCGCCGAAATCGAACAGGGTGCGCAGGTTGTTCTCCTCAGCATCGTAAAGATTGCCAAGGGTGATCTGACCAGCCTCGGTCTTGGCCAGCAGACGGCGCTGGATGACTTCGGCCACATCCTGAGAGTTCAGCGGCATCCGGTTGGCGAAGCGTGCCTGGATTTTCGAGAAGTCATTCTCCTGCTGCGCCGTCAGATCCCCGATGACCGAACCCATGTCCTGCTGGGCGGTGACAACAATCCAGGCCTGCCCCTTGCATTTCGTGTTCAGGCTTTCGGCAATGGTCTGCAGGTTCGTCATCAGTTTGACGTTGTCGGCGATATACTGCCCCACCTCATCGACGAAGAAATTCAGCCGGAACTTCGGCCCCTGCGCATCGATCCACGACTTCACCATATTGGCGAAATCCTCGATCGAAACCTTCGTATCCTTACGATACTGGCCAAGAATATCCTTGACCTCATCGCCCGTGACCTCGGCAAAGGCGGCGGCAATGTGCTTGCCTTCCATCAGAGCCTGTTCGCGCCCGCGCTCCCAAGGTTTTCCGGAAGACTGCGCAAAGGCCGCCTTGAAGGCATCGAGCTTGCCTCGACTGTCCAGATCACGCTCGAACTGCGCGATATGCGGGAGCTTGCCATAGTAGCCGCACATCTCGTCAAAGACCTTCTGGAAGACGGCGAGAAGCGCATCGACATCCGCCTTCGAGATCACATCCGCCTTCTGGTCGATATTGAACAAGACCGACCGGGATGGAATCGACACTGCCTTGCGCAAAGCCCCCGCCAGCATCGGGTTGCCCGCAAGCTTCCGCTCAAAGATTTCGACGGCACGCTGCCCTTCGACCTCGTCATTCTCCAGCAGAAGGGCGAGCATCTTCAGCAGGTGAGACTTACCTGACCCGAAGAAGCCAGAAATCCACACGCCGTTCGCGGTATCATAATTGTTGTAGGCGTCGAGGAATTGCTCCAGCCGAGCGCCGATCTCATTGGTGATGACATATTCATCGAGCTCGGTCAGGAGGCTGGCCTTGTCGTCAGCCTTGATCACCCCATCGATCGAACGGTCGACCGGCTTGGCAAAGATATCACGCAGAAAAGTAGCCATCGGTCAGACCTCGTAATTCATGATATTGAACGCGCGGTAGTATTTGTCGTCATGGAGTAAGCCGAACAATTCCAGCGATGCTCCTGTCGCCAGCGCGTGCGTGTATTTTCCCGGAAAGAACATGACCGTCGGGCGATCTTTCGCGGTGCTTTGCAGGTTGTTGAGTACGTTGTGCGACCGCAGGTAGGGGTAAACCTCGCCTACGCCTGACAGGAAGATCACGTCGTGCGGGACTTCTTCGATGTGCCGCGCAATCTCTGGAATGAGGTGTGCCTGCGGGTCCAGAACCCCCTGCAACAGTTCCTTGAGCTCCGCCTTTTCCGTTTCGGCTTCAACCTCAAGGATCTGCTCGAAGATACCCCGGTCTTCGAGGATCCTGATCGAAAGGTCATAGAGATCAATATCAAGTACGCGCACACCGGCGTGGCTCAGCCGTGCGATCAGATCCTCGCGATCCTCGCCCAGGCTCAGTCCGTCTTCGGCATCAAAAGCGCAGATAAAAAAGGGAACCTCGTTTCCCAGCCCTTGCTTTTGCAAGAACCGATCGCTGGAAACTACCCTGAATAGGTGCTCGGCGCGGGCGCGCCGATCAGTTTTCGTGCCCACCATTACCCCCCATTTCCGGGAAAGACCTGCAAGTCCGCCGGATTACTCTCCTCAATCAGCCGCTTCATGCGCCCCGATAACCAAATCGGCTGAATTCTACCCTCGACGCTTATCAAACCAACTTCACGTAGTATCCGAAACAAGACCTGACGCAATTTTGCGCAGGTTGAAGCTGAAAGACCGGCGAGGCCGGGATCGCTTTCAGCCTTCTCCGCGAGAAAGCGGTCAAAAACCTCATGGCCCAGGTCGAGCCGCCATGATTGGTAGCGTTCGCTGATCACCTCGACTGCGAATTCGTGGACAAAACGATAGGTCCGGCAGACCGCCAGCCACATCATCGCCTGCTGCTCGGCGCGGTCAGCCTCTACCGACAGGTAATGACGTTCGGCATCGGAGAGATGGCCTATCCGGTCGTACACTTCACGAAGCGCGCGGGTTTGCGAGGCCAGTTTGGGTAAGGATGACGCGCCCTGGGCCAGCAACCGCTCACGAGCAGATGCCCAGTTCTCACCGGGTTGATAAGCTTGAGCAATCACGATGCTCTCATTGAGCATCAGCCCGCCCACGCCAAAGGACATCCGATATTTCGCTGCGGCCACCATCATTTAGGTACCGCCCCGCTTGCTGTGTCAGCCTCATCGAACTCATGCTGCGCACGCTCAAGGGCGGCGGCAACCTCGTCTTCGTCAGCCGCAACGATATGCTGGGTCCGGGGATCACGCAGCCTAGCCCCATCAAGGAGTCCTAGCCGCTTGAGCACATAGAACAGCATGGCGTAGCGAACTGTCAGCACAGCGCGCCCGTCCGCCATGTTGTAATCCTTTGCGACCACCGCCTGCTGACCGACCGACAGATCAGGATGCGGCACAAGGGTGATATCGAAGGTTTCCTGCCACAGCCGGTCCTGTGCCGCAGCAGCACCTGGCTCGCCGAACTCGCCGAATCCAAGGACACGCGAGAGCAGGAAATCCTTGAAGCGCTCCGTCACATGGCACCAAGCCCGCACATGCCAGCGCAGACCATCAAAGCCGAAGGCATGCGGGGTGATACGCCGCCATGCCGGATCGGGCCGATCGCGGTTCATGGATTGGTAGTGAAGGTCCAGCGACCTTTCCTCCCGCACTGCCGCCAGAACTGAACGCAGAACTTCGGTATCGACCTTACGGCGCAAAGTCAGAGCGATATCCATGTCAGGCGGGGCAGCGAGCCAGTTCGCCCCCGCGTCGGCGAAACCTTCCGCCATCGATCGGAGCCGCATGAGATAGGCGTCCGGGTCCGGGTCTAGAAACACCGGCTGAAATTCCGGGCCGGCTACGTAGCGGCGAGCGCTTTTGTCATAGACCGCATTCTGCGGCGCACGCTCCTGATAATGGGTCAAGTCCTTTGACGCCTGCGGAACGGAGACGCCAAACGTATCGATCAGGTCAGAGCGATTGACACCCCCCTCCCAGAACAGGCGGAATTCGATGAACTCCAACCGCCTCTCGACACCCCATTTCAGCATTGCTCGTCCCGCCGCACTTGAAAGGATAAAAAGTATATGGGACACCTTGTGATGTCCGTATATTTTCTATTCTAACAAACCTCAAGCTGTCAAGCCCGAGGAAGGCCGGATGCGCACCGTGTCACCGTGCACAAACACGGCGGGGCAAAAGCGCTATCGAAGTCGGTCAGCCTGGACGTGGGCAGGGCCACGACATCTTCGATACCGACACGGTCGATGTCGATTGCAGCCAATGCTACGGCGTGATCGTACAGTGCCGTCAAACCCTATTTTCGCCGGGCCAGCCCTGTCAGCGATCGTGCCAGGCTCAACAGCCGCCGAGACGCCGGATTGTCGTTTTGCGCGGACCAGACCATGCTGAACGGCAGCACCTCATCCGCAAGTTCCCGGTAGGTGATCCCTGGAAACTGGGCGACGGTCGTTGCTTCGCTCGTCAGAGTGAGGCCGCGACCGAGAGCGACCAGCGATAGGATATTGTCGCGGCCGACCTGCTGAGACTGAATATCGAGGTGGCGGCCGAGACCGGCAAGGTGAGCAACCAAATAGTCGTGGATCTCCTGACCCGGCGCAACGTCACTCACAATGAACCGTTCGGAGACCAAATCGCCCCATCCAAGTTCCGGCTTCCCCGTCAAAGGGTGGTTATCGGGCAGCACCACGAAAACCTTCTCGCACCATAAATGCTCCGCCTCACAGCCATCCCATGCCGCGGTTCCCGTGATGAATGCGACGTCCAGACAAAGTTTCCGGACAGCCGCGATGTGCTCGGGCGGATTGCCGTCAATAAGGTCGACCTGCACGTTCGGGTGGCGCGTGCCGAAGGCACGCAACAGATCGAACAGAAATCCTGACGCAAGGGACGAAAATATCCCGACCTTGATCAGCCCTTGCTCCGCCCGGCCAACCGCCGCCACCTTGGTCACCCCAATGTCGATCTGGCGAAGAGCATGGCGAGCGTTGCGCAGGAATTCCCGCCCGGCAACGGTCAACCGCACCCCGCCAGCATGGCGCATGAAAAGCGACGCCCCGAGTTCATCTTCGAGATCACGGATTCGTCGGCTGATCGAGGATTCCTGCACAGAAAGCGCGGCAGCAGCCTTGCGAAAACTCCCATAATCGACGGCGGCCACAAAATATCGCAACTGGTTCAGCCGGACCGCAGATGTGCCGGGTTTCCCTTCAACGACCTTTGTGAGGCTATCATCAGGCGAGGTCTGATTGTTCCCGATCACAGCCATGGTGCATCATCCGAAACAGCGTTCGGTTTCTGACGGGCAGCCCGCCATCATCAACGCGAAAATCGATCTGTGTGCGTTCATCGGCTCTCCGCACATCCTCAAACTAAACGACGTTCAGTTATCGAATGCTGCTTCTTGACTTCCGGCTCGTCAACGAAAAAAGTAAATGTCGTTTAGTTTTCACGACAAGTTGCAACAGGCATCGGAATGGCCCGTCCCCGGAAAGAGCAAGAACTTGATATTGCTCGTCGTGCGATCGACGAAACGATCCGGCTGCTGTCAGAGCGTGGCGACCTCGACGTACCGCTGACGGCAGTTGCGCATGCCATCGGTTGCACAGCGCCAGCGCTTTACGGCCATTTCCGGAACAAAAGCGCCTTGCTGCGCGCCGTTCGGGAAGAAGGGTTCAACCGTCTCTACAGGGAAAAGCTGGCCATCTTCGAACAGATGCGCGGCAACCCATTCGGCTATTTGCGTGACGGGAGCTATGCCTATGTCCGCTTTGCCCTGGAAAACCCCACGCTATATCGGCTGATGTTCACACCGCCGCCGAGGCTCGGGGTCAGCGATGACCCGTGGTCGAGCGAAACCGGGAGCCAGATATTCAATCTGTTTCTGACGGGGCTTCGCTGCTCTCAGGAGGAAGGTTTTTTGCGAGGCATGGATCTGAGTCGCTACAGCTTCATGTTCTGGTCAACGGTACATGGTGCGGTAAGCCTCACCCTTCAGAACCGGGAAATGGATCAGACCGCGAAATGGGATGCGACACGAGAGGCCGTCGATACGTTGATGGAAATCATCGCCGCGACGCGCCATGACACGCGCGACATCTCATGAGCGAGATCTTCGGGCGCTGGCAAAGCCCCGATCTGTCGCAATGAACCGCTCCAGCATCGGCACAATCAGCCTGACAGGATCGGCAGCGGGCTGGCCGGTCTCGCGAGCCAGCACTTCTGCATAGGCGACAAGATCGCGGTGCAGCGGCCCCGGCAGTTCCACCGTCACCTTCACGGGCTTGTCTTCGATGAGGGGGCCGAGTTTCAGCTTCGTCATGGTCAGTTCCTGTAAGGTTCGAGTACGAGATCGCGGGTAACGATGACCCTGACCGGGTAGCCCGGCCGGATCGTCAGGGTCGGCGCGACCTGCAACTGGCGCTGGACGATCTGTTGCCCGGCCTGATTGATGGTATCCTGCGCTCCGTCGCGGATGGCGCGGATCAGACGATCCTCGTCGTCGGTCGCCAGTTCCGTGCCGATGCCGAGCAGCGTGGACAGCCCCGCCGCCTTCATCAGATCCCACCAGTGGTAATCAACGCCATCTTCCAGCCCGGCATAGCCGGAAGCGTCCGCACCGGGCTGGCGCTCCAGCACGATGGAGCGGCCGTTGGGCAGGATCAGGCGGTTCCAGACCAGCAGCACGCGGCGCTGACCGAACTGCACTCCCGCATCATACTGGCCGATGATGCGGGTTCCTTGCGGGATCAGCAGCAGACTGCCGGTCGGACTGTCATAGACATTTTCCGTGACCTGCGCGGTGATCTGGCCGGGAAGGTCCGAGCGGATGCCGGTAATCATCGCCGCCGGGATTACGGCCCCTGCCTGAAGGATGTAGGGCGAGGCTGGCGCCATGATCCGATCCATGGCAACGGTCTGCCGTTCCACCGGCCCATTCAGAAATGCCGTGTGGCGGTCCTGTGTTGCGGGCTGGCCACCAAGGTCAAGGCCAGCAAGGCCCGGCATATTGGAGCCAGGCGTCGTCGCTGATCTCTGCCCCGACTGGAAGAACACGGTGCTAAGACGTGCGGCTTCTTCCTCGGCAAGACGTCGCTCTTCGGCAGGATCGCGGGCGGGCGTCGCCATAGCGGGCGGCGTGACGGGCTGACCCCGGTTCTGGGCATCGAGGATCGGGCCACCGAGATCGCCCGGCAATGCCGGCCCCAGGACCGGCCCGGTATAATCCTTCGGCAGACCCGCCAGTCCATCTGCCGTGGCGCGGTTCTCGGTCGAATAGAGTTCTTCACCGTTTCCGCTCATGTCGCGCGTCTGGAGCGCATAGATCAGCGCCCCGCCGATGCCGAGGAGCGCAACAGCCCCGGCACCGGCCAGCATCTTGCGCGACAGGCGCGTGACGCGCGGCGGCTCGGCACGCAGACGCATCGGCGTTGGGTTGGTGGTAGCCTCTTCACTCATGACGGTTGCTCCCCGGTTTTAGCGGGCTGGGCAGCTTGCCTTTGCTCGATGCGAACGATCCTGACCGTCTGCTGCTGTTTGCCGCTACCAAAACGCAGCTCAGCCGCTCCGAACAGCCGATCGACGATCAAGATGTTCTGGTGAACACGGGAATTGACGATCTGGGTCTCGCCCTCGGAACCGATGACGAAAATCGGTGGCATCTCTCCCTGCACGATGCCGCGCGGGAAAACGACATAGACACGGCGGCCATCGTCGAAGACGGAAATCGGTCGCCATGGCGGCGTATCTCCGGTCAGGCCGTAACGATAGTTGCGTGCCGCCTCGACCGGGATGATGGGTGCTGCGGGAACGGTCTGACGCTGACCGGCAGGCAGCGCAGGATAAGACCAGGACACGGACGGCATATAGAGCGCCTCGCGGGCGCGCAGCTCGATCATGTAGGTGCGCCGATCAGTCGTCACCACGAGATTGGTTGAGATGTCGGATCGGGATGGTTTGACGAGAATATGGACCCGGCGCGACGTACCGCTCCCGCTCTCGGTATCGCCAATGATCCAACGGGCGGTGTCTCCTGCCGCGATCGGTCCCGCGCCGGTCAGGCTTTCGCCCGGCTCCAGCGCGATATTGGTGATCTGTCCTGGTGCTGCATAGACCTGATAGAGCGCGCCTTCCGACCAGGGATAGATCTGGATGGCGTTATAGTAACCCTCGCGGCGCGGCTCGACGCGGGCGGCGGCATTGGCGTTCTCGACGCGGCCTGCCGGTGTTCCGGCAGCAGTTCCGCCGCGTGCGACCGTCCAGGCCGGCGGCGTGTGAAGCGGCCGAGGCCGGTCATCGGTGACAGCGGCCGACACAACAGGCAACGCCGGCACATCGGCATCATAGCTGAACTGCGGCGCTTTGTTGGTGGCGCAGCCTGCCAGCATGGTGGCCGAAAGCAACAAAGCCGCGAAGGCGGGTTTACGGAAAACCGGCAAGGCGGAATTGCGGGAAAACGCGATGGTCATTGGCTCATCTCCCGCGACCATGAAATTGCATTGACGTAGATGCCGAGCGGATTGGCGCGCAGACGCTCGGCATCGCGCGGCGTCTGGATCACGATGGTCAGGATCGCGGTCCAGCGCTCGGTCGTGGAAAGCTGCCCGTTCTCATAGTGACGCTCGGTCCAGGCGACGCGGAAGCTGTCGTTCGAGGCGCGTATGACGCTGGAAACCTCGACTGCGATCTGCTGGCGGCCGACACGGGTGAACGGATCATTGGCGCGGGCATAGTCGTTGAGCGCGGCCGCTCCCCTATCCGTGGTGAACTCATAGGCGCGCAGCCAGTTCTGGCGCACGATGATGGCGTCCGCCGGGATCGAGCGCGTCTGCTCGATGAAGCGGCCAAGATGGAAGGCGATCTGCGGATCGGTCGGACGGTAATCGGCCGTGGCTGCGGCGACGGTCTGGGCCTGGCCGAGATTATCGACCTGCACGACCCAGGGCACGACGGTCCCTCGCGCCGATTGCAGAACGAGCGCGGCAGCGAAGCCTGCCGAGAGGATCAGCGAGCCGAAGGCCATATAGCGCCAGTTCTTGGCCTGCACGCGAGCCGAGCCGATGCGCTCGTCCCAGACTTGTGCGGCTTTCTGGTAAGGCGTCTCGGGTTCGGGCGATTGGCCGTAATGGGTCGCTGGACGTCTGAAGATGTTCATGAGCGGTCACTTTCGGAAATGTTGACGGATGAGCCGCCGCCGTGACTGTCACCGGAGCGGACGGCATGGGCCGCCATGGTCGTGCCGTGATTGAGCGCCTGGCGGCGGTGCATCTGCTGCGCCCATGCAGGCGGGCCGCCCGCCGGTGCGGAGGCGGGTGCGGCAGCGCTGGCCACGCTCGCACCGCCAATGGTTCCCTGCGAGGACGATCCACCGGTGACGCCGAGCCCGGCGCGCGCGCCGTCGGAGAAGCTGGATTTGACGCTTTCCGCTGCTTTCGAGGCCGCCCGTTTCAGGGGCGATGCGGCGGCGGAGCCTGCCGCGCGGGCAACGCCGCCGAGGCCGGAGGCAACACCGGCAGCCCCTGACTGGCCGAGCGATCCGACACTATAGGCGGCGCTCGCCGCCCCTGCCGCAGCAGCACCGCCACGGACGGCAGCAGCTCCACCCGACAGCGCCGCTGCCCCTCCCTTCGCGGCCATGCCTGCGGCAGCGCCGCCGGCAAGCATCATGCCGCCAGCGGCAAGGCCGGTTCCAACTGCTGCACCTGCGCCAAGCTGCGGGCCGCCAGAAACCAGACCGGAAGCGATGCCGGGACCGAAGATGCCGAGGCCGAGAAGGGAAAGTGCGGCCAGCACGATCGCCATGGCGTCGTCGATGGTCGGCGTCACGCCGCCGAAACCGGCCGTAAACTGCGAGAACAATGTCGAGCCGATGCCGATGATGACGGCGAGCACCAGCACCTTGATGCCGGAAGAGACGACATTGCCGAGCACGCGCTCAGCCATGAAGGCGGTTTTGCCGAAGAGGCCGAAGGGAATGAGGACGAAGCCTGCCAGCGTAGTCAGCTTGAACTCGATCAGCGTGACGAAGAGCTGCACGGCGAGAATGAAGAAGGCCAGCAGCACCAGCGCCCAGGCGAACATCAGACAGGCGATCTGGATGAAGTTCTCGAAGAACGACCAATAACCCATCATGTCCGAGATGGATTCGAGCAGCGGGCGACCGGCATCGAGGCCGGTCTGCGCCACCTTGCCGGGCCGCAGCAGATCGGCGGCGGAAAAGCTGGTGCCCGAACCTTTCAGGCCAAGACCGGCGAAGCTGTCGAAGATGATCTGGGCGAGATTGTTCCAGTTGCCGATCAGATAGGCGAAGACGCCAATGAACAGCGTTTTCTTGACCAGCCGGGCGATGATGTCGTCGTCGGCACCCCAGGACCAGAACAATGCCGCCAGCGTTACGTCGATGACGATCAGCGTGGTGGCAATGAAGGCGACCTCGCCACCGAGCAGGCCGAAGCCGCTGTCGATATAGCTGGTGAAAACACCCAGAAAGTTGTCGATGACGCCGGTGCCGCCCATGGTTCACTGTCCCCCGTTCTGATGCGGAGCGGCGGGCACCGGCGTCCGGCCGAGGAACCGGTCGCGGTTCTCGGCCCAGGTGGCGAGGCAGCCGGGATCGTTCACGGCGGCCTCGCCTAACTGCTGGCAGTGGCGCAGGCTCTGGCGCAGCGGATCGGCAGGCGCCTGAAGCGCCGGCGCCGCATGGGGCTGTGCTGGTTCGTCCTCGCGTGTCATTTCGATCACCGTCGCGGTGATGGCGATGGCCACGAATATGATCGCGCCCAGCCGGGCCAGCATCTTGCCGTCCATGTCGCGCCGCTCCTGTCCGGTCAGTTGTTGCCGTTGCCGAACATCCGGGCATTGCCGGGCTGATAGCCCGATCCCGGCGTCAGAAAGCGCTCGCGCTGGATGCGGCCCTGTTCGGCGGCGGTGGCGCGCTCGGCTTCGATCAGAGCTTCGGAGCGACCATTGGCGGACATCAGCGCGATCAGGTCGGAAAGCTGCTGCGACTGGAGCGCGAGAAGCTGATTGCCCGCTTGTGTCGCCTGCAACGCGCCGGTCGCGTTCTGGCTCTGCCCGACAAGGGCGGACATTTCAGCGCGATTGGTGTCGATATTGCCAACGACACCGGCCTGCACGCGCATGGCGTCCTGCAAGCCGCCGACCGTATTCTGCCAACGAGACCGTGCATCGGCGACGAGCTGCGCGTCGGTCGCGGACAGCGAAACCTTGCCGTATTTCTGTTGGAACATCTGATCGACGTTCTGCACGTCGAAGGCAATGTTCTGCGCCTGGGCCAGAAGCTGCTGCGTGCGCTGGACGTTCTGCTGCAAAGTCTGGAGCGAGGAATATGGCAGACTGGCGAGATTCTTCGCCTGATTGATGAGCATCTGCGCTTCATTCTGAAGCGAGGTGATCTGATGGTTGATCTGCTCCAGCGTGCGTGCGGCGGTCAGAATGTTCTGCGCATAGTTGGTCGGATCATAGACGATGCGGCCGAAGCCAAAAGCGTGAGCGGGGTTTGCCAGCATGGGCGACAGTGCAACAGGCATGGCGAGCGTCAGCGCCAGCACGGATGCACTGACATATCGGGAAACGGGGATACGGATCATGGCAGGGTCTCCTTTTCTTGGCTGTCATCTGGATGGATTTGATCTGGCGCGACCGACCGAGCGGGCTCTGTCCGTTCGACAAGATTGGTAAGGTTCGGGGTCAGATCGACGGCCCATTCGACGCCGCGATCGCGCAGCCAGGCCGCGAGAAAACCGTCCTGCCCATGCTCGGCAACGAGTTCGGCGATACGGGTCTGATCGGATTTGGATGATGCGGCGCAGAGCGCGAGGCCGACTTCGCTGAGGCCAAGCTCGAACAGGCGATTGCCGCGCCGCGATTGGCAGTAATAGTCCCGCTTTGGCGTGGCCCGCGCGAGGATCTCGATTTGCCGGTCATTGAGGCCGAAGCGGCGGTAGATTGCCGTGATCTGCGGCTCGATGGCGCGTTCGTTCGGCAGCAGCAGCCGCGTCGGGCAACTTTCTATGATGGCAGGCGCGATATTGCTGCCATCGATGTCGGAAAGTGACTGCGTGGCGAAAATGACGGAAGCGTTCTTCTTCCTGAGCGTCTTCAGCCATTCGCGGAGCTGATTGGCGAAACCTTCGTCATCCAGCGCCAGCCAGCCTTCGTCGATGATGAGCAGGGTTGGCCGACCGTCGAGCCGGTCGCCGATCCGATGAAACAGATAGGACAGGACGGCAGGCGCAGCCCCAGTGCCGACCAGCCCCTCGATCTCGAAGGCCTGTACATCGGCTGATCCGAGATGTTCGGCCTCGGCGTCGAGCAACCGGCCATAGGCGCCGCCAATGCAGTAAGGGCGCAACGCCTGTTTCAGAGCGTTGGATTGCAGCAGCACGGCAAGGCCGGTGATGGTCCGTTCCCCCGCCGGGGCGGATGCCAGCGATGTCAGCGCCGTCCAGATGTGCTCCTTCACCTCCGGCGTGATGCTCATGCCTTCACGCATCAGGACCGCGGCGATCCAGTCAGCGGCCCATGACCGTTCATAGGCATCATCGATCCGCGCCAGCGGTTGCAGGGAAACGGAAACCTCCGATCCCTCGGTCAATCCACCGCCGAGATCATGCCAGTCGCCACCCATGGCGAGCGCGGATGCCCGGATCGATCCCCCGAAATCGAAAGCGAAAATCTGGCTGCGATCATAGCGGCGAAATTGCAGCGCCATCAGCGCCAGCAGCACGGACTTGCCCGCGCCGGTCGGGCCGACGACGAGGGTATGGCCCACGTCGCCGACATGAAGGGAAAGCCGGAACGGAGTCGAACCTTCGGTCTTGCCGTATAGCAAGGGGGGCGCTCCGAGATGTTCGTTCCGTTCCGGCCCCGCCCACACGGCCGATAGAGGGATCATGTGGGCAAGGTTAAGCGTCGAGACCGGCGGCTGCCGGACATTGGCATAGGCATGTCCGGGGATCGAGCCGAGCCAGGCATCGACGGCATTGACCGTTTCGGGCATAGCCGTGAAATCGCGGCCCTGAATGATCTTTTCGACCAGCCGCAGCTTCTCGTCAGCGATCCGCGGATCGGCATCCCAGACGGTGACGGTCGCCGTGACATAGGCCATGCCTGCCATGTCGGCCCCAAGTTCCTGCAAGGCCATGTCGGCATCGAGCGCCTTGTTCGACGCATCGGTGTCCACCAGCGCCGATTGCTCGTTGGTCATCACCTCTTTCAGGATCGCGGCGATGCTCTTGCGCTTGGCGAACCACTGGCGACGGATCTTGGTCAGCAACTTCGTTGCGTCGATCTTGTCCATCAGGATCGCGCGGGTGGACCAGCGATAGGGAAAAGCCAGCCGGTTCATCTCGTCGAGCAGGCCGGGCGTCGTCGCGGTCGGGAAGCCGATAATGGTCAGGACGCGCAGATGCTTGTCACCAAGGCGCGGTTCCAGCCCGCCAGTCAGCGGCTGATCGGCCAGCAGCGCGTCGAGGTGCATCGGCACCTCGGGCACGCGCACGCGGTGGCGGTTCGTGGATATCGTGGAATGGAGATAGGTCAGCGTGCCGGCATCATCGATCCAGCGGCATTCCGGCATGAAGCCGTCGAGCAGCGCCAGCACGCGGTCGGTGCGGTCAATGAAGCCGCGCATCAGCTCCCATGGATTGACGCCAGATTGCTCACGGCCCTCGTAGAGCCAGGTCTCGGCGCGGGCCGCATCTTCGGCGGGTGGTAGCCAGAGGAAGGTCAGGAAATAGCCTGACACGAAATGCGTGCCCGCTTCCTCGAAGGCAGCTTTGCGCTCGGCATCGACCAGAGCGGAGGCCGGATCAGGAAATTGACTGCCGGGATAGGTCGCGGCTTCGCTTCGTTGTGCCTCAACAAAGATCGACCAGCCGGAGCCGAGGCGGCGCACGGCGTTGTTGATGCGTCCGGCGACAGCGACCAGTTCGGCGGCGACAGCGGAATCCAGATCCGGCCCGCGAAACTTCGCAGTCCTCTGGAAACTGCCGTCCTTGTTCAGCACGACGCCCGAGCCGACCAGCGCTGCCCAGGGCAGGAAATCCGCGAGGCGGGTGGCGGTACGGCGATATTCGGTAAGGTTCATCATGGCCGCGCCCTCACACCGACAGATGACCGGGGATGCGCAGATGCCTACGGCCCACCTCGACAAAAAGCGGATCGCGTTTGGCAGCCCATACCGCGAGGAAATGTCCGACCGCCCAGATGGCGATGCCAACCAGCCAGAGACGAAGGCCGAGGCCGACGGCCCCCGCCAGCGTGCCATTGACGATGGCAATCGAACGCGGTGCGCCGCCGAGCAGGATATGCTCGGTCAGCGCCCGGTGAACCGGGATGGAGAAGCCCGGCACCGCGTCGAGCTGTTCGAGGCCGCCCGCCATCAGATGAGCGCCCCGCCGCCGAACGAGAAGAACGACAGGAAGAAGCTCGACGCGGCGAAGGCGATGGACAGGCCGAAGACGATCTGGATCAGGCGGCGGAAGCCGCCGGAGGTATCGCCAAAGGCCAGCGCCAGGCCGGTGGCGATGATGACGATGACGGCGATGATCTTGGCGACAGGACCCTCGATCGACTGGAGGATCGACTGAAGCGGTGCCTCCCACGGCATGGAGGAGCCGGAGGCGTGTGCGGCAGGCGCCAGTATCAGACTGATGGAAACAGTGGCAGCGGCGGTTGCCATGATGCGGCAGCCGCGTGAAATCGTGCGGATCATGAAGGGTTTCCTTTCGGGGTGGTTGCCAAAGTGATGGGATGCGTGATGGCGTAGTCGCCGTCCGGTCCCAGCCCATCGACGCGGGCGAGTTCGACCAGGCGGCGGGACGATCCACGTCCGGCAAGAACGGCGACAAGGTCGATGGTCTCGGCGATCAGGGCCCGCGGGACGGTGATGACGGCTTCCTGGATGAGCTGTTCGAGGCGGCGCAGCGCACCAATGCCGGAACCGGCATGGATGGTGCCGATCCCGCCGGGATGTCCCGTCCCCCAGGCTTTGAGCAGATCGAGGGCTTCGGACCCGCGCACCTCCCCGACCGGGATGCGATCAGGACGCAGGCGCAGCGAGGAGCGCACCAGATCGGAGAGCGTGGCCACGCCATCCTTGGTGCGCATGGCGACGAGATTAGGCGCGGCGCATTGCAGTTCGCGCGTGTCTTCAATGATCACGACGCGATCCGAAGTCTTGGCAACTTCTGCCAGCAGCGCGTTGGTCAGCGTGGTTTTTCCGGTCGAGGTGCCGCCCGCGACAAGGATATTGGCGCGCGTGGCGACGTTCAGGCGCAACACCTCGGCCTGAGCGCTGGTCATAATTCCGGCGCTTACATAGTCGTCGAGCGTGAACACCGCGACGGCGGGCTTGCGTATGGCGAAAGCGGGTGCTGCGACCACCGGCGGCAGCAGGCCCTCGAAACGCTCTCCGGTCTCAGGCAGTTCGGCCGAGACCCGCGGACTTCGGGTATGAACTTCGACGCCAACATGATGGGCGACCAACCGGACGATCCGCTCGCCATCGGCCGCCGACAGCCTCTCCCCCGTATCGGCCAGACCTTCGGAGAGCCGATCCACCCAGATGCGGCCATCGGGATTCAGCATCACCTCGACCACAGCTGGATCTTCCAGAAACCGGGCAATCGATGTCCCGAGTGCGGTGCGCAGCATCCGCGCACCACGCGCAATCGTCTCGGGTTTCTGATGTGATGCGGTCATGGCGGCCCCATTCATGGCGGGACGCGCAAAAGACGGACCCCGGATTGGGGTCGATTAAAAGAACCTGATTTAGGGCCGTTTCAACAGATGTTTACGCGTGTGCGGGCATCGGCGGCGCGGGGCGGCAAATAGGATGGATCGAAAGTTCAGAGCTGGTTTCCATCCGCTTCGGACTGGCCTTGTGACGAAAGATCGTGAAGCGAATCCATATCCCGCGACAACTCTTTCAGGAATCTGTCGCCGGAAGCCAGGCGCTTGCCCAGCGTCTGCATGAAGCCTTCGAAGCGCTCGTTGCCCTTGATGCGCGCCGATTGTTTCGCGCTATCTGACAGCGGCGGCGTCATGGTGAGCCAGAATTGTACGAACAGCGAAAGCGTCTCGCCGAGGATGGCGACATCTTCGTCCAGCATATCGAACTGGCGGCCAAGCTTATCCAGGCGTCGCGACATTGCGGCTTCCAGCCGTTCGGTCGTGTCACCGGACAGGAAGGATGCTACCGCAGCCTCGATCACTGCGGATTTTGAAACATTGCGGCGCAGCGCCAGGCCTTCGACCTGCTTCAGCAGATCCGGGGAGAAGTAGACATTCATGCGGGTGCGGCTCGTCATGCCTGTCTTCCTTCTCAAAGGTCGATGCCGTCATTGGGGTCGAGAGATGCCTGCCGCGCGACCATGCGCATCCGCTGACGCATGGCGCGGGCCTTGGCGGCATCGACGTCGGGCTCATCATCGAGAAAGTCGAACTCCTGCGATGGCGGCGGTGGTGGCGGAATGATTTCCTCATGCTCGGGAAGCTCCGGCTCACGACGGATACCGGCATTGGCAGGATCGCCGTCGGACGTGTTCGACGCGGGTCCGTGGCCAACCGTGGGCGCAACAACACGGCTCGTCCAGTCGTCTGGTGCCGATGTTTCCATCTTCACCGACTGCTTGCGTAGATCGGGCGGCGGCAGCACCCGTTCCTGAAGCCGCGCATCGGCATAATAGCGCGCCTTGGCGGCGCGGATGGGCGGCACACCCGCTACCATGACGATCTCGTCGGTTGGCGGAAGCTGCATGATTTCGCCGGGCGTCAGCAATGGCCGCGCCGTTTCCTGCCGCGACACCATGAGGTGCCCCAGCCATGGCGCGAGGCGATGGCCCGCATAGTTGGTGGAATCGCGCATTTCCGTGGCCGTGCCGAGCGCATCACTGATCCGCTTGGCGGTGCGTTCATCATTGGCAGCAAAGGCGACACGCACATGGCAGTTGTCGAGAATGGCGTTGTTCTGCCCATAGGCGCGCTCGATCTGGTTGAGCGACTGCGCGATCAGGAACGCTTTGAGGCCATAACCGGCCATGAAGGCGAGTGCCGATTCAAAGAAGTCCAACCGCCCGAGCGCGGGGAACTCGTCCAGCATCAACAGCAGGCGATGGCGCTTGCCGGAGGTTTCCAGCTCCTCGGTCAGCCGCCGCCCGACCTGATTGAGGATGAGGCGGATCAGCGGTTTTGTGCGATTGATGTCCGATGGCGGTACGACGAGGTAGAGGCTGACCGGTTCTTTTGCTCCGACCAGATCGGCAATGCGCCAGTCGCAGCGGGCCGTCGCGCGGGCCACGACCGGATCCCGGTAGAGGCCGAGAAAGGACATCGCCGTGGACAGCACGCCGGAGCGTTCGTTCTCGGACTTGTTCAGCAGCTCGCGTGCCGACGAGGCGATGACGGGATGCACACCGGCTTCGCCCAGATGCGGCGTGTCCATCATGGCGCGCAAGGTTGCCTCGACCGGACGGCGGGGATCGGACAGAAAACTCGCGACGCCGGCCAGCGTCTTGTCCTTTTCGGCATAGAGAACATGCAGGATGGCGCCGACCAGTAGCGAATGGCTGGTCTTTTCCCAATGGTTACGCTTGTCGAGGCTGCCTTCGGGATCGACCAGAATGTCCGCGATGTTCTGCACATCGCGGACTTCCCATTCCCCCTGACGGACTTCCAGCAGCGGGTTGTAAGCTGCGGAATGCACATTGGTCGGATCGAACAGCAGGACGCGACCATGGCAGGACCGGAAGCCTGCCGTCAGATTCCAGTTCTCCCCCTTGATATCATGGACGATGCAGCTTCCCGGCCAGGTCAGCAGCGTCGGCACCACGAGACCGACCCCCTTGCCCGATCGGGTGGGCGCGAAGCAAAGGACATGCTCAGGTCCGTCATGTCGTAGATAGTCCTTGCTGTGTCTTCCCAGGACCACGCCATCGGGACCGAGCAATCCGGCAGCATGGATTTCCTTGTCCTCGGCCCATCGGGCCGAACCATAGGTGGCGACGTTGCGCGCCTCGCGCGCCCGGATGATCGACATGAAAAGAGCGGCGGCGATAGCGAACAACGCCCCAGACGTGGCGATGAACGCGCCTTCGGTGAAAATACCAGGCGCATAGGCGTCATAGGAAAACCACCACCAGAAGAAGGCCGGAGGATAATAGATCGGCCATCCCGCGACATCGAACCATGGAGTCCCGAGCTGGGGCTGAAAGCCAAGGCGAAAGGCCACCCATTGTGTCGAAGTCCAGACCATCACCAGGACAATGGTGAACACGACAATGATCTGGCCCCAGAGTATTCGGCCTCCACGCATATAAGCTCCAATCGACAAAAGAGTCGGAGCCGATCAGAGAATAGGCGTTTTCGATAGTCGCAACAGGAAAGGCCGAGCCGCAGCACTGCCGGATATCATCGGCGGCACATCGGACAGGTTCGCTCAAGAGCCGTCCAGATGTCGACATTTCCAGAACAATTCACGTGGCACCGGAGCAGCGAAGGCTCAGATCCCCAGCCCTCGTGTCCGTCCTAACTGCCAGGATACCGATCCACCCTGCACGACGCCCATCACCACTCGGCCGAGTTGGCGGTCGATCACCGGCCGCCACGGGACAAGGGTGAACTCGTGGCTCTTTTCGATAATGGCGAACTTGCCGGTCGAGAGCTGCACGGTTCCGCTAAACTTGCCGCTGACAGTCTCGCCATCGGCAGCCGCCCGGAATGGCAACCCCATGCTCCCGGCCATTTCCGCACCGATGCGCGCCACCTCCCGTTCCCGAAGGTTGGTGAGCAGGCTGCGCCGATAGAGGATGCGCCCATTCTGCTGCCGCGTCGCGTCGCCCTGTGCGATATGATGGTCGCGGCGCTGGTCCATCGCCTCTCGCACCTGTTGCCCGAACCCTGCCGGGGTAATATCCGAGACGTCCGACGTAACCAGTCGCCGGTCCAGCCAGGTCGCACCATCGGCGCCGATCTGCTTTTCCAGGTCGAAGGTCGAGACGACACGGATGCTGGCCTGCCGGTTGCGACCGGCATCATAGGCGGTAGCGCGGCTCTCGAAGTCTTCGGGGATGCGCCACTGGTCGGCGTCGATCCGCTCGGCAATCCCGGCCCGGCGTAGCGACTCCAATCGCCGGACATGGGCATCGACATAGCCCTCATAATCCCCACCCGGCACACGCCCCTCGAACTTCGCCTGTTCGAGGTGGCGGCTCGGGCGATAAATGCCATTCTCCGAGATCGCAGCGATGGTGCGATCGGATGGGCGCTGTGCTGTATCGGCGGGGCCGACCTCGATGATGCTGCCAATCCGGGCGTCTTCGACGTGGGCCGGATCGATGCCGGGAAGATGGTGCGTGCGCCCGTCGATCCCGTCGACCACGAGGGTCAAGTTCTCACCCATCTCATCGGTCAGATATTTATCCACGACGCGGCCGGTGATCGGCATCGCGGGCGCGCCGTCGTGAAGCTGGAATGTCATCGGATCACGCGCCAGCTCATCGGCCTTCAGCGCCTTGTGCATATTGCGGATGATGTCGCCGCGCTCTCCGAGTTCACGCAGCGCCGGTTCCATCGTCGCGCCGAGTTCCCAGACGCCGGGGGCGTGTTCCATGGCCAATCCCATCTTTTCCAGTTTGGCGAGGCGGCGCAGGCGAAGCGTGCGGTTGAACTGGCGGCGCGTGTCGTCGGGCTCATGGCGCAGATCGAGGATCCGTTCATCGGCCTCCTCGGCCATGGCGCGGTCGATCCGGGTGAAGCGGTCCTGGTCGATATCGGCAGTCAACTTGCGGCTCTGCTCGATCTCGGTGGCGGGTCCAAGTTCCAGCGTGACCAGTTCGCTGGCCCGCTCACGAATCCCATTTGCGAGATAATCGCCATTGATGACCAGGTTCTCGCCCAGATCGTCCTTGCCCCGAACAATGATATGGGCATGGGGATGGCCGGTATTGTGGTGATTGACCGCCACCCAATCGAGCTTCGTGCCAAGATCGCCCTCAATGCGGCTCATCAGATCGCGGGTGTGCTCGGTGAGATCGGAAAGATCGGCGGCATCTTCCGGCGAGACGATGAAGCGGAACTGGTGGCGATCATCCTTGCCGCGGTCAAGAAACGCATCTCCATCGGCGCGGTCCTCGTTCGCCGAATAAAGCTGGCCGCGCTCGCCATCACGCGATGTCCCGTCTCGCTGGATATAGCGCAGATGGGCAGCCCCTTTGCCATTCTTTCTCGCGCCTTGGACATAACGGGTTTTGACGACGACGCGGCGCGCTCCGGCCGTACTGTGACGCCAGCCGCCCGACAGGGTTCGGGCGCGGACAAAGGCCGCACCACGACCACGCTTGACGCCCGGACCTTTGCCAGCCTGCGACGCCTTCCCGCTCTTTCCGGCAGAACCAGATGAAGACGACGAGGATGTCCGTGATGCGAATGAAGATGATCTGCCGGGGCTGTTGCTATGCTGACGCGCCAGCTTCTTCGCCTGCGTCAGAAAGCTCTTCGCCTTGCCCGCCTTCGGCACGTCCGACCTGATGCGGCCAGGCTTCGGGCGAAAGCGGTTCTCGTCGTCGGCGCTCATGAGCGCATCCCATGCCGTGTAGGCACGCAAACGACATATATTCGGCTATAGTGCCGGTCAAAACCCAGCGAAGCCAAGGCTTTGCGCCAAATCGCGGCACGCGAAACCCAAAAGCATGGTGCCGTGCGCCGCGTCCCAAAACAGTGTGCAGACAAGGGCTTGCCCAGAAACCGCCCCGACAGGGTGCCGGTTTCCTTTATCTTGCCCTCCGCCTTTCCTACTCTTTTTGCCCTTCCTGCCGGGAATGCTGCCAGGCGCCCCCAAGCCTGACTGCACACCGGAAGCGGACCGAAAGAGCGTGGAGACGCCATGCTCATGGCTTGTCTCCATCGCTCGCAAGGGCCACGAATATGCCGCCGCCCTGCGGCTCCTGATCGATGGGATCGTGCAGAGGAGCGGTTGCGCGGACGTCGCCCGACGGCTGATTGGTCGCTGCCGAATTGCCGCTGGATTGCGCAACGAAGAGCGGGGCTTCGCGCCAATCCGGTGGTGGTGGCGGCACGATTGTCGGCACATCAGGCGCAGTCGCACTGCCGAGAACAGGTGCGAGCGTGGCGACATAGGCGCGTGTTTCTGCGGGCAAAGTGCGGCCCGTCGCCAGATGCTCGTCATAGCGACCGGGACCGGCATTGTAGGCGGCAAGCATGGCCGCAACATTGCCGTAGCGGTTCCACATCTCGCGCAGATACGCCGTGCCTGCGAGGATGTTATCGCGCGGATCGTAAGGGTCGCGCCCGAGACCATGGCGGCGGCGCAGGCCCGCCCAGGTATCGGGCATGACCTGCATCAGTCCCATCGCGCCCGCCGATGAAATGGCGCGCACATCGCCCGCACTCTCCACGCGCAGCACGGCCCGAATCCAGTGCTCTGGAATGCCGAAGCGCTGTGACGCCTCGGTAATGAAAGCAGCATGGGGATGCACGGTGACAGGCGCGGGTTGCGGCGTGATCTGCGCCATGGCCGGCATCGAGCCGCTGCCAGCCGACAGCAGGGCCGTGAAGAGAAGAAGGGTGCGGGATCGCATGATCTCAGTCCCGATCTTCGCGGGGCCGAGGGCGGCTCCAGTGCAGCGACCATGACGAGCCTGCATCGTCGTCGCGGAACAGGTTGGCGCGGATCGGCTGCGGCAAGGCGGGATCGTCAAGCAGCACCGAGAGATATTCGCCGGCCTTTTCGCCGGTGCGTTTCCATGCAGCACCGACCTCTGGCCCGTCATGTTCAATGTAATGGACGCGATAGTCCGGCGCATTCTCCGCATCGGAATGTTCGGCGGGCACGATGACGAGATCGCGCTTCATTGTGAGCGTGACGAGCTGACCGGCGAAGCCGGATGCGTCACGCGCAAATTGACCGATCTGTGGCATTGTATGTCTCCTGTGTTTGTGGGTTTGGCGTGGGTTCAATGCGTGGCCGCCCGCCATTCGTAGCGGCCATCGCCTTCCTCATCGGTCCAGAGCGGAAGCGCCCGGCCGATGACGGAACTGGCGGGAACAGGTCCGAAGTAACGGCCATCGAGGCTGTCCCGGATGTCCCAATTCATGAGGAAGAGTTCACCGTCGCCGATGATGCGGCAGCCCTGCCAGACCGGCAGATCGCGGCCCATGCGGTCGCGCTCCAGCGCGTCCCCCATTTCGACATGATCGACGGTAATGGTTGCACCGCTGCGGCAGACGCGCTGCCCCGGCAGGCCGAGGACACGCTTCAGCAGTGGCACGCCGTGTCCGATATAGCCGCGCTGGACCATGAACCGCTCCAGCGGCTCAGACGGCATGATGGCGACCAGTTCGGGAACTTCGAGCGCATCGGCGGGAGCAACTGTGTAGAAGCCGATGGGCGCGCTGGCAGTCGCATTCCAGATCAGCCGGGTTGGCAGATCGGCAACAGCCGTGGCGACAAGCGTGCCGACGGCCAGCATGGACACTGCAAGGATATGACGGCGGCTCATGGTGCGATCCTCCGGCGGCTGATCCACGCGGCATGGCGCTCCGGGGTGTAGGGGTTGGGTTCCTGACCGGCACTCAAACGGTTGTGGACGTGCCGCCAATGGTCCGGCGCAACATCCGCAGGATCGACGCCAAGCGCGTCCACGGCATCAATCAGGGCCAGCACCCGCTGGACTTGTCGCCAGCCATCGATACGCAGCAAAATCTCGCCGCCGGGACGAACGAAGGGCACGGTCTGGAACGGCTCGCCACGGCCGACAGCGCGCAGGATGTCGAGCCGGGAGACGATGGTGCCGTAATCGTTGGAGGCCCAGCGGACGAAGGCGAAGATGCTTTCGGGCGCAAAACCGACGAGACTGCGGCGGCGGTCGATGATCTGCTCAAAGCTCTTGCGGCCGAAGCGTATCCAGCGCTCGACCTCCTTCTTCTGGAATGTCAGTTCGACCATTGTGGTGAACGGGGCAGGCCCGTCCGCCAGCGGGTGTTCATGCGCAGCGCGCACTGTTTTGCCGGTCATGGCTGATCTCCTTCGGTGGGTGGAAACTCGCGAACCAGCAGCTCGCGCAGCATCACGGCGACGGTGACGCCGCGCCGGAAAGCGGCAACCTTGATGCGCCCGCGCAGTTCGCGCGTGATGTCGATGGTCAGACGGGCAGTGAACGCCTCCGCCGCCGTCTTGTGTGTTGCCGGCGCATCGGCGGCTCTGACCCAGCTATCGGGATTGCCCGGACGCGATGCGAAGCCGGATTTGACGGGCAGACGTGTCATGGCACGATCTTCCCGATACCGAGGCCATCGATCTCGGCCACCAGCGCTGTGACCTCCTGTGCGGCCCGTTCGCCGCCATCGGTCTCGGAGACCAGCCGTCCGGTCTGTGCGGCGTCTGCGAAGGCGACACGCTGGCCGACCGTTGTGGCCAGCAAGGGCGGATCATGGTCAGCCAGCGTCTCGGCCGTTTCGCGGGCGATGACGGTGCGCGCACCGCATCGGTTCAGCAGAAAACGGGCGGACAGCTCCGGGCGATAGATGCGTGCTTCATTCAGAAGCGCCAGCATTTCGGCTGATGCCCAGCCGTCAAAGGGGGATGGCTGCACCGGGATCAGCACCAGATCGGCTGCAAGCAGCGCAGAGCGCATCAGACCAGCGACACGGGGCGGACCATCAATGACGACATGATCGGCGTCACGCGCCAGTTCCGGCGCTTCCCTGTGCAGGGTATCGCGGGCAAGTCCGATGACGGTGAACAGCCTTGGCAGCCCTTCATGGCTGCGCCGCTCCGACCAGTCGAGTGCGGAGCCTTGCGGGTCGGCATCGATCAGGATGACGCGCTTGCCTTCCGCGGCCCAGGCTCCGGCGAGATGCAGCGCCAGCGTCGTCTTGCCCACGCCGCCTTTCTGATTGAGGAGCGCAACAATCATCGCCGTCCTCCCGGTTTGCCGAGAGGAAGTTCAGGCGTGCTTGTTGACGCGGGCGATCCTTGCTTTGGGGGTGTCAGCTTGCCTTTATGGGCACCCGATCTGAGGGCCGCACCGGCCTTCGCAATGAGCTTTTCCACATTGCGCCGCCGCTCTTCAAAGTTAGATTCTGTGTTAGACTCTAAGTTAAGGTCGCGATTTTCCCTTTTGTTACTTGATGATAGGAGCCGTTTGGGTTCCCGATAGCACGAGCCGCCGGTTCCTGATGGCACGATAGTCAGGGTTCCCGATAGCACGAGGCTATCCACAGGTTTTCCACAGGCCGAAACAGGCTCGAAAGCAAGCAGCATCCTGCCGCCGGTCTCGACCTCGGCGAACAGGGTGTAGCCAGGCAGCGGTTGGCGGCGGATAATGTCGCGCAGCTCGAAGGCGAAGCGCTTGAACGGCGAAAGACTGCCCGATTTCTGGTGCAGGTGACGGAAGTCGAACCGCCAACCGTTTCTCTGCCGCCCACCATGCTTGCGCACCAGACGATAGAGCCAGCGGTCCATCCCGCCGGTCAGATTGAAATAGGCCCGGTCGATGGTGAGGATCAGGGCGTCATCCAGAACCGCACTGTAGAACCAGTCGGGCACGATCATCTCGATCCCGTCCGGGCGGCCATTGGCATCGGTCCGCTCGTGCCATTCGTTGATCCACGAAAAGCGATGCCGCCGTCCATTCGCGCGCTGGCGGATTGAGGTCGCAACGGTGGTCGATTGCAGGCGGTCCAGCGCCGCTTTCAGACGCTGATAGTCACGTAGCGAGGTTCCCCGCCCGGTGAATGTCAGGATTTCATTGGGCGTTGCCGCCATCAGGCGCGACGTGCGCAGACCGGCGTCCCGCGCTTCAACAATCTGACTGGCCGCCCAGATCAGAATATCGGCATCCCAGATCGTCGCCATGCCGTGATCGGGAACAGCTTCGACACGGATCGAGACGTCACCCAGGGCAAAGTCAATCGGGCGGATACGGTGCGATTTGGAAAGGGAAAAGAAAGGATAGGCCATGAGATCCTGCGCGTCTCGTGGCGCGAATTCACCGGGAATCGCCCGAAACAAATCGAGTTGTCCGCGCTCCGAGGCGGATGGATGCTGAGGCGCCATCAAGGGTTGACAGCCGCGTTCAGCGCGTGATGCGTTTGGACGAGGTGAATGCGGACGTCGGCAGAGGTTTCGCCGGGAGAACCTGTCCACGCGGGTCCGACGTGGAGGTGACCGATCCGCGCGCAACCCAGGCTGCGAGATCCTCGACCGAATAGACAACGCGGCCGCCGAGCTTGTGATAGGCAGGCCCCGTTCCGTAAGTCCGGTGCTTTTCCAGCGTGCGCGCGGACAGACTGAGGAAATCGGCGGCTTCCTTGGTGCGCAGGTAGCGTGGCGGCAAGGCGGCGAGATCAGGTCGCATGGGGTGGCCTCCGTGGTTGTGCAGGATGCCGCTGACGATCAACGGCATGACATGCGCACGGTGGCGAAGGCGCGGCGGCATGGGGGATGAGGAAGATCGAAGGGGTAAAATCCTCACCCTCGATCAGACGTCAGTGTCAGGGTTTGCGACGATGGCGCAAAAGGTCCTGATAACCGCCGTCGATCAGCGCGGCGGCAGATCGAACAAGGGCGATGACAGAGGCGCGCAAAGCCGATGTCTTCCACGGCTCAGCGCGAACGCGCGCCTCTCCGTAGATGGCGATGGCAATCTCGCGATAGGTCGCGTGGTTGGCGTTTCCGTCGGCGGCTTGCATCATCAGGCGAAATCGCCGGCGCTGATACGGCGTCATCCTGGGGTCGCGGCGCGCGGGTTTCCCGGCCAGCATGTGCCAGAGCCTGAGAATGGCTTCGAGCCGATCCGGCAGATTTTCGTCAAGTGGCAGAATGATCGCCGGCTGCGAATTGGCATCGGTGTCGGCGAGGATCAGATATTGAACGCCGTCTCTGGCGTCGCAGACACCATATGTCCCCTCTGGTCCGCAGATGGCATCAGCAAGATCTACCGATAAGGCGGACGGAGAAGGCGGAAGAAAATCGGGCGCTGCTCCGAGCATCAGCATGTCCGGATTGGCAACAGGCGACCAGATGACCGGTTGGTCGAGCGCGGAAAAGCCGGGGTCTGCCGGGAAATCGCAACCCCCAGCGATGTTGGACGTGATCCGCAAGGGGAAGATGCCCGGCGCCTTGCGCTACAAGGTCATCGAAACTGGCCTGATAGGACGCGTTACGGCGCAGGCATTCCCAGGCGACGCCCTCAACGGGCAGCGCATCGTAGAATTCATACTGGTCCTGGTCTCGCCAGCGGGATGTATCCGGCTTCATGCTCCGCTCCTGGTTGAAACTGCACAGGTGGAGCGTGAAAGAATTGCGGCGCCTCTACCGAGATGGAAGCCGGGACAAAGACATGGGGTGATGCTCTGAGGGCATCACTGGTGCGACGGCACCGAGGTCAGGTCCGATCTGTCGGACGGCGGAGCAGCTGGCGATAGCCGCTCTGTGTCATCCAGCGCGCGCGGGCCAGATGGCTGTCATGGACCTGCCGGGCGCGCACTGGTTCCAGGGCGGGGTCGATACCGAACAGAATGTTGACGGCTTCGGTCCATTCCGCACCATCGGCGTCAGCATCAAGCAGCCGCATGTAGAGTTTGACGTGCGCGCGATCATATTCGGTCAGCTCGTCGGCGACAGGCGCGATGTCGTCAAAGGGTACGACTGCGAATGTCATGTCGAGGGCCGCCGAAAGGCGCAGGCCGCCGCAGCGGAT
>JBGAJI010000082.1:10913-14191 GCA_044225035.1 Amaricoccus sp. | reverse complement strand
GTCCAGTCGGCCAGCCGGAATTCGACCCGCCCCCCCAACCCATGCCGGGCGGCGTTGCGCGCGGCGACGTCCAAGGCCGCCGCGCTCGCATCGGTGCCGAGCCCTTGCGCGGCGGGCCATTCGGCGAGCAGCGTGACGATCAGCGCGCCGCTACCGGTGCCGAGGTCGAGGACCCGGGCCGCCGGGGGGCCGGCGAGCGCGGCGGCGATGATCGTCTCGGTCTCCGGTCTGGGATCAAGCACGTCGCCGGTCACTTCGAAGTCGCGCCCCCAGAACGCCCGCCGCCCAAGCAGTTGCGCCACCGGCCGGCGACGGGCGCGCTCGCCGACCAGCGCCTCGAAGGCCGGGGCTGCGGGCCCCAGCGGATCGCGGAGGCGGAGCGTCAGCGTGCCGGGGGCGATGCCGAGCGCATGCGCCATCAAGAGGCGCGCGTCGCGCATCGGATCGGCCACGCCGGCGTCGGCGAGGCGCGCCGCCGCGGCGGTCAGCGCGGCCTGCACGGTCCCCGTCATTCTCGCGTCACGCGTCGAGATCGGCCAGCCGGCTGGCCTGATCGGCGGCGACCAGCGCGTCGATCACCTCGCCGAGGTCGCCCTGCATCACCTGATCGAGCTTGTAGAGCGTCAGGCCGACGCGGTGGTCGGTCAGCCGGCCTTGCGGGAAATTGTAGGTGCGGATCCGCTCCGACCGGTCGCCGGACCCGACCTGACCCTTGCGGCTGGCCGCGCGGGCATCGTCGAGCTTCTGGCGCTCGAGGTCGTAGAGACGCGAGCGCAGAACCTGCATCGCGCGCGCGCGGTTCTGGTGCTGGGATTTCTCCGACGAGGTCACGACGATCCCGGTCGGCAGATGCGTGATGCGCACGGCGGAATCGGTGGTGTTCACATGCTGGCCACCGGCGCCGGACGACCGATAGGTATCGACCCGGATATCCGTCGCCGGAATGTCGATATCGACCTCCTCCGCCTCGGGCAGCACGGCGACCGTGGCGGCGGAGGTGTGGACGCGGCCGCCGCTCTCGGTCACCGGCACGCGCTGGACGCGGTGGACGCCGGATTCGAACTTCAGCTGTGCGAAGACCCCGACGCCGCTGACCTCGGCCACCAGTTCCTTCAGCCCGCCGAGCTCGGTCGCGGTTTCCTCGACCACGTCCCAGCGCCAGCCCCGCGCCTCGGCCAGCCGCTGATACATGCGGGCGAGATCGGCGGCGAACAGCGCGGCCTCGTCGCCGCCGGTGCCGGCGCGGATCTCGACGATCGCCGAGCGCGCGTCGGCCGCGTCCTTCGGCAGGAGCGCGAGGCGGACCGCGTGCTCGGCCTCCGGCAGCGCGGCCTTGATCCGGGCCAGTTCCTCGGCGGCCAGATCCTTCATCTCGGGGTCGGCCAGCAGGCGCCGCGCTTCCTCCTGCTCGCGGGTCAGCGCGCGATAGGCGTCGATCTCGGCGACGACCGGACGCAGCTCGGCATATTCACGCGACAGTGCCACCAGATCGGCGGGCGCCGCGCCCGTGCTGAGCTTCGCTTCGAGGAATTCGAAGCGACCGCGGATCTGGTCGAGTTTTTCGAGGGGGATCATCGTCGCGTCATCCGCCTGGGGAAACCGGGCCCTGCCCGCCGCCTCGTGCGCGAGACCGGGCGGAACCGCAAGGCAAATCGAGCGCCTGAACCTCGGGAGGGCCGGACCCTATGTCATTCGGCGGCGTGGGGGCTCGCCGCCTCTTCGGCCTCGATCTCGGCGGCGCGGGCTTCCACCAGCTCGACGATATGCTCGATCATGCCGGCGTTGCCGAGCTTGTGGTGCTGCTTGCCGGCCATATAGACCATGCCGGAGCCGGCGCCGCCGCCCGTGAAGCCGAGGTCGGTCATCAGCGCCTCGCCCGGGCCGTTGACGACGCAGCCGATGATGCTGAGCGACATCGGCGTCTTGATATGTTCCAACCGCTTTTCCAGGGCTTCCACGGTCTTGATCACGTCGAACCCCTGCCGCGCGCAGGAGGGGCAGGAGATGATGTTGACGCCGCGATGGCGAAGGCCGAGCGATTTCAGGATCTCGAAGCCCATCTTCACCTCCTCGACCGGATCGGCCGAGAGGCTGACGCGCAGGGTGTCGCCGATACCCATCCAGAGCAGGTTGCCCATGCCGATCGCGGATTTCACCGTACCGGACATGAGGCCGCCCGCCTCGGTGATGCCGAGATGGATCGGCGCGTCCGTCGCCTCGGCCAAAGCCTGATAGGCGGCGGCGGCGAGGAACACGTCCGACGCCTTCACGCTGATCTTGAACTCGAAGAAATCATTGTCCTCGAGGATGCGGATATGGTCGAGCCCGCTCTCGACCATCGCGTCCGGGCAGGGCTCGCCGTATTTCTCCAGGAGATGCTTCTCGAGGCTGCCCGCGTTCACGCCGATCCGCATCGAGCAGCCATGGTCGCGCGCCGCCTTGATAACCTCGCGCACGCGTTCCGGGCTGCCGATATTGCCGGGGTTGATACGGAGGCAGGCGGCGCCGGCCTCCGCCGCCTCGATCCCGCGGCGGTAGTGGAAATGAATGTCGGCGACGATCGGCACCGGGCTCTCGCGCACGATCTCCCTCAGCGCGGCGGTGGAGGCCTCGTCCGGGCAGGAGACGCGCACGATATCCGCGCCGGCTTCGGCGCAGCGCAGGATCTGTTCGATCGTCGCCTTGGCGTCGTGGGTCAGCGTGTTGGTCATGGTCTGCACGCTGATCGGCGCGCCGCCGCCGACGGGGACCGAGCCCACATGAATCTGGCGCGACGTCCGCCGCTCGATATTGCGCCAGGGGCGGATCGGATTGTGCGACATGAAAACTCTACCCGGGAACGCGTCGTTCGGACCGGAACATAGTAGAGCCGCCGGGGAATGTCACGCGAGGGCCCGAGCGGCGCCTTCACGATCTCGACCGCGGGGGCGAGATCGTGAAGCGAAGATGTCGAGCAAGATTACTGGATGACCGGGGCGGCGGGCCGCGGCGCGAAGGCCTGGGAGATCACCTCCGGCACGTCCGAGACCACGTCGTAGCGGTCGGCGATCGCCTGCGGCGCCAGCACCACGTCGCGCGTCGCCTTGGTGCCGTTGCCGAGCGGCCCGTGCAGCTCGTTCCCGACCTTCACATAGACCGAGCCCGAATTTCCGGCCCAGATCATCGGCGCGCCGACGCCCTCGGGCGGCGAATAGGTCTCGCCCTTCTCTAGGATGCGCTCGAAGATGATGGTGCCGTTATCGAGATAGACGCGCACCCAGGCGGCGCGCTCGGCGACG
>JBGAJI010000082.1:0-10887 GCA_044225035.1 Amaricoccus sp. | reverse complement strand
GATCGCCTCGGCGCGCGTGTCGCCCGGCGCCACGGCGGGAACCGGGACGGGCGCCGCCGCGGGCGCCCGGTTGACGAGCAGGCCCATGCGGTCGGGGTCGATCGCGGCGATCGGTCCGTCGCGCGGCACGAGGATCTTCACCTCGGCCTCCTGGTGGCGATAGAGATCGGCCAGCGCGGTGGCGGCGACCGGGCTGGAGAGATCGGTCAGCGCCGGCTCCGCCAGCGGCGTGGCGGCGGGCGGCGTGATCGTCTCGACCTCGGCGACCGCGATCGGCAATTCGTCGACCGGCGCGAACTGCACGCGCTGGATGTTGCGGAGCACCGTCCACCCGCCGTAGCCGAGCCCGGCGACCAGCCCGACCAGCACCAGCACCGAGCCGATGGCCGCGACCGGAACCCGCGGAAGGGCGAAGCCGGAGGCACGGGTCAGCGGGAAATCGGGAAAGGCGCCGGCCGGCGCCGCGATCGGCGCCATCTTGCCCCGCGCCGGCTTCGGCCTCGGCTGGCCGAAGGTCAGCGGCGCCGCGACATAGCCGCTGTCGTGACAGAAGCGGCGGAAGACTTCTTCCGGATCGAGATTGAGATAGCGGGAATAGGAGCGCACATAGCCGGGGATCACGCCCTTGTTCGGAAAGGCGGTCATATCCGCGTCCTCGATCGCCGAGATGAAGGCCGCCTTGATGCGCAGGTCGCGCTGCACGTCGAGCAGCGATTTACCCAAGGTCGCCCGCTCGCCCCGCAGGACATCGCCGATCGCGTATTCGTATCCGCCCTGCGCCCCAGCGGAGGGATTGTCTACTTTGATACCCATGGATCCGCCTGGCGACCCTTTCAACTCGCTTGTCTGCCCCTGACGCCTTCGCGCGAATCAGTGCCCGCTATGCGCCTTGTTTTCCGAAATGCTACCATGATAATAAGCGTTTGGGCAGCGGCATGGGCCATTTCCCGAGGCAGGGTTGCCGAAACAGCGCGGCTTCGCATTCAACTCGGGCGCGATTGGTCCCACCGGCGCTCTCCCGCTCAGTAGATGTACCGGATCTGGTCGCTCCAGTAGCGTTCCATCCGTCGCAGCGTGGCGTTCATGTCCGACAGGCGCACGCTGCCGAGCACCTCGCGGCTGAGGATTCCGTCGGCGTGTCGCTGGAAGAGGTCGGCGATGATCGCCCTGATTCCGCGGCCCTTCTCGGTCAGCCGCACCCGCACCGCGCGCCGATCGACGTCGCATTTCTGGTGGTGCATATAGCCGTATTCGACCAGCTTCTTGAGATTGTAGGAGACGTTCGAGCCCTGGTAATAGCCGCGGGTCTTCAGTTCCCCGGCCGTCACCTCATTGTCGCCCACATTGAAGAGCAACAGGGCCTGAACCGAATTTATATCAATGATTCCAAGTCTCTCGAACTCGTCTTTTACGACATCCAGCAGCAGCCGGTGCAGCCGTTCGACCATCGACAGCGTTTCGAGATACGCGCCCAGGAAGTCATCGTCCTCGGCGGAGACCGGGGCAGGCGCAACCTTTGCGTGCATACTCATTGTGCTATCTCCGCATGTTCGCTACCGGCCGAACACTCGGGCAAATTCTTATACAAGTCGTTAAGTCGAAATCGCCGACGTCGCCGGTCAGCCGAGGCCATGAAAGGCGCGGATGCGCTCGATTATTCCGCCATGCCGCGCCGGCGCCGCCGCGACGCCGCTGACCCAGCCGTAAAGGTCGTGGTCGTTCTCGGCGAGCAGCGCGTCGTAGGCGTCGAGCGCCGCGATCTCCAGCTCCGCGAGGCACCCGTCGGCGAAGGGCCCGAGGATCAGGTCCATTTCCTTCGTGCCGCGCCGCCAACTGCGAATTCCGAGCCGTTTCAGGCGGTTCTCATGCGTCTCGGTTCTGGCCGTGTCGGTCATTCGCGCTCCTGCTTCCGGGCCGTTCGCTTGCGTGGACCGCGGCCGCGGCCTATGACACCGGCGCGGAATTGGAACCGCGGAACGAAAGGCGGATCATGAGCTTTCTGGCGGCGTCGCTCGGGCGGATCAAGCCCTCTCCCACCATCGCGATCACCGCGCAGGCGCGCGAGCTCAAGGCCGCCGGCCGCGACATCATTTCGCTCAGCGCCGGCGAGCCGGATTTCGATACGCCGGAAAATATCCGCGTGGCGGCCAAGGCGGCGATCGACCGCGGCGAGACGCGCTACACATCGCCCGAGGGCATCCCCGAGCTGCGCCGGGCGATCGCCGACAAGTTCCTGCGCGAGAACAGTCTCGAATACGCGCCCGACCAGGTGATGGTCTCGACCGGCGGCAAGCAGGTGCTCTACAACGCGCTGGTCGCGACGCTGGACCCGGGCGACGAGGTCATCATCCCCGCGCCCTACTGGGTCAGCTATCCCGACATGGTGCTGCTCGCCGGCGGAACGCCGGTGGTGGTGGCGGGCGAGCTGGAGACCGGCTTCAAGATCACGCCCGAGGCGCTGGCCGCCGCGATCACGCCCCGTACCAAATGGCTGATCTTCAATTCGCCGTCGAATCCCAGCGGCGCGGGCTATTCCCGCGAGGAACTGAAGGGCCTGACCGACGTGCTGATGGCGCATCCCCAAGTCTGGGTGATGAGCGACGACATGTACGAGCATATCGCCTATCCGCCCTTCGTTTTCTGCACGCCGGCGGAGATCGAGCCGGGGCTCTACGAACGCACGCTGACGGTCAACGGGGTCTCCAAGGCCTATGCGATGACCGGCTGGCGCATCGGCTACGCCGCCGGGCCGAAACCGCTGATCAAGGCGATGACCACGATCCAGAGCCAGTCGACCTCCAACGCCTGCTCGGTCAGCCAATGGGCGGCGGTCGAGGCGCTGACCGGTCCGCAGGACTATATCCCATGGTCGCGCGAGGCCTTCCTGCGCCGGCGGGATCTGGTCGTCGGCCTGTTGAACGCCTGCCCCGGGATCAACTGCCCGACGCCGGAGGGGGCGTTCTACGTCTATCCTTCGATCGCCGGGCTGATCGGCAAGCGCATGGCGAGCGGCGCGGTCATCGCGACCGATGGCGATTTCGCTTCCGCCCTGCTGGAAGCCGAGGGGGTCGCCGTGGTCTTCGGCGCGGCCTTCGGTCTCAGCCCGAATTTCCGCGTCTCCTACGCCGCCGCCGACGAACAGCTGACCGAGGCCTGCGCGCGGATCGCCCGATTCTGCGCCACCCTGAGTTGAACTGCGCCCCGCGGCGCCGAAAGGGCGTGGTTGGCGATGGCGACATCTTCACTTGCGCGTCGTTCTGCACTATATTCCCGCGCCTAACCGGGGCCCTGCTCCGGTTTTTTATCGGATCAACAATCAAAAGGATGCAACGGCCATAGCCCGCAGACCGCACAACGCCCCGCCCACACGCGACACCGGACCCCGGGTCAACGAGCGCGTGCGTGCCCCAGAGATTCGCCTGATCGGCGCCGAGGGGGAGAATATCGGCCTGATCACGCCGGAAAAGGCGATGCTGCTTGCCGAACAGGCCGGGCTCGATCTGGTCGAGATCTCGCCCAATGCCGAGCCGCCGGTCTGCAAGATCATGGATTTCGGCAAATACAAATACGAAACCCAAAAGAAAGAATCCGAGGCGCGCAAGAAGCAGCACGTCATCGAGATCAAGGAGATCAAGTTCCGTCCCAACACCGATACGCATGACTATGACGTCAAGATGCGCTCGGTCTACAAGTTCCTCGAGGGCGGCGACAAGGTCAAGATCACCCTGCGCTTCCGGGGCCGCGAGATGGCCCATCTCGAGCTCGGCCGCAAGCTCCTGGAGAAGGTGGCCGAGGATGTGACGCAATATGGCAAGATCGAGGCGATGCCCCGTCTGGAAGGCCGCCAGATGGTGATGATGATCAACCCGACTCGCCACTGACTCGCCGCGCGCGCCCCGGACATGCCCTGGTTCGCAGGGCATGTGAAACGCCCGGGCGCGACAGCCCGGACCGGCGCCGTGGATTAAACCCGCGCCGGATTGAACCCGGGAGTTCGGATGATGCCTCGCCAGTTTCGTTCGGTGGGCGCCGTGGCGGCGGCCGGGCGATGACGGTCGCTGAAACCATATCCGTCGGTTTCGTGCCGAGGCTTTTGCGGCATTGGCGTGCCTTGTTCCTGCTGGCCTGGCCGGTGGTGCTGAGCCGCGCCGGCATCCTGATCATGACGCTGGTCGCCGTCATGATGGTCGGCCAGCATGACACGTTCGAGCTGGCCAAGCTGTCGCTCGGCTCGGCGGTGTTCTTCCCGCTGCTCGTCACCGGCGTCGGCTGCATGGTCGGCGTGATCTCGACCGCGGCGCGCGAGATGGGCTCCGGCGATCCCGACCTGCCGGCGATCGCATTGCGCGGCCTGCGCTGGTCGATGGTGGTCGGCGGGGCGGCCACCCTGCTCGTCTTCGGCTCCGAGGCCCTGCTCTTTGCCATCGGGCACGAGCCGGCGCTGGCCTCGGGCGCCGGCTCGGTCGCGCGGATGCTGGCGCCCGGCGCGCTCTTTCAGATCGTCTTCGTCGCCGCGAGCTTCTATCTCGAGGGCACGGCGCGGACCAAGCCCGGCCTCGTCGCGATGATCGCCGCCAATCTGGTGAATTTCCTGCTCTGCTGGCTGTTCATCGGTGGCCGGTTCGGCCTGCCGGCGATGGGGGCCGAGGGCGCGGCGCTGGCCGGAACCATCGCGCGGCTGATGATGGCGGCGGGGCTCGTCGTCTGGTTGCTGCGCCTGCCCGAGTTCGATCGCTGGCGCGGCCGGTTCTTCGGCTTCTGGGGACCGGGTGGACGGATCGCCGGGGCCGAGATGCGGCGCATCGGTTTCGCCGGCGGCGCCGCCTATTTCTTCGAGACAGTCGCCTTCGCCTCGCTGGCGCAGGCGGCCGGCCTGCTCGGCACCGGCGCGCTCGCCGCCTACAGCATCCTGCATAACGTCGAATCGACGGTGTTCATGATCGCACTCGGCCTGTCCGTCGCCACGTCGGTTCAGGTCGGACAGGCCGCCGGCAAGGGCGACGCCGCCGAGGTGGTGTTCTCCGGCCTCGCCGGCTTCGCGGCGACCGTGGTGGTGATCGGCGCCATCGGCCTCGGCCTCCTCGCCATCGCGCCGGGCGTCGTCGCCTTCTACAGTTCGGACCCCGCGCTCATCGCGCGGGCCGCGCCGCTGATCGCCATCCTCGCCTTCACCATGGTTTTCGACGCCGGCCAGGTCGTGCTCGGACAGGCGAACCGCGCGATGGGTGATTCCTGGGGCACGACGTTCGCCTTCTTCCTCGCCTTCTTCTGCGTGATGATCCCGATCAGCCTGACGCTCGCCTTCCGCACACCTCTGGCGGAGGCCGGGCTGTTCATCGGCACCGGCGTCGGTTGCGCGACGGCCGTCGTCCTGCTCGGCTATCGCTTCCGCGTCCTCGTCTCACGGATCCGCTGATGGCAAAGAAGAGCCGCGCCGCGAGCTTCGTCGCCTGGCTGCCGCAGGCCGCGCTGCTCGGCCTCGCGCGGGCGCTGCCCGTCCGCCCGCGGCTCGCACTGGCGAGCTGGCTGGCGCGGACCGCCGTCGCGCGGCTTCCAAAGCTCGGTGCCCGGGTCGAGGGCAACCTGCGGCTGATCTTCCCCGAGATGGAGGCCGACGAGCGGCGCCGCATCCGCGACGGCATGGCCGACAGTTTCGGCCGCACCATGATCGAGGTGATGACGCGCCGGGATTTCCAGCGCCGCCACGACTGGACCGGCCCGTCCGGCCCGGGCTGGGAGGCCCTCCTCGCGGCGCGGGCGGCGGGCAAGGGCGCCTTCCTCGTCTCCGGTCACTTCGGCCAGTGGGAGGCGGTGCGCGCCGCGCTGATGGCCGAGGGCATCGAGGCCGGCGCCATGATCCGGCCGGTGAAGAACCCCTTTCTCGACCGCGACTATCTCGCCTGCGTCGAGGCGGGCGGCAGGCCGGTGGTCGGCCGCGACGGCGGAGGCCTGCGCGAGCTGGTGCGCCATGTCCGGGGCGGCGGGGTGATGGCCGTGCTGCTCGACCAATATACCAAGCGCGGCGTCGAGATCGACTTTCTCGGCCAGCCGGCGCCCTCCGGCACGATGATCGCCGACCTCGCCCGCAAATACGATCTGCCGATGATCCCGGTCTATGGCACCCGCGCCCCCGACGGCCTGCATGTCACCGTCGAGTTCGAAGCGCCGATCCCGCCCGGCACGGCCGAGGAAATGACCCAGGCCGCCGCGAACAGCCTCGCCGCGCGCGTCCGCGCCACGCCGGAGCAGTATTTCTGGCTGCATCGTCGCTGGGTAAAGACCTTCTGACGACGGCGCCTGACTTTAGAGCAATGTCCAACCAGACGGAATCGTCTGGTGGTTAAGACATTGCGCAATTTCAAGATTCTAGAGCGGACGGGCCGGCGCAGTCGGGACGGGCTCCGCTCTAGGGCAGCTTGGCCGCGCTCAGGATCTGACCTTGCGGCGCTTCCTGAACAATGACGGCCAGCGGCCCCTCGCCGATGCCCTCGATGGTCAGCTCGGCCTCCGTCGCGCCGTCCCAGCGGCCGATGGTCTGCCAGTTGGTGACGATATTTGTATAGGTGATCGACCTGCCGGCGTTTTCGCCCGCCTCGATCGTCACCTCGTCTTCCGGATTGAATTCCACGACCTGCACATCCGCCGGCCCGAGGCCCGGGACCAGCGGCGCGAGATCCACCTTCAGCGTGTCGCCATCCCGCGACACGCCGAGGTCGACCGGCGCGGGCTGCGACCGATGCTCCGCGATACGGTCGAAGATGGTCGCCGCGTCGCGCCCGACCACCATTTCCTCGCCCTGAACAATCATCTGCGGCGTAAACAGCGTCCGCTGGCGCAGGGCCCGCGCATAGGTTTTCTGCCGCTTCGTATAGGCTCTGTCGGCGAAGGGATCCTTCCAGCCGAGATAGTCCCAATAATCGACATGCAACGCCAGGGCGATCACCCCGTCCAACTGAGCCAGCTCCGCCAGAAGTTCGTCGGCGGGCGGACAGGAGGAACAACCCTGGCTGGTGAAAAGCTCCAGCACCACGGGACTTTCCTGCGCCTCGGCACCTCGGGGCACGGCGACAAGCGACAGCGACAGGACGATCGGCGACAGAACGATCGGGGCGATATGCATCTCGGTCCTCGTGGCGGCGTGGACCACAGCTAAGTCCAAGCCCGGTCGCGATGCGAGTCAAGCATTCGCGAGCGCACGGGCTCGGGAACCATCGCGCGGCCCGGCGGGTTCCGGGCCGCGTCGGATCGGCGGCTCAGGCGACCTTGGCGAGGTTGCGCAGCACGTAATGCAGCACGCCGCCATGCTCGACATATTCGATCTCGATCGCCGTATCGATCCGGCACTTGAGGTCGATGGTCTTCACCGTGCCGTCGCCATAGGTGATGGTGCAAGGCACGATGGAGAGCGGCTTCAGGTCGCCAGCGAGGCCGGCGATCGAGATCACCTCGTCGCCCTTCAGGCCCAGCGACTTGCGGTTCATGCCGCCGGTGAACTCGAACGGGATCACCCCCATGCCGACGAGGTTGGAGCGGTGGATGCGCTCGAAGCTCTCGGCGATCACCGCCTTGACGCCGAGCAGCGCGGTGCCCTTCGCCGCCCAGTCGCGCGACGAGCCGGCGCCGTATTCGACGCCGCCAAAGATCACCAGCGGCACGCCGGCGGCCTGATAGGCCATCGAGGCGTCGAAGATCGAGGTCTGCTCGCCGTCCGGCCCGAGGGTATAGCCGCCCTCGACCCCGTCCAGCATCTCGTTCTTGATGCGGATATTGGCGAAGGTGCCGCGCATCATGATCTCGTGATTGCCGCGCCGCGAGCCATAGCTGTTGAAGTCCCGCGTCGCGATCTGCCGCTCGGTCAGATACCGCCCGGCCGGGGTGGTCGCCTTGAACGAGCCGGCGGGCGAGATATGGTCGGTCGTCACCATGTCGCCGAGCAGCGCCAGGACGCGCGCGCCCGCGATGTCGGAAATGACGCCCGGCTCCTTGGCCATGCCCTGGAAATACGGCGGGTTCTGGATGTAGGTCGAGGTCGGCGGCCAGTTGTAGGTCTCGCTGTCGACGGTCTCGACCGCCTGCCACTTCTCGTCGCCCTTGAAGACGTCGGCGTATTTGCTCTGGAACGCCTGCCGCGTCACGGTCTTCTCCACGAGGTCGGCGACCTCCTGGTTGGTCGGCCAGACGTCCTTCAGGTAGACATCCTTGCCGTCCGGCGTCTGGGCCAGCGGCTCGACGGTCAGGTCGATATTGACGTCGCCGGCCAGCGCGTAGGCGACGACCAGCGGCGGCGAGGCGAGATAGTTCGCCCGCACGTCGGGACTGATGCGACCCTCGAAATTGCGGTTGCCGGACAGGACGGCGGTGGCGACAAGATCATTCTCGCCGATCGCCTTCGAGATCGCCGGATCGCCGAGCGGGCCGGAGTTGCCGATGCAGGTCGTGCAGCCATAGCCGGCGAGGTTGAAGCCGACGGCGTCGAGATCCTCCTGCAGGTTCGCCGCTTCCAGATATTCCGACACCACCTGCGAACCCGGCGCGAGCGAGGTCTTCACCCAGGGCTTGCGGGTCAGGCCGAGTTGCCGCGCCTTGCGCGCCACCAGCCCGGCGCCGATCATCACATAGGGGTTGGAGGTATTGGTGCAGGAGGTGATCGCGGCGATCACCACCGACCCGTCGCGGATGGTGTAATCCTCGCCCTCGACGCTGGCCGATTTGCGCACCTCGGGCGGCGCGGTGATCGAGGTCGCGCCCCCCTCGGCGGCCATCTTGTCGCCATTGGCGGACAGGTCGATGCCGCGATACTCGGCCACCGTCTTGTAGAAGGCGTCCGCCGCGAGATTGAGCGGGGTGTAATCCTGCGGCCGCTTCGGCCCCGAGATGGCGGGCACGATCTCGCCCATGTCGAGATGCAGCGTGTCGGTATAGACCGGATCGTAATCCGCCGCGCGCCACATGCCGTTTTCCTTGGCATAGGCCTCGACCAGCGCGATCCTGTCCTCGTCGCGGCCGGTGTTGCGCAGGTAGCGCAGGGTCTCGTTGTCGATCGGGAAGAAGCCGCAGGTGGCGCCGTATTCCGGCGCCATGTTGGCGATCGTCGCCCGGTCCGCCAGCGGCAGGTGGTCGAGCCCCTCGCCGTAGAATTCGACGAACTTGTTCACCACGCCCTTCTTGCGCAGCATCTGCACGACCTTCAGCACCAGGTCGGTCGCCGTGGTGCCCTCGACCATCCTGCCGGTCAGCTTGAAGCCGATCACCTCGGGGATGAGCATCGAGACCGGCTGGCCGAGCATCGCCGCCTCGGCCTCGATACCGCCGACGCCCCAGCCGAGCACGGCCATGCCGTTGACCATCGTCGTGTGGCTGTCGGTGCCGACCAGCGTGTCGGGATAGGCGACGAGCTCACCGCTCGGGTCCTTGTCGGTCCAGACGGTCTGGGCGAGATATTCGAGATTGACCTGGTGGCAGATGCCGGTCCCCGGCGGCACCACGCGGAAATTGTCGAAGGCGTTCTGACCCCATTTCAGGAACTGGTAGCGCTCGATGTTGCGCTCGTATTCCAGGTCCACGTTCAGCTGGAACGCCCGCGGCGAGCCGAACTCATCGATCATCACCGAATGGTCGATGACGAGATCGACCGGGTTCAAGGGATTGATCTTCTGCGCGTCTCCACCCAGCGCCTTGATCCCGTCCCGCATCGCGGCGAGATCGACGACCGCCGGAACCCCGGTGAAATCCTGCATCAGCACGCGCGCCGGGCGATAGGCGATCTCGCGCGGGTTCTTGCCGCCGAGAGCCGCCCATTCCGAGAAGGCCTTGATATCATCGACGCTGACGGTCTTCACATCCTCGAACCGCAGCATGTTTTCGAGAACAACCTTAAGAGACGCCGGCAACTTCTTGAAATCGCCCAGACCAGCCGCCTCGGCCGCCGCGATCGAGTAATAGGCGTAGGTCTTGTCTCCAACCTTGAGGGCGCGGCGCGTCTTGGCGGTGTCAGTTCCAACGAAAACAGTCATCGGGCCTCCGGGCGGGTGCTGGGACGGGAAGAGTTAACGATTGGTATGCAGCATATTTTCGCACCTCGCAAGAGCCGCGACTACGAAAAGAATACAATGGTATACAAAAATTCGAGGGCGAATCCCCCCGCCCCATCCGGCCTGGCCTTCCCCCTTGGCCGCGGTTCGGATAAAGCGCCGCCATGGGCCTGGCCGTCTCAAATCTCTCGTGCGATCGCGCCGGCCGACCGGTGCTGCGCGGCATCGGCTTCGCGGTCGCGGACCGTTCCGCGCTGCTGCTCCGGGGGCCGAACGGGGCGGGAAAATCGACGCTGCTCCGGGCGCTCGCCGGGTTGCTGGAACCGTGCGCCGGGACGGTGACCCTCGACGGCGTCGCGCTGGCCGGGAACCCGGACGCCTATGCCGATCAGCTGGCCTATGCCGGCCATCTCGACGCGATCAAGGCGGCGCTGACCGTGGCGGAGAACTTGCGCTTCTGGGCCGCGCTGTCCGGTGGCGGCGCGATCGGCGAGGCGCTCGCCAGCTTCGGGCTCGAGGCGATCGCGGACCAGCCGGCGCATGCCTGCTCGGCCGGACAGAAGCGCCGGCTCGGGCTCGCACGGCTGCTGGTCGCGCGGCGTCGGCTCTGGCTGCTCGACGAACCGACGATCTCGCTCGACGCGGCGTCGGTCGCGCGCTTCGCCGCGCTTGTCCGCGCCCATCTCGCCGGCGGCGGCCTCGCGGTCATCGCGACGCATGTGGATCTCGGGCTCGGGCCGACGCCGGAACTGGAGCTCGCCGCGCCCACCGCCTCGGGCGACGCGGAAGCCGACCCGTTCCTCGCGGGGGTCTGGTGAGCGCCAGCGCCGCCCTGCTGGCGCGAGAGCTGCGGCTC